>JAZREG010000097.1:0-58765 GCA_045660725.1 Faecousia sp.
GCCCGCATTAACTGAATTTGATCCTCAACCAGCTTGATCTGCACATATTTTCTCTTTGGCATAACAATACCCCCTAATGTAGTTATTATCCTACATCAGGGGGCTTTTTGTCTATTGTCCAGTTTTACTGGTTCGGTTCAAAATCTCACAGGGAGGCTGATCTGTTTTCGGAAGTCCGATCAGTTGGTGTAATTGTCGAAGTAGCCCTGCACCAGGATGATGGGGGTACCCTTGTCACCGGAGCCGGAGGTCAGGTCACACAGGGAGCCAATGAGGTCCGTCAGGCGGCGGGGGGTGGTGCCCTGGGAAGCCATGGAGCCGGCCAGGTCGCCCTTCTCACGGATGCGCTGCTCGATGGCCTTCTTCAGAGCGTCACCGCTGAGGTCTGCGAAATCGTTGTCCGCCAGGTACTTCAGCTTCAGCTCGTTGGGAGTACCCTCCAGGCCGGGGGTGTTGGCCACGGAAACGCTGGGGTCAGCCAGTTCCCAGATCTTGCCCACGGGATCCTTGAAAGCGCCGTCACCGTAGACCATGACCTCGATGCACTTGCCGGTGGCCTTCAGGAAGCGATCCTGAATGTCCAGCACCAGGTCGGTGCATTCCTTGGGGAAGAGCTTGATGGTGCCTTCGGTGGACTTGTTGGAGCCCAGAAGGCCAAACTTCTCATTATAGCCGCTGCCGTCGACGCTGGCGTTCAGGATATCATCCAGGCCGCAGACCACTTCTGCGCCGGCAGCACGGAGGATGCGCTTGGTGCGGGCACGGCTGTGGATATCGCAGGTCAGCACATTCTTGGTATAGTTCAGGATGACACGGGGGTTGTTGGCGAAGATGATCTCTGCCTCTGCGCCCTCTTCCCGGATCAGGTCACCGTAGTACTGGACATAGTCCACCAGGGTGAACGGATGCAGATTCTGGCCGAACAGCTCCCGGTACTTCTCCTCGGTCAGCACATCGGAGTAGGGGTTCACACCGGCCTCGTCCAGCTGATCCAGGGAAACCAGCTCGTTGCCCACTTCGTCAGAGGGGTAGCTGAGCATCAGCACGATCTTCTTGCAGCCCCGGGCGATACCACGCAGGCAAATTGCGAAACGGTTACGGGACAGGATGGGGAAAATGACACCCACGGTGCCGCCGCCCAGCTTCGTCTTCACGTCCTTGGCAATGGCGTCCACGGAAGCATAGTTGCCCTGAGAACGGGCGACCACGGACTCCGTAACAGCGACCACATCCCGGTCGTTGAGCTGGAAGCCTTCGCTCTTGGCGGCCTCCAAAACGCTGGTCACAACGATATTCGCCAGATCATCGCCTTCCCGGATAATGGGGCAGCGAATGCCTCTGGAAGTAGTACCGACTTTTCTCTCCATAAAAAGACCTCATTTCCCGAATGCGGAAAAAGCCAACACTCGGCTAGAATAAAACAACACAATAGTTATACAGCAAACCGACGGATTTTTCAACAGGAAATTTCTATTTTTCCGCCCGAAACGGAAATTTTTTTGCAACTTCCTTCCCATGCCGGCAGATTTTGTCCCCATATTTTGTGCGTCTTTTGGGAAAATAATCGTCGGTTCTTGTATTTTTCGCAGGTTGCTGTTATAATGAAAATGATATCCTTCAAAACGGAGGTATTTCTATGAACATTATCATTGCAGGCGGCGGCAAAGTCGGCATCACCCTGGCCCGCCAGCTCTCTGCGGAAAAGCATGACATCACCCTCATCGACTCCAGCCGCCATGTGCTGGAAGCGGGTATGGAGCGCTTCGACATCATCGCGGTGCAGGGTAACTGCGCCTCCATGTCTGTGCTGCTTCAGGCCGGTGTGAAGGATGCGGAACTGCTCATCGCTGTGACCAATGCGGATGAGATCAATCTGCTGTGCTGCACCACCGCCCATGGCCTCAATCCCAAGCTGCATACCATCGCGCGGATCCGAAATCCGGAATATTTGGATCAGATCTTCAAAATGCGGGATGTCTTTGGCCTTTCCATGTCTATCAATCCGGAAAAGCAGGCTGCCGTGGAGATCCACCGGCTGCTGCGTTACCCCGGCTTCCTGCGTCGGGACACCTTCGCCAAGGGCCGTACTGAGATCGTGGAGCTGCGGATCGACCGCAGCAGCAAGCTGTGCAATGTATCCCTGATCGAAATGGCCGGCATCGTCAAGACCAAGGTCCTGGTGTGCGCCGTTCTGCGCAGCGGCAACGCCGTTGCTCCCGGCGGTAATTTCATCCTCCGGGAAGGCGACCGGGTCTTCGTCACCGCCCCCACCGCCAACCTTTCGGCTATGCTGAAAAACCTGGGTGCCATTCCCCGCCGGGCCCGGCGAGTCATCCTGTGCGGCGGCGGACGGGTCAGCTATTATTTGGCAAGCCTCCTGGAAAAGGACGGCGTTTCCGTCCAGCTGATCGAAAGCGACTACGACCGCTGCCGGGAGCTGTCTGCCCTGCTGCCCAACACCTGCATCGTCCACGGCGATGCCACCGACCAGCACCTGCTGGAGCAGGAGGGCGCCGCCAGCAGCGATGCTCTGGTGACCTTGACGGGCATGGACGAACTGAATATGATTATTTCCCTCTACGGCTCCTCCCAAAACATCCCCCAGGTAATCACCAAGCTGGGCCACGTGGAGAACCGGAACATCATCGACGCGCTCTCCCTGGGCAGCGTGGTCAGCCCCAAGGATCTGTGCTGCAACAACATCATCCGCTATGTCCGTGCCATGCAGAATCAGACCGGCGCTGCCATCTCCGTCCACACCATTGCCGACGGTCAGGTAGAGGCTGTGGAATTCCTGGTGGATGACAACACTCCCAACTGCGGCATTCCCCTGAAGGATCTGCGGCTGAAGCCCAATGTGCTGATCGCCAGCATCACCCACGGCGCTGTTTCTGAAGTTCCCAACGGCAACTCTGTCTTCCGCAAGGGAGATGTGGTGGTCGTCGTCACCAGCGGCCGTGGCGTCCTGCACCAGCTGGGTGACATTTTCCTGGGATAAGGGGGCAGCCATGAACTACCGAGTCGTGGGAAAATTCCTTTCCCAAACCCTGCTGATTGAAGGGCTGTTCATGCTTCCTGCCCTGATTCTCAGCCTTTGCTATGGAGAAACCGCAGCCGTTTGGGCCTTCCTGCAGACCATTTTGATCCTGGCGCTGGCAACCGCGGTTTTGTATCTGCTGTGCAAAAGCGCCCCCACCGCCTTCGGTGCTAAGGAAGGCCTGGTCTGTGTCAGCATCAGTTGGATCGTCATGAGTTTGCTGGGCTGTCTGCCCTTCTATCTGTCCCGGGAGATCCCCCGGTATATCGACGCCCTGTTTGAGATGGTTTCCGGCTTCACCACCACCGGCGCTTCTGTGGTGGCCAATGTGGAGGGGCTTTCCAAGGGCATCCTCTACTGGCGCAGCTTCAGCCATTGGCTGGGCGGCATGGGCGTGCTGGTATTCCTGCTGGCCCTGAGTCCCGGGGACAGCAAAGGCTCCGGCTTTACCATGCACCTGATGCGGGCGGAAAGCCCCGGCCCCAATGTGGGCAAGCTGGTGCCGAAAATGCGCAAAACCGCAGCGATCCTGTACCTGCTGTATATCGCGCTGACTTTGCTCGATTTCCTGTTCCTGCTGTTTGGCGGAATGGATGTGTTTGACGCGGTCTGTACCGCCTTCGGCACTGCCGGCACCGGCGGTTTTGGCATCAAAAACGATTCCATGGCCGGCTACTCCCCCTACCTGCAGAACGTGACCACCGTATTCATGCTGTTGTTCGGTGTGAATTTCAGCTGCTATTACCTGCTGCTGTTGGGCCAGTTCCGCAGCGTATTCCGGGACGAAGAGCTGCGGCTGTACTGGGGCATTGTTGTGGGCGCCATCGTCCTCATTGTCCTGAATCTCCGGGGCGTTTACGCCACCCTGGAGGAGACCATCCGTCACAGCGCCTTTCAGGTCTCCAGTATCATCACCACCACCGGCTTTGCCACCACGGATTTCGACCTGTGGCCCAGTTTCTCCAAAGCCATTTTGTTGGGCCTGATGATCATCGGTGCCTGTGCCGGCTCCACCGGTGGCGGCATCAAGGTGGCCCGGGTGCTGCTGCTGATGAAGAGCCTGCGCCGGAATATCCGCAAGGTCCTGCACCCGAAAAAGGTACAGCTGGTCCGCAACAGCGGTGCTGTGGTGGACGAACAGGTGCTGGAAAACACCAACGCATACCTGGCAGCCTATACCATCCTTATGGCGGCGAGCTTTATCCTCATCTCCCTGGACGGTTTCTCTGTGACTACCAACATTTCCGCGGTGCTGGCCTGCTTCAATAACATCGGCCCGGGCCTGGAAGCTGTAGGCCCCACCTGCAACTATGCCGACTATGGGGTCGTGTCCAAGTTGGTACTCATTGTAGATATGCTGGCAGGCAGATTGGAGATCTTCCCCATCCTGATTCTCCTGTCCAAGAGCACCTGGAAGCATCGCTAACTTAGGATTTATCGAGCCGTTTGAACACCCCTTTCGTAGGGCGCGGTCATGACCGCGCCGATCCGTTTGGATTTTTGTACAGGAAAAATCTATGCAAAAGCGAATTTGCGCAAATCCAAAAACGCAAAAATTGCCCAGGTGGTCGGTGGGGTCATGACCCCACCCTACAAAGACTGCGTTGCAGATAAACAAACCGGATTTTCCCCATTCCATACAAAAAACAGGCGCGGTGCCAAATGGCACCGCGCCTTATCTTGCGTCTTTTTACTGCTTGTAGCGGGGTTCGCAGGTCAGGTTCACACCCAGCGGCGTGAAGGTCTTCTCGTCCACAGCAGACAGGATCACAGAAGAGTGGATCTCACAGCCCCGGAGCTTGCTCAGCTGCTCCATGGCCAGCTCCGCAGTGGGATTGGTTGCCGCGCTGATAGACAGGGCGATCAGCACCTCATCGGTGTGCAGCCGGGGGTTCCGATTGCCCAAATGCTCCGTCTTCAGGTGCTGAATGGGGTCGATGACCACGGGAGAGATCAGGTGTAGCTCATCCCGGATGCCGCCCAAAGCCTTCAGGGCATTGAGCAGCAGGGCCGCGGAAGCACCCAGCAGGTTAGAGGTTTTGCCGGTAACGATCCGGCCGTCAGGCAGCTGGGCCGCAGCGGCAGGCTTACCGGTCTCAGCAGCCTTATCCAGGGCCGCTGCCACCACCTTACGGGCGCCGGGTTCCACGCTGGCCTTCTTCATCAAAAGCTCCAGCTTCAGCACCATATCCTCGGTAGCCTTGCCCTGCTTCTGATCGCACAGGGCCGCGTAATATCTGCGGATGATTTCCTGGCGGGAGGCTTCCCGGGCAGCCTCATCATCGATGATGCAGTTGCCCAGCATATTGACGCCCATATCCGTGGGAGACTTGTAGGGACACTGGCCCAGGATCTTTTCAAACATGGCCACCAGCACGGGGAAGGCTTCCACATCCCGGTTATAGTTGACGGTAGTAACCCCGTAAGCTTCCAAATGGAAGGGATCGAGCATATTCACATCGGAAAGATCCGCGGTGGCTGCCTCATAGGCCAGGTTCACCGGGTGATTCAGAGGCAGATTCCACACCGGGAAGGTCTCGAACTTGGCGTAGCCCGCCTGGACACCCCGCTTATGCTCATGGTACAGCTGGCTCAGGCAGGTGGCCAGCTTGCCGCTGCCGGGACCGGGGGCGGTGACCACCACCAGCTCCCGCTGGGTCTCGATATAATCATTGCGGCCGTAACCCTCGTCGCTGACGATATGGGCGATGTTGGAAGGATAGCCCTCGATGGCGTAGTGATGGTACACCCGCACACCCAAGCCCTCCAACCGGGCCTGGAACGCCCTGGTGGCCGGCTTATCATCGTACCGGGTCAGCACCACACTGGAAACATAGAAGCCGAAGCCCCGGAAAATATCGATCAGGCGGATCACGTCCAGGTCATAGGTAATGCCCAGGTCGCCCCGGACCTTATTCTTCTCAATATCCGCAGCGTTGATGGCGATGACCATTTCCACCTGGTCCTTCAGCTGCAGCAGCATCTTCAGCTTGCTGTCCGGCTGAAAACCGGGCAGTACCCGGGATGCATGGTTGTCGTCATACAGCTTGCCGCCGAATTCCAAAAACAGCTTGCCGCCAAACTGCGCGATCCGCTGACGGATATGCTCCGATTGGGTCTGTAGATATTTGTCGTTGTCAAAAGCAATCCCTGCCATTTTTAGGCCTCCTTCTGTAACAAACACGATTAAAGTGTAGCAGATTCCCGGCGAAATAGCAAGGCTAATTTCTCCCTTTTTCCGCAAAAGAAAGCTGTAAATTCCAGGGCGCATCGGTTGATCTGCTCCGTTTTTCCGCGCCGAGCGCACATCTGTCTTTTTCTCCTTGTCATTTTCCGGTATTTGTGGTATGATAACTACATTCTTTTAGGAGGTGTTTCGCTTTGGAATTTCGTGTAAACCATCCGATCCTGTTTGTCCTGGCGGGGATCCTGGTGGCCGTGGTTTTAGCCCAGTCCATCTACTTCCTCGTTAAGGCCCTCAAGCGCAGCAAGGAGCTGGGTATGGACCAGAAAAAACTGCGCAAGACCATTCAAACCGCTGCCGTCTTTACCATCGCCCCGGCGGTGGCCATCGTCATCAGTATCATCACCCTGAGCAAGAAGCTGGGCCTTCCCCTGCCCTGGCTGCGGCTGAGCGTGGTTGGCTCCATGAGCTATGAGACCGTGGCCGCCAACAACGCCCTGTCGGCCATGTTCCAATCTCTGGGTTCCCCCACCCCTCTGACCGCCCAGCAATATGTCAACGTGCTGCTGGTCATGACCATCTCCATCATGCTGGGCATTTGGCTGGTGCCGGTCATCGGCAAAAAGCTGCAAAGCGGCCTGTCCAGCCTGAGTAACCGGGACGCCAAGTGGGCGGATATTTTCCAGAACGCTCTGTTCATCGGTATGATCTCCGCATTCCTGGGTTTCGTATTCAGCAACGTTTCCCGGCTGTGGACCGCCGATGCCAATGGCATGGTCACCGTCATCGAAAAGGAGGTCAACGAAGTGGGCGAAAAGGTGGACAAGGTAGTGCAGTACTCCTCCACCTCCGGCCTGGTTCCTGTTTGCGTCATGGTGGTATCCGCGCTGACCATGGTCATCTGCGGCCTTGCCATGCGCAAGCCCAAGCTGAAGTGGCTCAGCGAATACGCCCTTCCCATCAGCCTCATTGTGGGCATGGCCTCCGCCATCCCCTTCACCGCATGGCTGGGTTAAGGAGGTAGCGAAATGAAAAAGAACCTGTCTTACATTGATTCCGTCCATCGTGACGGCCGCATTTGGAACCTGAGCGTCATGGTGCTGCTTATGCTCTTCCCCATGACCGTTGCCATTCTCTTCAGCGTGACCCCGGATTGGGGCGCCCTGGGTGTGGGCCTGGTGGCTACCGCGCCCATGTACTGGGCAGTTGGTGCCATTGAGACCGTTACCTTCGTCCCCATGCTGGGTGCCGGCGGCTCCTACTTAAGCTTCGTCACCGGCAACATCTCCAATCTGAAGCTCCCCTGCGCCCTGAACGCATTGGAGCAGAACGGCGTCAGCGCCAACAGCGAGGAGGGCGAAGTCATCTCCACCATCGCCATCGCCACCTCCTCCATCGTCACCACCCTGATCATCATCGTGGGCGTCATCTGCATCGTTCCCCTGACCCCCGTTTTGGAAGCACCGGTGCTGCAGCCTGCCTTCCAGCAGATCCTGTCCGCCCTCTTTGGCGGCCTGGGCGTGGCGTTCGTCAGCAAGAACTGGAAGCTGTCCCTGGCCCCCATCGGCCTGATGCTGATCCTGTTCATTTTTATCCCCGCCCTGAACGAAGGCACCGTGGGCATCATGGTGCCGGTGAGCGCCCTGTTCACCATCGCTGTGGGCCGCATCCTGTATAAGCGAGGTGTACTGTAATGCCCGGCTACATTGTTTTGGGTGTAATCGGCCTGTTCCTGGCCATCGTCCTGATCCGCACCGCGCTGTTTCGGCCCAAAGCCCAGGCCGCTACCACCCCGGAAGAAGTTGCCTTCAACACCGACAAGGCCATCGGCAACTTGGCGGAGCTAATCAAGTGCAAGACCGTTTCCTACAACGATCCTGCCCTGGAAGATGAGGCTGAATTCAAGAAGCTGATCTCCATGCTGCCTTCCCTGTACCCCCGGGTATTTGATGTCTGCTCCTTCAATCAGCTTCCGGACCGGGCGCTGCTGCTGCGCTGGCCGGGCAAGAGTGAAAAAGAGCCGGCCGTCCTCATGGCCCACTACGATGTCGTCCCTGTAGACGAGAGCAAGTGGGAAAAGCCCCCCTTCAGCGCCATCATCGAAGACGGCGTTCTGTGGGGCCGGGGAACTCTGGATACCAAGGTCACCTTCAACGGCATCCTGTATGCCGCCAACCATCTGATCGGCAAGGGGTTTGTCCCGGAGCATGACATCTACTTCGCCTTCTCCGGCGGTGAAGAGGTCAACGGCAAGGGCGCGCCCAACATCGTGCAGTATTTTGTGGATCACCACATCCAGCCCGCCCTGGTGGTAGATGAAGGCGGCGCTGTGGTGCAGAATGTCTTCCCCGGCGTCACCGCCCCCTGCGGCCTCATCGGCATTGCGGAAAAGGGCATGATCAACGCCCAGTTCAAGACCCAGTCCGCCGGCGGCCACGCCTCCGCCCCCAAGCCCCACACCCCGGTGGGCGTCCTGGCCAAAGCCTGCACCCGGCTGGAAAACAAGCCCTTCAAGGCCCATATTGACGGCCCCGCGGCCCAAATGTTTGACACTCTGGGCCGCCACTCCACCTTCCTGTACCGCATGATCTTCGCCAATCTTTGGTGCTTTGGTTGGGTCATCGACCTGCTGGGCAAGCGCAGCGGCGGCGAAATGAACGCCCTGGTGCGCACCACCGTGGCTTTCACCCAAATGGAAGGCTCCAGCGCCCGGAATGTGATCCCCCCGGAAGCGACCATGGTGGCCAATATGCGGCTGAATCCCAGCGATTCCGTCAGCTCTGCCCTGCATTATCTGCAGAAGACTGTAGCGGATCCTGCGGTGTCCATCTCCGCTTTGGAATCCTCCGAGCCCAGCCCCGTATCCGAAACCGATTGCCCCGCCTGGGACAAGGTGGCCTCCTCTGTGGCGGAAACCTGGCCCGGCTGCATCGTAGCCCCCTATCTGATGGTCCAGTGTTCCGATTCCCGGCACTATCGGGATCTGAGCAACCATGTCTATCGCTTCTCCGCCATGGATCTGACCGCAGAAGAACGCTCCACCATTCACGGCCACAATGAGCGCATCCGCCTGGAAACCGCGCTCCACGCCGTGGAGTTCTTCATCCGTCTGATGAAAAAATGCTGAACCGATTCCAATGCCGCCCGGAGCCCCGGGCGGCATTTCTCTTTTTTGTGTTCAAAGTGGTAAATTCCCCATCGTTTCCGCAACACAATTGCGATTGCTTTTTGTTGGCAAGCATGGTAAAATTTTAGTAAAGTAGTATAAAAACCGGCCGGTTGCCGCCGGAAAGATGAGAATGAGGTGATCCCTATGGAAATGGAAAAAGCCGCCTTTGCCTTCTGTCTGGAAGGCACACCTGTCGCTTGTGAACCCTTTGGTCACGGTCATATCAATGTGACCCTGAAGCTCACCACCGACACAGGAAACGAGTACATTCTGCAGAAGATCAACAACTATGTTTTTAAGGATCCGGTGCGGCTGATGGAGAATATCGTTGCCGTCACCTCCTTCCTCCGGGAAAAAGATCCCGATCCCAACCACGCCCTGCACTTCCTGCCCACCAAGGATGGCAAGTACTGCCACCTGGACGAGGCCGGTCAGTATTGGCGAGCCTATCGGTTCGTCCCCGGCTTCAGCCTGGACGCCCCGGAAAGTGACGAGGATTTCTATCAGAGCGCCCTGGCCTTCGGTCGATTCCAGGGGCTGCTGGCCGACTTCCCCGCCCACACCCTGTTTGAGACCATCCCGGAATTCCACAACACCCCCGACCGCTACCGCCAGTTCAAGGCATCCGTAGCTGCGGATGTGATGGGCAGAGCCCATGAGGTGCAGCCGGAGATCGCCTTTGTTCTGGAGCGGGAAGAGATCTGCTCTACCCTGCAGAATATGCGTCAGGACGGGCTGCTGCCTCTGCGGGTGACCCATAATGATACCAAGCTGAACAACGTACTGCTCAGCTGGGAAGACCGCACCGGCATGTGCGTCCTGGATCTGGACACTGTGATGCCCGGCCTCAGCGCTCACGACTTCGGCGATTCCATCCGCTTTGGCGCTGCCACCGCGGTGGAGGATGAGAAGGACCTGAGCAAGATGACCCTGGACCTTAACCGCTTTGAGGTGTTCACCCGGGGCTTCCTCACCGCCGCCACCGCCCTGACCGACGCGGAAGTGGCCATGCTGCCCATGGGCGCTCTGACCATGACCATGGAGGTGGGTCTGCGTTTCCTGAAGGATTACCTGGACGGCGATGTGTATTTCCGCACCGCCTACCCCGGCCACAACCTGGTCCGCTGCCGCACCCAGTTCAAGCTGGCCCAGGATATGCAGGACAAGTGGGATGATATGAACCGGATCGTGGCCAAGGTGGCCGCAGAGGTCCGTCAGTAAAAAGGAGGATAACATGATGCAGCACTTGGGTATTTCCTTTGACATGAAGCACATCCCGGAGCTGGATCCCGGCTTCATCCCCTTTGGTGTTTGGGCCAACGAATACGAAAAAACCGCCACCGTTCCCGTGGCCATCGCTGTAGAGCGGGATAAGGGCCATGTTTCCGTCCGCCATACCAAGATCCACGGCACTGCGGAAATGGCCGAGGCCGACTACCGATACCTGGAGCGGTACATGAAGTTCCTGCTGTGGTCCATCGGCGGCTTCAAGGTATCCATTTGCGGCTGCTCCGCCATCACTCAGCGGATCCAGGCTGCCTACAGCCCCACCGGCGAGCGAGCCTTTGACTGCGACTTCTTCCAGAAGCTCTACGAGCGTCCCCTGGAGATCTATGATCTGCCCCTGGAAGCCTGCCCCGAATCCAACGAAGAACCCCGCCCCATCGGCGGCCACACCGACGGCTGCCGCATCGGCTTCGATGCCGGCGGTTCCGACCGGAAGGTCTGCGCCGTGATCGATGGCGAAGTGGTCTACTCCGAAGAAGTGGTTTGGCATCCCAAGACCAACCCCGATCCCAACTATCAGTACCAGGGCATCCTGGCCGCCTTCCGCACCGCCGCTTCCAAAATGCCCCGGGTAGACGGCATTGGCGTTTCCTCTGCCGGTGTGTTTATCGGCAACGCCCCCATGATCTCCAGCATCTTCTACTGCGTCCCCCGGGATCGCTGGGAAGAGGTCAAGACCGTGTATGATCGGGCCGCTGCCGAGATCGGCGATGTGGCGGTGGGGGTAGCCAACGACGGTGACGTCACCGCCCTGGCCGGTGCCATGGGCATGAACTGCGGTTCCATCATGGGTCTTGCCATGGGCACCAGCGAAGCTGTTGGCTATGTGGACAAGGACAAGAACGTCCTGGGCTGGATCAGCGAGCTGGCCTTTGCCCCTGTAGATCTGAACGAGGAAGCCATGAAGGATGAATGGTCCACCGATATCGGCGTGGGCTGCAAGTACTTCTCCCAGGACGCCGTCAACAAGCTGGCCCCCCGGGCAGGTATTGCCCTGGATGCGTCCCTGACCCCCGCGGAAAAGCTGAAGGTGGTCCAGGGGCTGATGGAGCAGGACGACCAGCGGGCCCAGAAGGTCTTCCGGGACATCGGTACCTACCTTGCCTACACCGTGGTGCTGTATTCCAAGTTCTATGATATCCGCAACCTGATGATCCTGGGCCGGGTCATGTCCGGTAAGGGCGGCGAAATGATCCTCGCCACCTGCCAGGCTGTACTGAAGGACGAATTCCCTGCACTGCATGAGAAGGTAACGGTGATGCTGCCCGACGAAAAGACCCGCCGGGTGGGTCAGTCCGTGGCCGCCGCCAGCCTGCCGGATATCCGCAAATAACGCATTTTCAAAAGAACCTGCCACCCGGCAGGTTCTTTTCTTTTCCTATGCAAAACAGCAAAAACGCAGTGCATTTCGGTATTGACTTTCCCTTTTTATGGTGTAGTATGGAGCTATACAGCAAACTGGGAGATTCTGCGAATGCCCGATCCCCCGCCCCCTTCTCCAATAAATCGACACACAGGAGGAAACCACAATGTTTTACAAAAATGCCCGGATTTTTTGTTCCGATTTTCAGTTTCATATTGGCGCTTTTGAAGTAAAGGACGGCAAATTCGGTGCCGTTCTGCCGGAAACCGTTCCCGCCGACGCCATTGACCTGGAGGGCGCAACGGTCATTCCCGGTGTCATCGATTGCCACATCCACGGCAGCGCCGCCGCCGATGTTTCCGATGGCGATTATGAGGGTCTGAAGCGGATGGCCCGGTACCTGGCTACCAACGGTGTCACATCCTTCGCCCCCACCTCCATCACCCAGAGCTACGAGGTCCTGGAAAAGGCCTTCGTCAATGCCAAGAAGCTCCACGACGAGATGCCCTTCGGCTATGCCCGCCCCCTGGGCATCCACATGGAAGGCCCCTACTTCTCCTTCAAGAAAAAGGGTGCGCAGAACCCCGCGTTCCTGAAGGATCCGGATTTCGAGGGCTTCAAGAAGCTGTTTGATGCCTGCGACGGCTTTGTTGCCATTGCGGATGTTGCTCCGGAGCTGCCCGGTGCGGCAGAATTTGTAGAAAAGGCCAGCAAACTCTCCGTGGTCTCCGTGGCCCACAGCGACGCCGACTATGACAGCGCTAAGGAAGCTTTCTCCAAGCGCGCTACCCACCTGACCCACCTGTTCAACGCCATGCCCGGTATCCATCACCGGAACCCCGGCGTGATCCCCGCCGCTGTGGAAAATCCCAAGGTCCGGGCAGAACTGATCTGCGACGGTCTGCATGTCCACCCCGCCTCCGTGCGGCTGGCTTTCTCCATGTTCGGCGCCCACCGCATCGTGCTGATCTCCGACTGCCTGCGGGCCTGCGGTATGCCTGACGGCGAATGCGACCTGGGCGGCCTCACCGGCTATATTTCCGGCGGCGTGGCCCGGCTGGCAGACGGCACCATCGCCGGCGCCATCACAAACCTGTTCCAGGGTATGCGCAACGCCATTCTCTTTGGTATCCCTGAGTGCGATGCCGTCCGTGCCGCCACCTATAACCCCGCCTGCGCCCTGGGTGTCCAAGACAAGATCGGCTCCATCGCCCCCGGCAAGATCGCTGACTTTGTGATCTGCCGCAGCGACTATACCGGCATCCGTGTCTTCCAGGGAGGCGCGGAACTCTAACAATCACCACAGGAGGCTCGAATGCTTCATAAATACATCGGCGACAAGGCGTTCTATCGGCGGATCGCCGTAGTCGCCCTGCCCATCATTATTCAAAACGCCATCACCAACTTCGTTTCCCTGCTGGACAACATCATGGTCGGCCAAACCGGCACCGTGCAGATGAGCGGCGTAGCCATCATCAACCAGCTGATGTTTATTTTCTACCTGTGCATTTTCGGCGCCATGGCCGGTGCGGGCATCTTCTCCGCCCAGTTCCACGGCTCCGGTGACCAGGAGGGTATCCGCAGGACCTTCCGGTTTAAGTTCCTGGCAGGCCTCCTGCTGGGGATCGCCGGCATTGCGCTGTTCTATTTCGCGGACGAGGCCCTGATCCGGCTGTACCTGCAAAGCGACAGCGACCCTGCCGAGCAGTTGCTGACCTTGCAGTACGGCAAGGAGTACCTGCGGGTGATGCTTTGGGGCTTGCTCCCCTTTGCCCTGGGCAACGCCTACTCCAGCACCCTGCGGGAAACGGGAAAGACCTCCGTCCCCATGGCCGCCAGCGTCACCGCGGTGCTGGTCAACCTGATTCTGAACTACATCCTGATCTTCGGCCACTTCGGCGCCCCCGCCATGGGCGTCAAGGGCGCTGCCCTGGCCACCGTGATCTCCCGGTATGTGGAAATGGCCATCGTCATGGTCTGGACGCACCTGAAGCCCCAGCAAAATCCCTACATCGTGGGTGTCTACCGTTCCATGTACATCCACGCCGGCCTTCTGAAGAACATCTTCCGGAAGGGTATGCCGCTGCTCATTAACGAATTTCTGTTTGCCCTGGGCTGCGCTGTGGTCAACCAGTGCTATTCCACCCGAGGCCTGGATGTGCTGGCCGCCATTAACATCAGCAGCACGGTATACAGCATCTGCAGCGTGATCTATATGTCCATGGGCAACACCATCGGCATCATCATGGGACAGATGATGGGCTCCGGCAATACCAAGACCGTGATCCGGGACAGCTTCAACAAGATGACGCTCCTGTCCATCGCCTCCAGCGCGGCATTTTCCCTGATCCTGGTGGTGCTGTCCGGCCTCTATCCCATGCTTTACAACACCACCGACAGCGTCCGCGCCCTGTCCACCCAGATCATCCTGGTCATGGCAGCGATGATGCCCTTCCACGGATATATCCACGCGGTATATTTCGCCATGCGCTCCGGCGGCAAGACCGGCATCACCTTCCTCTTCGACAGCGGCTATATTTGGATCATTATGGTGCCCCTGGCGTACCTGCTGAGCCGTTTTACCGCCGTCCCGATCCTGGCGCTCTACGCCATTGTCAACGGTGCAGAGGCCGTCAAGGCCCTGGTAGGCTGGCTTATGATCCGCAAGGACAACTGGATCCAGGACCTGACCAAGATATGAAAAAAACAGGCAGCATCGCTGCCTGTTTTTTTATCGCATCTGCAAACTGTTATTCAGCACCAGGGTGCTGTACAGAAACAGCACATCCTGTCCGTGGAAGTCAATAAACCGATCCAGCATTGCCGAGGACACATACCGCAGATCCACCAGGGTGATGGTCTTGTAGCCCTGCACCAGCAGCGGCGCCAGGGAACTGCCAAAGGAATCCCGGAACAGGATCAGCTCCCGATCCGTGGTAGCCTGGGGGTTTTCGATCCGCAGCATAGACACCGGCCCGGAGAGGAATACCTCGTAAAGGTCCGCGCTGTCCAGCTTGGTCAGGTCGTAAACCTGTGCGTATTTGCCCGTTTCAAAATTGTACACCCGGCATTGGCTCAGGGTCGGGCTTTCCAGATACCGCAGGGTATCCGGCTCCATGGGCAGCGCCGCCTGACCGTAATAGACCCCATGGAAGGGTTTCTCCAACTCCCGCACTGCAAAATCCTCTGCCCTGGGTGCTGTGACCCCCATCGCCTGGCACAGACTTTGGGCTACCGGCAGCAGCTGCTCCTGGCGCCAATGGGTGTCCGTCCGGTAGTAGTCCTGGGGACTTAGCTTTTCCATAAGGTTTACATAACTCACCGTTGGCAGATAGGATTCCAGGGTTTGGGCCAGGGCTTTATAATCCATGGCCGGGTAACCGTTGGCCCCTGCCAGGTAGTAGCCCTTGTCCGGCACCAAAGCAAAATACACCTTGCTATCCTGCAGGTATCGCTCCGCCACCTTGGCAAACAGCTGCGCCGCATGGGTCACGGAGTTCTCCGCCAGGGGGTACTCCAGCTTTGCCGCCTGGCCATCTACCAGGTAAATGCCGTTATTGTCCTTTTGGTTCAGCACATTGTAGTGGACCAGGGCCTTCAGGGTGCGAAAACCATCCCGCAGGGGGAACTGATCCAGGGTGAAATCCTCAAACTCCGTCATGAAGCTGCCGTCCAGGAGCTTTTCCGCCCGCAATTGGGGCATCTGTGCCAGGGGTCTGCGCTCAGAGACCGAGACCGCGTCACTGGGTCGCAGCCAGCACCAAATCGCCAGGCCCAGCCACAATCCAATCACAGGCAGCGCCCACCATTTTCCTTTCATCGCGCCACCCCCTTAGAACCGGAAATACAGGAACGGATTGAAAGAGCCGTCCACCAGGTACGCTGTGCAGACCAGCAGCAGCGCCGCGGCCACAGCCAGCCGCAGCCCGGAACTTACCACGGTTTTGTTCAGCCGCACCGCGCAATCGCGCACCAGGGGCGTTGCCCCCACCCCGGCGGTAATGAGCAGCGGCAAATAACTGCGCAGGTAGTACACCGCCTCCCGGCTGTAAAGGGGTGCGTCAACGCCAAACATTCCGCCCATATCCGCCAGAGCCTGGGCCATATCCCGGGCGTTAAAAATCACAAAGCTCAAAACGATCACCAGCAGCACATAGCCGTGGCGCAGTACCCCCGGCAGTTTGGACAGCAGCGGCACCCATTTTTCCAGCAGCAGGAACACCGCGAACAGCAGCCCCCACACCACAAAATTCCAGGCCGCCCCATGCCACAGGCCGGTGAGCATCCACACCACCAGGATATTGAACACCCAGCGCAGCTTCCCTACCCGGTTGCCGCCCAGGGGGATATACACATAGTCCCGGAACCAGCCGCCCAGGGTCATATGCCACCGGCGCCAAAATTCCGTAATGCTCCGGGAAATATAGGGATAATCAAAGTTTTTGGGGAACCGGAAGCCCAAAATTCTGCCCAGGCCCACCGCCATATCGCTGTAGCCGGAGAAATCATAGTAAATGTGCAGGGCAAACGCGATGGCGTAAAGCCAGTAAAACAGCACTGATTTCTCCCCGGAGGCACGGAAAATCTCCGTCAGCTCCCCCAATGGATTGGCGATCAGCACCTTCTTCCCCAGGCCCACCAGGAAACCGAACAGGCCCCGGGAAATATCCTCCCAGTTGGTCCGGCGGCTTTCCAGCGCCCGATCCACATCCACATACCGGACGATGGGGCCGGCGATGAGCTGGGGGAACATGGACACATAGGCGCCAAAGCGAATAGGATCCTTTTGCGCCTTGGCCTCCCCCCGGTACACATCCACCGCATAACTGATGCACTGGAAGGTGTAAAAGCTGATGCCGATGGGCAGCGCCAGCTTCAGTAGCGGCAGGGACATCCCCGTCAGCACATTCCAGTTTTCCAGGGCAAAGTCGGCGTATTTGAATACCGCCAACAGCGCCACCCCGGTGATCACCGCCAGGGTCAGCCACAGTTTTTTATGGCGACACCGCTCAATGGCCAGGCCGTAGCCGTAAAAGGCAAGAATCGAGCCCACCATCAGCACCACGTACCGAGGCTCGCCCCAGGCGTAAAACACCAAGCTCGCCAGCAGAAGCCAGCCGTTGCGCCAGGAGCGGGGGATCAAAAAGTAGACCCCCAACACCACAGGCAAAAAGTAAAACAAAAACGGAATTCCGGAAAAAAGCATGCTTTTCCTCCATGTACCAGGCGGCAAGCCGCCTGCTTGTTAGCCGACTACGGCTTCCTGATAAAGAATACGGATGTTGGGGTAAGCTTCTTTCATGTGATTCTCAAAGATGTCCATGGCGTCGTTGCTTCCAAAGGCCATCAGCACCCGGCCCTGCTCCGGTACAGCCATGACCATCCGGTCAGGCTGGCCGCAGATCCACCGGTTCTGCCGAATGGCATCCCGCCAGCTTTCCGCAAACGCCCCCAGCTGAGCCACGTCGGACAGCTCCACCACCGCGGCGGTGAAAATATTACTGTTCATCATGTGCACCAGGGAAGCCGCATCCTCCAGCTGCTCCACCCGGTCACTGGGGATCAGATATTTGCCCGTCAATTCATCGATATTCCCCAGGTCCAGGTCACCGGGGGCATCGCTGATGGAATGCTCCACGGTACCGCCGTAAGAGGCAAACCGTTCCTCCTGGGCATAGCGATTCCAAATGGCGGCCAAAAGTTCCGCGCTTTTTGTATCCGAAGTCCCAGGGGTGGTGACCACGGGCGTGGGTAGGGGTGCCGTCGTAGTGGACGGATCTGCGGTAGTCGTATTGGGGGTTTGTCTGCGGCAGCCGGCCAACAAAGTCAGCAGCAGGCTGATACACAGCAAAACGGTTACAAGCTTCATCATTACTTCCTCCTATTTGTCTGCTCTCCCTCATTTTACCCCCAAAAGACGGGTTTCATTCCCATTTCCTTCGGAGCTATGGACAATTTTCCGATTCTATGCTATGATTAAGAAAAATATGATCCGGGAGGTATCCTGAATGTATTGCAAGAATTGCGGCGCCCGATTGGAAGAAGAGGCAAAAACCTGCGGAACCTGCGGTTTTACCCGCGGCAACGGCCTGAGCTACTGCCCCGCCTGCGGTAAAAAAACAGAAAAAGGCGACGAGAGCTGCCGTTACTGCGGCGCAGCCATCTACAGCATGCGCAGCGAGAATGGCAAAAGCCGCGCCCTGGCCGGCTGGCTGGCGGTCTTCCTCGGTTTCCTGGGTATCCACAATTATTACCTGGGGTATTTCAAAAAGGGCCTGATGCAAATGATTCTGTCGCTGCTGGCCTCCATCCTCTCCCTTGGCTACGCCCTGCCCATCGTGTGGCTTTGGGGCTTTGTCGACGGCTTCCGGATCCTGCGGGGATATGTCCGGGTGGATGCCCGGGGACGGTTTTTGAACGATTGACCAAAAGATCACGCATCGAAGGATGCGTGATCTTTTTTATTCTTCATCCAGCATGATCTTCAGAATGGTGCGGTCCGTTTCCCGCATGCCCTCCCGGGCAAGACGGCCCACATTTTGCACGGTATTATCTACGCCCTTGGTGACGATGCCGTCACCGCCGTAGAACTGCTGATGCTCCTGATACATCTCCCAGCCCAGGATGCCCGCATCCACCGCCGCGGCGATCTTTGCGGCACAGGAGGGCTTGGCGCCGTCACAAATGGTGCCGGAGAGGATGGCAATGGCATTGACCACCGTGTGGGCCACCGCATGGAGCCGGCCACCCTGCAGATACGCAATGCCGGCACCCGCGCCGCAGCCGGCGCTGATGGCGCCGCAATAGGCGGAAAGTCTGCCGATGCCCTTCTTCTGATGCACCGTCACCAGGTCGCTCAGGGTCACTGCCCGGAACAGTTCTTCTTCGGTAGCGCCCAGGGCTTCGGCGTACACCGCCACGGGAACGCTGGCGGTAATGCCCTGGTTGCCGCTGCCGGATAGGATGATCACCGGCATCTCACAGCCGCTCATCCGGGCATCCGATCCTGCCGCCGCATAGGCTGCCGCCTGCTTGCACAGCAGTGCGCCCTGGCGATTGAGCAGCACGGAGCCAATGTTGGCGCCCCAAGACCCGGAAATGCCCTCCCGGGCGATGGCCATGTTGTATTCGATCTGCCGGCCCACGCAATCCCGGACATCCTCCGGATCCAGGCAATCAGCAAAGGCCACGATCCCCTCCATATTCAGGCAGGACTTGTCCGTCAACCGGTCCTCCGAGGCCTCGGCCACCGGAAGATCCAGCAGCACCTGGCCATTTTTCTCCATATACACCACATTGGTGTGGTGATTGACGATCCGCAGGCGCACCTGCTGCCCTTCCGTGTACAGACGCAGGTCGATATCAAACACCAAGTCCGAATCCGCACCCCGGATCTCCACCGTGGCCGTTTGCAGGAACTGCCCGATCTGCTGGCGCTGCTGCTCCGTAACGGTGCTGATGACCTCCAGCACTTTATCTGCGTCACCGGCCACGATACCGGCGCATACCGCCGGGCCAATGCCATGGAGGCCGCCGGTGTTGGGTACGATGACGCTTTTTACATTCTTGATGATATTGCCGCTGACAGCGACCTCTACCCGCTGGGGCAGACACCCCAGCAGCTGCCGGGCCTTGGCGCCGGCATAGGCCAGGGCGATCGGCTCGGTGCAGCCCATGGCAGGGCGCAGCTCCTCCCGGAGGATATTCAGATATTGCTGATAAAGATGATCGCCTTTTTTCATAGGGGCTTCCTCCCTGTTTCGTTGGCATCATTGTAGCACCTTTTCGACAAATTGTAAATGAAAACTCTTTTTCTTTTAAAAGCCTTTGTATTTTGCCGCCCCCTGTGCTACAATGTTTTCAGAACATATTGGAGGAGACCCCTATGAAACGAATGACCGCCCTCTTCCTGTCAGGGCTACTGATTTTGCTGATTTTTGCCGGCTGCCGTATCACCGTCCCGGCCACAACCACCACCCAGGCCCCCGTGGTCACCACCACGACCACCACGCCGCCTCCCACGACCACCATCCCCACCACCACAGTTCCTCCCACCACTGCTCCCCGGCCCGTGGGCTGGACAGAGCAGGACGGCCGGCTGTATTACTACACGCAAGACAGCGTCATGGTCACCGGCTGGCAGGAGATCGACGGCAAGCTGGTCTACTTCACCCCCGACGGCCCCATGGCCGTGGGCAAGCAGGATATCGACGGCGTGACCCATTGGTTCGGCTCGGACGGTGTGGAGATCCTGCTGGTCAACCCCTGGAACTTCATGCCGGAAGGCTATGAACCGGAGGTGGTGGAAGTCACCGGCTGGTGGTGGAAATCCAGCGTGGTCTGCCACGACGCCCTGCAGGAAATGCTCCAGGGCTGCCGGGATGCGGGTCTGAAGCCTTACATCGCATCTGCCTACCGCACCCACGGAGATCAGCGATGGCTGTACAACAACAAAGTTCAGCGGCTGATGAATGAAGGCTACTCGGAAGCGGACGCCAAACGGCTGGCCGGTACCGTGGTGGCCGTTCCCGGCACCAGCGAACACGAGTTGGGCCTCGCCTTCGACCTGACGGATGACAGCTACCGCAACCTGGACGAAGCCCAGGAAAACACCGCTGTGCAGAAGTGGCTCATGGAAAACAGCTGGCGTTACGGCTTCATCCTCCGATACCCCAATGAAAAGAGCGAGATCACCGGCATCATTTACGAGCCCTGGCACTACCGCTATGTGGGCAAGGAGATCGCCCAGGAGATCTACGAATCCGGCCTGTGCCTGGAAGAATACCTGGAATCCATCACGCCCCAATAACAAAAACGCTGCAAGCGACCGCTTGCAGCGTTTCTTTATACTTCTGTGGAACGGCGCAAATGCAGCTGCGCCGTAAGGATCTCCCGGCTGGGATGGGGCTTGCCCATCAGCTCTGCCCGGAGGGCATCGGCCGCCAGCTCACAGGCCCGGTCGATGGGGTAATCGATGGAGCTAAGGGGCGGATTCAGATACGCCGCTTCGTGCAGGTCATCCATGCCCAGCACCGCCACGTCCTCCGGGACCCGGAAGCCCCGATCATACAGGCAGCGCACCGCACCGATGGCCAGATAGTCATAGGCGCAGATCACCGCCCTGGGGGGCTTGCCGGTATCCAGCAGCTGGGCCATGGCATCGTAGCCGCCGGCTTCAAACCGCTTTTCTCCCGCCGCCACCCATTCCTGCGGAATGTCCACGCCCCGTTGGGCAAACAATTCCCGGAACTTTTGCAGCTTTCCCTGGGTCAGACGCTCCCCTACCAGGCCAATTTCCGTCACCCCACGGGACAGGAAGTATTCCACCGTCTGCTCCCGTGCCTGGGACATATCGATATTCACCTGGAAGCAGCCATCCCGTTCTCCCAGCACGTAAGCCACCGGCAGTTCCATCTCCAACTCCGATAACCCGTGGGCGCCGATGACGATGATGCCGTCCACCGTTGCGTGCCGGTCATAATAGCGCAGCAGTTCCTGCTCCGTTTCCGAAGAAAAATCCGTTGCCGCCACGCAGATCTCGCAGCCCTGCCGGGCAAGATACGCCTGCAGCGCAGACAGGGCATGGGAGTAGAGTCTGCTCTGGAATTCCGGACAGATCACCGCGATCACATGCTTGGGATATTTGGCTTTGTAATATTTTTTGAAGCAGCCATGCTCCTTGGCGATGTCAAAGATCAATTCCCGGGTCTGCTCGTTGATCTCCGGGCTCATGGAGAAAGCCTTGGACACCGTGGATATTGACACATGGGCCAGCTTCGCGATTTTAGACAGTGTGATCATAACCGTATCCTCAAAGAAAGGGCCTGTGCCAGGCCCTTATCTTCATTTCATCTCCTGCACCAGGGCATGGACCGCCGCCACCAGCTTTTCGCCGGCCAGGGGCTCCAGGAAGCTGCCGTCGGTGAGCTTCACCGGGTACACGTCGGTGCCGTACAGCTCCGGGGTGGGCATATAGGAGCTTTCGGTGCCATTGAGTTCTGTGATCAGCCACTTCTGTCCTGCCACAGCAGCCCGGGCCTGCTTGCCGTAGGTGTGGTACACCTCACCGGGCAAGGCGAAGAACCAAACTTCGCCGATGCGCAGGATCTGCACCGGCTGCAGCACCTCATCAGGCCAGTTGTTGGCCTCATAACCAACAATGGACAGCGCCCAATCCCGGCTAAACGCAGCCTCCTGACCGGACAACGCCTTGCGGCACTCCTCCAGCTCCCGGGCAGTGGCCTTGCGGCGGCCAATGCTTACCCAGCGCCGCTGGGCAGCCACCTGATCGCCGGATACCGGTTCCCCGGTACCGGCCATAGCAGCCTTCACCGCGCCGGCAACGATCCGGCCCACATCCACATAGCTTCTCCGGGTCCCGCCCAGGGGGTCACAGTGGTTGATATCACCGCAGCAGCCGGCCATATAAATAGACACAAAATCGTTTCCGTAGACAGACTTCAGTTCCTTGGAAACTACAGAAGAGTAGTCGCCGCTGTAAACATAGCTGCCCACAGTGTCCTGGTGGCAGGTGTGGGTAAAGAGAATGCCCTTGAGGATTCCCTGGCTGTTGCGGACCATCAGCACCGGGGTCTCCGGATCCGTATCGGAATAGGGATGTAAAATATCCGGAATCCGGCGGGCGCTGGGATTGGTGCGAACTTTGCCATCCTTCATCTGATAGTCCCGGCAGAAGGCAGCCTGTCCCTCCCAGCCCATGGCGTAGCTGAGGGTACATTCCTCCATCCGCTTCCAGGCCAGAATCACCGTATCTGCCGCCAGCCGCTCCAGCACCGCCACATAGCCTCGATCCGGTTCGTTGATAAATTCACAGTTGTCCGGGAAGCTATCCCCGAAGGGAACGCCATAGTGGGTATGGGTGGCAGCGATGACCAAATTCTCTCCGGGAATACCGGTGTACTCCGTCACCCGCTGGGCCACCTTCTGACAAAAGGCCGCCTTCACCTGAACAGCATCCAGGATCAGCACCGCAACGGTGCCGTTGTCCCCTTCAAACACCGCCGCCTTGGCATACAGCTTGTCCCACACATCCATGGCAGGACGGGGGCAAAAATATCCGGGAACAGACTGGCCCAAGGGGGGCGTGATCTCTTTTTCATAAAAACCGCATTTCATGGTGCTTCCCCCTTACAGGCCCAGGGTATAGGCCAGCATCAGATTCGTAGTGCCCTCCAGGCCCTTTACATGGGTACGCTCCATGCCGTGGCTGCCGTAAACCGCCATACCAAAGGCTGCCACCGCCACATTACTGCCGCCCTTCATGGCAGCTGCCGCATCGGTGCTGTACCGGGTAAAGGTATCCACCACATAGTCGCAGCCGCACTTTTCTGCGCAACCGATCAGCCGGTTGGTCAGTTCATAATGATATGTGGTAAGCGCGTCCTTGGCGCAGATGCTCACCGCCTCTTCCCGGCCGTCGTGATCCGGGCCCACCAGGCCGATGTCAATGGCCACATACTCCGAAGCGTTCTCCGGCACAAAGGTGCCGCCCAGGCCGGTTTCCTCATAATGCGGAAAAGCAAATACAGTGCGATACTTGGGGGTCAGGCCGTTGTCCTTCAAACACTTCAACGCGGCATAGCTGCAGGCCACCGCGGCCTTATCGTCCAGGAACCGGGACTTGACATAGCCGTTGGGGGTGATCTGACACCGGGGATCCAGGGAGATGTAGTCGCCGGGGCGAATGCCCAGGGCATAGACCTCTGCCTTGGTGGAAACCGGCTCATCCAGGAGGACCATCATAGTACTCTCCCTCCGCTCCAATGTCAGGCAGTCGCCAAAGGCATGGGTGGAATGGGACTGGCACAGGAAAAGGCCCGTATAAGCCTTGCCATCCCGGGTATGGACGGTGACCGTTTCGCCCTCGGCGCTGTGCAGATTCATGCCGCCGATGACCCGGACCCGGAGCTTACCGTCGCCGTCTACCTTCCGGACCATAAAGCCCAGAGTATCCGCATGGGCGCCCAGCACCACGGTTTTGGAATTATCCTGGCCCTCCAGGGTGACATAGCCGGTACCCCGGTTGTCAAAGGTCATGCCGTAACCCAGCTCCTCAGCCATAGCTTTCAGAACAGGGTTCAGCTCCACATAATAGCCCACCGGGCTGGGTACCGCCAGGGTCTTCCGCAAAACCTCCAGCAAATACTGGGTATCGATCTGATAATGCATGGCAAATTCCCCCAATTTCAGGTTTTTCCTCATTATACCATGGGGATTTTCAAAGCGCAATCCTTATCCAAAATATTCACGCCCGCTTCTCTTTCCGGCTTTAAAATTGTACACCGGGCGGATGCGTTTCAGGATCTTCACGGTAGGCTCCATCGCCTCCAGCACACCTGCCATATCCTTATAGGCCATAGGCGACTCGTCCAGGGTGGAGGCGTTCACGGTAGACGAGTAGATCCCCGCCATTTCCGCCGCATATTGCTCCACGGTAAACTGCGCCTTGGCTTCTCCCCGGCTCATGGCCCGGCCGGCGCCGTGGGGTGCGGAGAAATTCCAATCCGGATTACCCTTGCCCTCGGCGATCAGGCAGCCGTCCCGCATATTCATGGGGATCAGCAGCTTCTGTCCGGCGTGGGCCGGCACAGCGCCCTTACGGATGACCCCGTCCCCATCCACAAAATTGTGGATCGTTTCAAAGGACGCCGCTTTATGGATCCCCATGAAGGCCAAAATGTCCTTCGCGATGCGCTTTCTGTTTTCCGCGGCAAAGGCAACACAGATGGCCATATCCTGCAGATACGCCTCCAGCTCCGCCCCGGTCAGGTAGCAGTATTCCTCCGGCGCCTTGATCCCTGCCTCCCGGCAGTAGCGCACAGCCACGCGCTGGTAGATCGCCGCCACCTGGGTACCCAGGAACCGGGAACCGGAATGGATCACCAGGTAATACCGGCCGTCCCCATCCTGATCCACCTCGATGAAGTGATTGCCGCCGCCCAGCGTTCCCAGGGAGCGATGCACCCGCTCCTTATCCCGCAGCTGGGAATAGCAGCAAAGCTTTTTGATTTCTTTCCATTCATCGTAATCCTCCCGCAGCTGGGCGCCGGCGGGAATATGCTCCCAAATAAACTGATCCAGCTCCCGCAGCTCCGGGATCTTCCGTCCCAGCTCCACGGTCAGCATACCACAGCCCATGTCCCCGCCGATGACCCCGGGGATCATCCGATCCCCGCCGGTGGCGGTAAAACCCACCACGCAGCCCATGCCGCTGTGGACATCCGGCATGATCCGCACCTTTGCCTCCCGCAGCGGTGCCTGCGCCAGCAGCTCATAGATCTGATGCACAGCACCGGGTTCCACCTCAGGTGCGAATATTTTCATATCGTACGCCATAATTTTTCCTCCTTTCAAATAAAAAAGCCCCTGTCCGAAGAAATCGAACAGGGGTAGACAGGTTTATTCCTCGTCTTCTTCCAGCATTTCGTAGTAGCGCGCAAACACCAGGTCCACGATCTCTTCATCGGTAACCACGGTCAGTTCGCTTTCGCCCTCCCATTCATCCACCGAGAAGACCAGCGCCTCATCCTCACCCATATCCTCTATGGGCGTCACCGGTTTCAGGATCACATAGGTCTGCAAGCCCACCGGGATCACTGCGATCTGCTCAAATTCCACTGCCTCGTTCTCTTCGTTATACAGCACGATGTTATCCGTGTTGTTTTCATCCAACAGCATATCTACAGGGTTCATAATTTTCTCCTTTTCTTGTTGTTTCTGCCCGCCCAATCCATAAAACCCCGGCCTCCTGCTTTTTTCGCAGGCAGCCGGGGTTTTTGGCAAATTATTCTGTCTTTTCGATCCGGTAGCCCAGGGCCAGGATGGTCTTCAGAGTCTCCAGGGCGGTTTTCCGGTCGTAATCCTTCTCTTCCTCGGTCAAAAGGGCATAGGGCACCAGGCAGGGCGTCCGCCGATGGGCATCGTCCCGGACATTGCCGTAGCGCCAGCCATCCGCCAGACGGCCGGCAGCCCAGTTTTCATGCACATTTTCCGCCAGCAGTTCCGTCAGTTCCTTCAGGCTTTCCGGAAGATCTACCCGGGAGGTATCCATGGGCTTCGGCGCATAGTCCGGCACCTGGCTCTTGGCACCCTTGGGGACCACACAAGCCTCCTTGGGGATCAGCCACACACCGCTGCCTTCCAGGCGGAGGGCGCCGGGGATCCGATCCTCGTCACAGAGCTTTTGGATCCATCTCGGTGTTACTCCCAGCTTTTCCGCTGCGGCTTTTACAGAAATGTAATCCACCATACTTTCGTCCTTTCACTCAGTGATGCTTGATCAGGGGATAATCGTACAGCTTAAAGTCGTAGTTGTTCAGCCCATTATCCCGCAGATCCAAAGACAGCTCGTCCAGCAGATCCGGATCGGCCTCCGGGCAACCCTTGGTAAACTGCAGGCATTTATCTTCCTCCACCGTGTAATCCGCCCGCAGAGGTGCCCGAATGCCCCGCTGGTCACATTCCACCAGGCAGGGATGCAGCTTCAGGCCCATGTGCTTATAAGAGCCGGTAACCGTCTTGTAGCTGTCATAATCCCAGCTGCAGCGGAAGCCCTTGATCCGGGTGAAGGCACACCAACGCCGATGCTCCAGCCAGGACAGCCGATGCACCAGCCGCAGGTCCCGCTCTGCAGCCTCCGGATCCTCCAGCCGATCCAGGCCGGAGACCAGGCGGCAATACTCCGCAAAAGCGGTCTTCAGGGCGTCGTTGTAGATCTCCTTGCCCGCTTCCGAATCATCCACATCAAACAAAGAGGTATTCATCACGCCGGAGGAGAACACCTTGTAGCGGAAGTGCATGCCCCGGGCCAAATTGGCCCAGTGCTTGTAATCGTCCTTGGCCCGGGCCCGGTGGATATCCTTCAGGCTCTCGTCCTTCTGCACCTTCCGGTAGGCCTCTTCCGCCTGATCGGCCAGGGCCTCATGCTCGGTCATAAAGACGATTTGGGCGCTGTAGATCATGTCCCGGCTGCCCACCGCCTGCATAAACACATCGGACTTTGCTGTGGCGCTGTTGTAGCGGCACTGCTGATTCAGTGTGGCACACAGATCAGAATCGTATACCACATAAGCGATGACCGTACGCAATTCCTCTTCCTGGGATACATGGTATCTGCCCACGCACCGGCGCAGGAGGTTGGCGGCAGTCAGGTTCTCCACATCGGAGCCCAGGGCCACCAGGAAGTAGTCCGTATTCAGGATCTCGGCGTTCTTTTCCTTCTTGTGCAGCCGATCCTGGAAGGTCTTGGAATTGATATCCTCCTGGAAATACCGCACCGTGCAATAGGGGTCGGAATATCCGCCCCGGCGGTTGTACATCAGGATCTCATGTTTTGCTTGGGTGGTCATGCGGATCTCCGGATTGATCCGGTCGATGCGACCCCAAAAATCCTCTTCGCTCTCCTGGGAGACCACATTGATGTTCAGCTTGCAATCCAGGATCTGTCCGAACCAGTAGGTGGACAGGAACATCTCGGTGCCGATCTCGCCGCTGCCCAGGATGGTTGCATTCAGGTCCACGGTGCCATCCTCGTTGCGCTGCTTCTGAACCAGAGGCTCATAAAGAGGCACCCGCACCAAAAGGTCCGTGATCATATTCCGGTAGCAAGGCACAGGAATGAACACCGGCAGGGCGTCGGTGGGAACCTGGAACTGGGTCTGCAGCTTATCCAGCACCTGGTTCTCCACCTGGGTATAAGTATCGCCGGTACAGAACAGGTACACCTCTGTATCCCGGAGGAATTTGCTGTTATAGCTGTCTGCCAGGTTGGCCAGCATATGGAGGTTGCCCTCTTCCTGCTCATCGATCAGCAGGAACTTCCGGCTGCCGAGGCGATTCTTGGCAATATGGGGCAACTCTTCCGCGATGCACACCGCGCCCAAAACCTTTGCGCTGACCAGCAGATCCGCCTTGGCTTCCTCGTCCAGCTGGGGATCCGCCACCACGATGACGGGCTTTTTCCATACGGACGGCTGCAGCTGCAGGATGCTCTTGATGAGCGTCAGGGAGCCGGCATTGAGCTGATTGAAGTAGTACTTTTCCTTCCAGAACATGGCGTAGGAAAGCACCAGGCGGATCTTGGGGAAAATATTGGCCAGGATCTCAAAGATAATGGCGCCTCCGGCCACAGGGGCCACAAAGTTCAGGCAGGATGCCACGATGCCGTAGGCAATGCTCCAGCCGGAAGCGGCGCCCATATCCATCAGCATCTGTCTGCCGTCTGTAATATAGGCGGTATAATCCTCGTCCATGCTGAAGGTCTGCAGGGAGTGGACCAGGCTGTTGAAGATCTCCTCCCACCATTCCAGCGTCACTTCTCCCGCGTGCTTGTCTGCCAGGATGGTATAGTAGCCCACCGCAAATCGCAGGCACCACACCGCACCGATGAGAAAGCCGGAGAAAATCAGCAGCTTTTTATTGAAGCTGTACTTTTGCCGCATATCCAATGTGCCTTTCTTGCACACAAGGCGCAGAACCGCCCAAAGCAGCGGCACCACCAAAAACAGCATGGATGCAGCCAGGAAGCACCACAGCGTGGTGATCTGTTGCGGGTTCAACTCGAAGGGTGTCATGGTCTTCTCTCCTTATCTGTCAAGAATTTTGCTCCAGGATCGCCTGGATCTCGTTGCCTGTCAGGTGATTCTTTTCCATCAGCACTTCCACCAGCCGATCCAGCCGGGCTTGATTTTCTGTCAGGATCCGGGTGGCTTCCGTCATCTGCTCCGCCAGAATCTGATTGACCGCATTGCGGACACTTCCGGACAGCTCACCACCCCGGGCTACGCCGGGATCGATCACCGCCAGGCCGAAGTTGTCGTCCATGCCGTAGCTGCAAACAATGTGTTGGGCGGTTCTGGTGGCAGAGGCCAAGTCACCGGAAGCGCCGGTAGAAACGCCGTCCTTGGGGCCGTAATACAGCAGTTCCGCTGCCCGTCCACCCAGGGAAGTACGGATAAGAGCCAGCAGTTCATCCTTGGTGTACAGGTTCTTGTCCTCGTTTTCGCCGTGGCGCATATAACCGCCGTGGCCGGCCCGGGCCACCACCGTCAGGTAGGACGGGGTCTCGCCGCTGTGCCAGCACAGGAAGGCATGACCGGCTTCGTGCCGGGCCACCCGCTGCAGCAGCGCCAGGTCCCACTGCTTCTTTTCGCCGCTGTGGAAAGTCTCGAAGGCTTCGTCCAGGATCTCATCCGTGACATGCATACCGCCGGCCCGGATCACCATCCGCAGGGACAGCTCCAGCACCGATTCCAGCTCTGCCAGGCTCATGCCCGTGGAGCGCACCGCCAGATTGTTGATCTTATCCTCCGTCACAGCAAAGGTGGGATTTTTGCCCATCTTCCACTTCATGTATCGGATGCGGTCTTCCTTATTGGGCAAATCGATGCAGATCTTCCGGTCAAACCGGCGCATCAGGGCGGCGTCCAGGCTCTTATGGCCGCCGGGGGTTACATCCGCATTGGTCGCTGCCAGCACGAACACCGGCTTGGCCGCGTCACAATGGAAGCCATCCATCTCCGTCAGGAAGGCGGTCAGGGCGGCATCGGTACTGCGGGTGCCATCGCCGCCACGGGCCATGCCCACCGCGTCGATCTCATCGACAAACAAAATGGCAGGGGCGTACTTCCGGGCAGTGCGGAACAGCTCATGGACCCGCTGCTGACCCTCGCCGATATAGGGCTTCAGGAACTCGTTGCCCTCAGCGGCAATGAAGGTCACGCCTGCCTCGGTGGCCATGGCCTTGGCAAGCAAGGTCTTGCCGGTGCCGGGAGGGCCGTAAAGCAGCACGCCCTTGGGCGGCCGCACACCGGTACCCAAATACTTCTTGGGATCCCGGAGGTATTCCACAAAATACTTCAGTTCCTGCTTTGCGTCATCCGCGCCAATGACCTGGTCAAAGGTCACATTGGGCTTACTGACGTTACTCATAACATTTTTGCTATCCTCTGCGTCCATCGCCACGGACAGGCGGAAGTCAAACAGACTGATCTTGGCGATCTTGCCGTCCTGAGACAGCCGCTGAGCGGTCTCAAAGGACACCAGCTTGTTGGATTTTGCCAGGCTGTTCATGCTCTCCTGCTGGTGCAGCTGCTCGCAGATGCGGTTGACGGCATCGGCAAATTCTTCCCCTTCGCCGCTGACCGTCAGCACACCCCGGACGCCCTGGCGCATGAAGGACAGCTGTTCCTCCTGGCCGATCCGGCATTCCGGCGTCTGCAGCAGGTAGATGGGCAGATCGCCGCAGTTCTCCCGCAGGTAGCGCAGGCAATCTCTGCCCAGGGAGTCCATATCCTCCAGGTTCAGGTAATCCTTCTGGCTTCTGCGGCCGTAGCGCATATCCACCAGGGCCAGTTTCACTTCCTGATCCCGCAGGCACTGGATGGCCTCAGGCAGGTCGGTGCAATGAAGCAGTCGGCACTGGGGCTTCTGGGTATCGCAGGCTTCCAAAACCGCTTCCCCGGCGAACACCATCACCCGGGGCAGCTCCTTGCCCACAAACAGGCTGCGGATCTCCGGATCTTCCTCCGGCAGCTCCACATCCAGGTGGATGGTCTCGATGTCCCGGATACCGCCCACATCGGCGCGGGTGCCGGTAAGACGGAACAGTTCGTACAGCTCGTCATCAAAGAATGCCTCCGCACGGCCCCGGACGGTTCTGGCGTCCGCAGCACCGCCCTCGGCAAACAGCAGGGCGGAATACACCGCATCGCTGATCTGCACCTGGACGCCGGCCTCCTTCTGGAAGTTTTCCGCGTGGCGCAGCACCTCTTTCTTGGCGATGTCCCGGAGGTTGTGGGCAGACATATGGTTAAACATGACCACATTGCCGGAAGCGAACCGGGAGCAGATGGCCGCCGGGAAGAAGGGATTGCCGGTCTCGGGGTTTCTGTCCCGCTCCAGCGCCTTCAGGATCACCTTCCGGGAAAGGGTGGAGAAATCACCGGTTTCCGAATCGGTGTACAGCTGCTTGCCTGCGTTGGTGGTGAAGATCATGATCACGTCCTTCAGGCTGATCTCTTCATCCGTATGGTTATCCCGGATGCGGCCTGCATCCAGGATCTGCAGGAACAGGTGGATAATGCTCAGGTGGGCCTTCTCGATCTCGTCGAACAGTACCACGCTCTTGGGGTTCTTGCTGACGAAGGAGGTAAAGTTGCCGGGCTTACTGTTTTTGTATACCTTATCGCTGCCGCAGAATTCGATGGCAGATTCATTCTCGCAGTATTCGCTCATGTCAAAGCGCTGGAAGGGCAGATCCATCACCTTGGCCGCACTCTCTGCCAGGTAGGTCTTACCCACGCCGGGAGGGCCGGCGAACAGGAAGGTGGCGCCGGGCTTGGTGCGCTTCTTGTCGGTCATGGCCAGCATTTCCGCCTGGAAATAGCCGCTGGTAAGTACATTGATGGCATTGTCCTGGCCAAAGACGATCTGACTCAGCCGATCCCGAATGTCCTTTACCCGCTGGGTCAGCTGCGCCATTTTATCCTTGGCACTTCCGGCAGGAGGGGTCGCAGCAGCGGCAGCCATGGCCTCCGCCTCCGCCACCTGTTCAAACAGCCGGTCAAATTTCTGCTCCAGGTCAGCCTGACGGGCTGCGGTGTCTCCGGTGGCGCTGCCGCCGTCCTGGGTGTTGCATTCCGTTTTTCCCAGGAGCTTTCGGATCACCTCCGTGGGATCTTCCATGATGCACCGGGTCAGCAGGCCGGGGTCGATCTCCCCATCCGCCAGCGCCGAAGCCTTGGTCAGCACCCGTTTCATGTGCAGATCTCCCAGGAACGCCATGGACACATTGCCCTTAATATGGACCATCAGATCCTGCCGCAGCTTTGTCATATCCACGCCGGTGTCCTTGATGAGATTTGCCGCGGCAACCACAGAGTGATCGGCGATCTGCTGAATATCCCACAGCGAATCGATCACCGCCACCAAAAAGCGTTCCGCTGTCAGGGGCGCATTCTTTTTATCGCCAATATTCTTGGCATACCGCACCAGTGTTTCCAGTGCGGGGCTAAACTTTGCTTCCGTCATTGTTCTCTCTCCTTGCCGTGATTATTTTCCGCTGCCGGGGCTGGCTGCCACTCGGCTGTCTTTCCGCTTGTCTGCATCCGCCAAACGCTCATACGCCACCAAATTGTGGTGCATTTTCGCCAGGTCATTGCGGCTGCTCCGGTCCGGGCTGCCGCTGTAGATGTAGCCCTCGGAACGCATATAGGCGTTCCAGCGGCGGTGTTCCAAATTTTCCAGCGCTTTGCGCTCCTCCGGTGTCAGCGTATCCTCAGGCTTTTCCGCCCCGGGGATGCCGCAGCAGATCCGGGCAACGGCATGGATCGCCGTAGCCATGGAAGAGCGGTAGCAGTATTCATACCGCCAGAAATCCTCTTCCCGATCTGCATCGCCGTTGCAGTAAGCGCAGTGCCGGGCGAAGGCGTCTGCCTCCACCTCCGACTCCAGGATCACATCCTCAGAGTAGAAGGCGGCGATATCGCCCACAAAGTCGATGGCGTAAGGCTGGCCGGCGTAGTTTTTCGCGGCGCTCAGGGCCTTTTTCGCCTTGCTGCCGGCGATCACCGTGTGGATCAGCGGCTTGGCCCCCACCCGCTCGTAAAGCATTCTCAGGTTCACCGCCGTGGCGATGTTCGCCTCTTCAGAGCCCAGGGACACGAATACATAGCTGGCAGAGCGCACCGCTGAGGCCAGCGCCGCAAAGCCGCTGGTATCCACATCACAGCCGTCGTGGACGGTAATGGTGTACTCCGCCTGCCCCGGCGCACAGACGCCGTTGTACTCCCGGGACATAAGCTCCGGGCATTGGGCCTCCAGCCGTTCCCTGGCCAGGGGATCCCGGTCGAAGGCATGGATCTGCAGCCGGTAGCCATCCATTTGGCAGTACCAGGTCAGGGCCTTAAGCATTTCCGTGCCCCGGGAACCCAAGCCCACGATTACCGCGGAGATCTGCTTTTGGTCGCTGCCTGAAATGGGTGTGGCAGCCCGGAAGATCTTCTCGCCCTCTTCATAGAGGATCCGGTAAACAAGGGACTTGATCTCGTTTACCCGGCGAACTTTCATTTTGCCCTTCTCTTTTCCCGCCAGGAGCAGTTCCCCTTCCACACCGGAGGAGAAGATGTACAGATGGGTCTTGTCCCGCATATTGTAGGACTCCACAAGCCGCAGCGCCTTGTCCATATTCTGCAGTTCATCCTTGCCCATGACGAAAAAGTACAGGCTGTTCCCCGGATGATGCAGCCGGAAATTCACGCTGTTGAGATCCTTACGGAAGCAGATGGCCCGCAGCTGCCGGATGGATTCCACCCATTTCGCCGAAGGCTCGCCTGCCTTGTCCCGGACATCCGTAAAAACGATCTGTGCGGCGGGATGGTGCTGCAGGATATCCCGGGCCAGGGTCACGGACCGTTCATTGGGTTCGGAGAAAATATAGGTCTCCCGAAAAAACGCCAGAACATAGCGCACATAGGCAGAAACGTTCCGGAAGAACGACAGCACCAAGCCAAAGCTCAGCAGCGGTGCCACCAGCTGCACGGTCAGGGCGCAGAAAGCATAGATCCCACGAATGCCTTCGGGAGCGGCATCCAACTGCTTCAGCACTACATCCGCCAGCGCTTCACCGCCGAATGCACGCACCGCGATCCGCACAGAGAACGCCAGCACCTTAAGCATCGCCAGGGCCTGGCCGCCATAGGTCACGCTGTAAGCCGGGGCCATCAGCAGGATCACCATCAGGAAGCAGGCGCCAAACCAAATTTGGATCCCCTTCGCTGCCTTTTTGCCTCGGTTCTTGCCGAAGCGGGAGAAAACCGTCAGCGCGAAAGCCCCCAGGGCCACCGCAACTGTGCAGAAAAAGCATATGTACCAGATCATGCCACTTCTCCTTTTTCCCAAATTATCTTGATTCTATTATACTTCGCGCCTGCGAATCTGTCAACGATTCCCCCGTGGTTTCAAAGAAAAACCGCCCATTCGGGCGGTTAAATCTTAGTCCTCATCCTCTTCCGTGTCATCGTCATCGGTATGGGACGCAATGATATTGCGGATCTCCCGGAGATTACTCAGGGTCAGCCCCTCGCAGATCTCCGCAGTAGCCCACCGGGCCGCCTCCTTGAACTCCTCGCTGCACAGAATGGAATGTTCGATCTTCATAAGGCAAGCCTTGGCCGCCTCTTCATATTCTTCCTTTCCAGGCAGATCCAGCTGGGCGACCAGCGCCTCCACCAGCTCATAACCCAGGGCCTTCTTATTGGCTTTTCCCGTGTACCGGACAGGCCGGGGTATTTCCCCGCTCAGCTGCCGGCTCAGCAGGCCGCCACGCACATGGCCCTTGCACCATTTGGGGACAAATGCCAGCTGCAGCAGCGGCTCCGGATCCACATCCAGCCCCACCGCATTGACCAGAATGGGGTTGGCGATATAGGCCTCCAGGACATTTTCCGTTTCCGGGATCCGGGCGTCCTTGATCCGCTCCACCGTTTCCCCGGTCACGGAGCAGAAAAAACCATCCCCAAAGATATGGGCCAGCCCATGGCTGCACAGCTCCTCCACCGTTTCCCGATACCGCTCCCGCCGCAGACCTGTGATGCCATCGCCATCGAGCATTTCCAGGGCATGCAGCTGCTGAGAGGTAAGCACATCTGCCAGTGCCTGGCACGCCTCCTGGGACAGCTCCTGCGGTGCAAGCAGCTTTGTATTCAGCTCGTAAAAAATACCGCTGACCTGCTTTCCTGCCCAGCAGGCCTCCTGCAGCTGCTTCAGGGCCGCCTTCGCCTCGGGATAGCTGCACCCAAGGGCCTTCTGCAGTTGGGGCAAAGAAACGGTGGCTTCCCCCTGCAAAATGGGACGATAGCTTTCTAATTCACGCATAAAAAACAGCCTCCTTCGTTCTGTGTCTGTTTCCCTGTAGGGATTCCTGTCAAACACTATAACGAAGAAGGCTTCTGTTTTTCGCATGGATTTCAGCAGAATTTGCAAGTCTCCCGGATCAGGGCCGCATCCGACAGGGTGGCTGCATTCTTCACCACCCGGATGCCCATATCCGATGCCCGCTTCGCCAGGTACTGGTTGGCAGATTTTCTTTCATCCAACTTGGATACCACCAGCACCTTCCGGGCGTAGCGTCCACCGAAGCGCTGGGCTACGGTGGCCAGCTTGTATAGCTCTTCCATTTTGACGCCGCCGTTTTTACAGGAAACGAACACCGGCACCACGCCCCGCATCAGCATCACATCGATCTCGTTTTTGGTTTCCACCTCTTCTCCATCGCCGTGGACATCTCCGTCCCAATCGATATTGACGCCGGTAAGCACATCATTGTAATGGGGAAGACCGTCCTCCCGGGCGTCCAGGGCAGCTAAGTACACCCGCATTTCCAGGAATCTGCCAGCCTTGGTCAGGAAATATTTCACCAGCGCGTCCCGGCAGGTCACCCGCAGCTCCCCGTTATCCTTGGACCAGCTTACCAGCAGGCCTTTATTGTGCATGGCATTCATCAGGCCCGAATTGACCAGGTATCCCATTTTATTATCTTCCATATACCACTTCAGGGTCTCGATCTTTACGCAAGCCGTCAGAGAGTCGTCTGTTTCCTCCGTCAGGTGGAAAGCCGCCTGGAGCGTATCGATCTGCTTGTTCCACATTCCCGGCTCCTTGGGCTGGACCGACAGGATCTCCTTCAGGGTATGGCGCAGCTCCGGTGTATCCTCCCAGCGGACGGTACCTTCCGGGTTCTTCTCCGACTGCCAGATAATGTCGCCGCCGTGGGCCCAAATATTTTCCTCCACCGTCAGCACAGGATGCTCCTTCTCCTGGATGGTAATGCCGTCCTGGTCACAATCGACGATGGTGTGGCTGCTGATATTGTAGCGGTGCATCTGCACATTGCGCTCCTTATACCGCTCGCTGACGATGCCCATGGCCATCAGGTACAGGTCATCGCCGCCGGTTAGGTCGAACACGCAATCGGCATAGGTTTCCACGATCTTGGAAAGGGCATCCACAATGGTCTGCATCTGATACTGCTTGATCTCGCAGACATCGAAATCCACCGTGTATCCCCGACTTTCAAACAGCCGTTGGTAGCGTTTTTTATGCTTGTTCAGGAGTTTTTCACTATTTCCCACCAGCACCACCCGCTCCGGCACATTGATCAGGCTGGCGCAGAGATTCTCGCTGACGGTATTGTCCAAAAATTCAATATAGGTCACGGTTTTTCTCCTTAGAAAGGGGGCGGCGGAGGAAATCCCGCCGCCCCGTAATGTTCGTTACTTGAACTTGAAGAATACGGTGATGGTGCACAGATCCTTGCTGTAAGAGTAGGAATAGCTGCTCGTCAGGATCTGCTTGTTTTTCTTCGCCGCCTGCTTCAATACCTCATAGCAGTCCGATCCGTCGGCGCACAGCTTATCCATAGCCTCCCGGTACACCTTTTGAGAGGCGCACTTGAAGGTGAAGGCCTTTCTGCCGCCCTCCGCTGCCGCAACAGCCATCTGCTTGATCGCACCCAGGTCATAAGCTTCCAGCACCAGGTCATTGTGCCAGTAGTAGTTGGCCCGGGTAGCGACACAGCCCGGCATATCCACAGGATTCAGCTTCAGATCCCGGGTCCGCAGCAGTTCTTCCGTGGTGATACAGAAATAGCCGTAGCCAAAGTCTGTCTTTTTCACCGTTTGGATGGTGTTGGAGCGGTCATCCCAGGTGGTATCCAGATAATAGTAGTCCCCGTCGATCTTCAGGATGTTCCAGGCGTGGGCGCCGTCGGCTTCGCCGCTTTCCTTGCGGATGTAGCCCACCGCCTCGGCGCATTCCACGCCGCACTTTTGCAGCAGGTACTGCATAGCCCGGGCATAACCCTCGCACACCGCCTTGCCGTTCAGGAAAACACCGCAGATGGTCCGCAGGTCATCGATCTGATCCACCTTGGGGCCGCCCGCTGCCTTCTGTCTGTTCAGGGCGATGGTATCGTAATCCACCGACTGGATCACCCGGGTGTGCAGCCGCAGGGCCACATCGTAAGCGCTCATGGAATCCTCGATGCCCTCCAGGTATCGGGGCAGCACTTCCTCGATGCGGCGCTTCAGCACCGCCACCTCTTCCGCGGAGGCGCCGTAATACAGGGTCACTTCGCTGCCCAGCAGGCCCACGGTGGTGAAGTAGAACAGCTCCGGATGGTCGTAATGGATGGCATCGGCCGCCTTGAAGATCTCCTCCTGGCCGCAGCCGGGTACCGTCACCTTGTCGCAGTGGTTTTCAATAGCCTCCAGCATCGTATCATAGGCCCGCTGCACGGTAGCCGTCAGCCGGTCATAATGGAAGTAAGGCAATTTCCCCTGCAAGACCCGATCCGGCTTCTGGGGGACATAGGGCTTGCCCAGCAGGCCGGGATCCAGCTTTTGGGGCGGGGCGGGAGGTGTGATCTGCTCCTCTTCCTGCTGCTGCCCGCCGGTGCCCTCCAGCAGATAGCGGAAAGGATTGTTCCGGTACTGGGGTGCTTCCAGCAGTGCCCGCACCAGCTTCCGGTAACCTTCACCGGCAATGCTGCCGGCGGTGAGGTAGTAGTTGGTTCGGGAATTGGCCAGGGCATCCTGGTTCAGGAATCGCAGATACTGCAGGCCCACCAGGGCGATATGGCCCTCAGCCAGCTCTTCGGACACATCCGTCAGGTTGCGCAGCTGCCAGGCATAGGTCAGTTCCCGCACCAGCAGCTCGGACAGATTCACCGAAGGCAGGCTGGCTTCCACATGGAACTGCTTCTTGTCGTCCAGGAAGCTCTTCAGGGGGATATCCAGACCCCGCTTGGCAAAGCCCTTCTTCTGCTTGAGCATATTGGCGATCTTCACCGTGGAGGCAAAGCAGAACTCGTAGTCCTCCTCCAGGGTGATGCCGTAGGTGCTTTCCAGGAAGATCTTTGCCCGATCCAGGTGCGCCTTCAGGATCCGCCGGCTATTGCCCACCAGGTTGCCGGCACAGGCGCGGCACATCCGGCGGCCGTCGTCCAGCTGCACCACTTCGCCGCCCTTAGCATGGCGTCTGCCGCAGAAATCGCAGGTCTCATACTCGATGAGAGTGCCGATATCCACGAATTTCAGGTCATGGCGGTCATCGCCCACCAGGGAAGCCAGTTTCCGCAGGGATGCAAAATCAAAACAGGCTGGCTCATGATCCAGACCATAGTACAGGTAATCGCTCTTTCTGCCGGTCTCCGCATACCAATTGAGGTAGGAAAGCACCGGCCCAAAGAGGGTGCTGAGCACATCGTCGCCGGCGGACATCAGCACGGAAACCACGCCCAGCTCCAGGGTACTGTCCTCCAGGATCAGCAGCTCCAGCTCGGCCTGCCGCTCCCCTTCCCGTCCGGTGACGGTCACAGAGGGCTGATAAGGCAGCACACGGGCGGATTCTTCGTCTGCGAAGCCACTGCGCAGCACCGGACAGACCACCAACGCATCCGCCACAGAGGGGAACATAGCATGCAGGGTCTCGTTGAGCATGGCTGCCGCCAGGGCCGCCACCCGGTCGCTGTTTTCGCCAAACTGGCCAAACAGCCCCAGGGACATCATCAGCGCCCCTCTGCTCCGGGCATCCAGCTCCCCCTCCTGCATCACCGCTTCATCCGACCATACCGGGTGCTTCACCGCGCCGTACCGGCGGTAGGTCTGCTTTTCCAGCTGATCGTTGCCGGGATCGCTGATGCTGTGGTAAACGGGTCGCTCATAATCCACCGCCATCAGGTGGGGATCCAAAGAATAGTAACCCTTGGTCACCACTTCGGTGGGCGCATGGAAGGCGGAAACCACCACTTCCCGCACCGCCACCTGATCCTGCTTCCGATCCAGCACCACGTGCTTGACAGGCATCACCGGCTCCAGCTGATCCGGGCCGCATTCCACATGGTAGTGGCGATTTTGCAGGTACTCGTAAGCTTCGTCATTCTTGCCGCCCACAGCCAGCCGGGTATAGATCCGGCCCTTCCTCACATCCACACGCTGGATGTAATAGATATTGCCGCCCAGCAGCAGGTTCTGACCGGCGATAAAGTTCTGACTGAGTCGGTCTGCCGGGATCGTCAGCGGCACCACCCGGTCACCGCAGACCATCTGCACCATGTTTTGGCCGCTGATGATATCAAACAACCGGCCCTGGCGGCGCAGCAGGATCCGATCCTGGCGAATGTACGCGCCGTTTTCGTCAAAATCCTTGCAGGAGGTGTACTCAAAGTGGCGGAACAGCTCCACCCGCTCCTCCTGAGGAACGCCGTAGGTTTCCAGGATGCCCCGCAGAAGACCGTTGATATCCTTCTTCCGGGCCATTTCCGCAAACTGCGGCACACCGGCGCACAGGTTCAGCACTTCCTCTGTGGAAATGCCGCCGGCATTGGCCTTGACCAGGATCTTCTGGGCCACATCCTTGCGGCTGCCGGCACCCACCGGGATCCGGGTCATCTGCGCCTGGTTCCACAGCTGGGAGATATGATCCAAATAGTAGTCCCGGAACAGGTACGGCCGGGAGAACATCAGCAGCAGCGCAGGCTTATCGGAGGTCATGGAGGCGTACTTCCGAATGGCCGCAGGCAGATCGTTCTGCGCATCCATGGCGATGATCACGGAGTAGTCATCGGGATTGTAGGCGCAGCGGTTGAGCTGGATCTTCCGCTCGTCCGCCACAATGGCGATCTGTCCCATATTGGCGGCGATGGTCTCGGCAATATTGGCGTAGGGGATGCCGTCGTCAGCAAAAACCGTCACATTCCCCGCGCCCTTTGCAAGGCACAGCATGGCCATGTTCATAACCACGCCCACCTCTTCCTCGCCGGGAACAAAGTGAGGGCTGGAACGGCGACCGTTTTCGTCGGCGGTGCCCTCATAACGGTAGCACCGGATCATGGTAGCCGGGTCGTAGTGCATGGCATCCACCGTGTCGAACCGCACCTGAAGCATATTCTTCAGCACCTTGTCCAGGCCCGGGGTGCGGGTATGGTCAAAGCACAGGTAGCGGATCTGCCGGGACATATAACGCACCCGGAACTGACGGTTGACGTTGCCGTTTTTCGCCATTACAGCGCTGTTGCCCGCGATATGACCGATGCGGGTATTAAAAATAGTCATTTGGTCAGCGCTGGCGTTGACAGTATTCAGCGTATCCACCAGCACCACCGTATCCAGCAGATGCAAAAAGCCTGCATGCTGGCTTTCAAAGCCGGCGGAGCATACATAGTTCATGGTGGTGACCAGCACACTGTGGTCGTCCACACCGGCGGTATCCAGCTCCCGGCAATCGCCGCAGACCTTAACGATCCGCCAAATGGGATCATCATAGTCCACCGCTTCAAAACCCCGGCAGAACAGGCTGGAGATCTGGCTCAGGCCCTCCTGCACATAGCGGTACGCTGTTTCGCACTGGGTGTCGTCGCTGCACACCAGCATCACATGGTCGCCCCGGGCGATGATCACGGACAGATACCGCAGGAAATACATAGAAAATTCCGAGAAGAAGCTGCCGTTGATCAGCAGGCTATGCTCCTTCCGGGCAATTTGGTCCAGGCAATTGAGGTATGCCTCTCGGGGCTTTTGGGGGTTGCGGCGATCCTGCTCCACCGCCTGGGCGATATAGCGGGTAATCTCGTGGTGCTCGGTAGACACCACCTCCGCACCCTGCTGCTCTCCCCGCTCCACCGCAGCGGCAAAATAACCACGGAAGCACTGCTGACCTTCCCGGTCAATGGCATCCAGATCCGGTCTGCTTTCCTGGTGACCGGCAGTTTCCTCCTCCAGGAGGGCAGGGCATTCCTCCTCCAGGTTCTTGTTGCCCTCCAGGTACCAGCAGGCTTCCCACAGCACCAGCAGCGTCAGCATGGGGTACAGATAGCCCGCGCCAAAGATCTGAGAGATCACCGCATAGGGGATCCAGGCCGCGCTGAACAGCACCGGCAGCAGATACAGGCCAAACACCACCGCGTAAGCTGCGGACAGCAGCCCCGTGAACCACTTCAGGATCCGGGCCACAAAGAACCAGGTCTCCGTGTGGAAATAGCGCAAAACCCGCCGCTCCAGCTTCTGCCGCAGGGTAAAGCTGCCGTCCTTCTTCCCGGGTTCGGTGAGATTTTTCTTCTTCAGGCCGATATGGCCCAGGCTTTGGATCCCCAGGAACAGGAAGCCGATGGCCCCGTTGACGATCACTGCCACCAGCACCTTGGCGCTGTAAACGATCCGTCCCACGACGCCAAATTGGGAAGCCAGCCACTGCACCACCGTCAGGGATTCCAGCCAAATGAGCAGCTCCTGCAAAAAGCACAGGGCCACCGTCGCGGCAATGACATACACCAGGCACAGCAAAATCACCCGCAGCCGCTTGTGGGTGATCCCCGCCTTCTTATCCCGGCGATAGATTAGGTAACCCATCACCAGAGGCGCCGCCATTAGAGCCAACAGCCCCAGCAAAATGAGGCAATTGAGCAGAATATCCAAAATATCCAAATTTGCGTCGCCTCCTTACACCAGGATCTGCTCCACCAGCGCAGGATCGGCGATGGAGTAAAAGTCTTGATTGGTTTGTCCGGAGCAGAAGGAGACATTGAAATCCACTTCCTCCGGCAGATTCAGGGAAACAGGCTGCCCGGGGGCATCCCATTCCATATCCTCCAGGATGTTGCCGATGCTCACCAGCCGCTCCTGCATCTTTTGGGCGTGGTGGGCCACCTTGGCTCTGGCCAGGCGGCAGCAATCCTGATAAAATTCCACATCCAGCTTGTATTCATACACCCAGCGCAGGGTCGGCACAAAGACGGACAGCAGCCGGTCGTACTTTTCCACCGCTTCCCGATTGCCCGAGAGGATCTGATCGGAGGCGTCCTTAAACTCCCGCCACTTCACCAGGAATTGCCGGCGCTGCAGCAGGCTGGCCACAGTAAATACGCCGTAAAGCAGCACCGCAGGAATGGCGATGGAGGCCAGGGCGATGGCCAAAGCCGTATAGCTGGCGGTGATGGCAGACCACTGGATCACCAAAAACGGCACATACAGCACCGCAATGGCCACCAGCAGCCCCAGGGCTACCGCGCGAATCTTCTTCAGGCTGGCAGCGATTTGATAGATCCGGGTGAGGAACCAATCGCACTGCTGCTGCATTCCGGTCAGCGCCACAGACCGGCCGGCGCAGAATTTCAGGTATTCCGCCTGGGCGGTATGGTAGGCTGCCTCCGCCCGATCCCGGACGGTATTCAGCTTCTGCTTCTCCCGGGGTCTGCCACCCTTGGCATAGGGGTAGCTCCGGGCGGTATCCTCCAGCTCTGCCTGGGCAAGGCTCACGGTGCGCTTTTTCAGCACCGGAGGATTGTTTTCTTCCGATCTGCCTGCGTAGTTGGACAGAGTGTTGGTGATATGGACCTTCAGCTTCTTCAGGTAGTCCATATGATGGGCGCACAGGGCCTTGGCCCGGTGGATATATTCTTCTTCCGTTTCCCCGGCCTTCGGCTCGGGCATCCGGTCATCTCCGCTGTAATCGAAAGGCGTAAATTCCTCGGGAGTCAGCAGGCTGGCCACATCCTTTTCCCGGGTATGCAGCTGCTTTCGGTTTTCCCCGTTCTCCTTGGGGGCATCCTCGTCGGCGGGCTGCGCCTTCTTCTGTTCTTCGTCCAGAATCAGATGCTCCACGGCCTTTTCGCCGAAGGCATCCATGCCGAAACGGTCATGGTCAAAATCATACAGTTCCGGCGCCAGGTTCAGGGAGGTATAGCCTTCCGCCAAATTCGCCGTTGCGGTATGCTTTTTGCGGTAAATCTCCGCCTTGGCTTCCAGGGCAGCGACCACCATATCCCATTTGCCTTCCATTTCCGGCATGGGACGGGCCACCGGCACCGTACGGCCGGCACCGTCGGTGCCGTCGATCAGCAAAGACCGGTTCTGGACACATTGCAAAATGTAAAATGCCAACTGCAGATCCCGTTTGGCTCGGGCCTGCTTGTTGGTGCTGCCCTTTGCCCGGTCGGTCACAAAGGACACGGGGTGCAGCACCTGTTCCTCCCGGCGGTACTGTTCCTGGATCCGATCCAGAAATCTTTCCAGGGGGATCTGTACTGTCTCCTGGTTGCGGCATTCCCGAAGAAACAGCGCCCACTGCTCCGGGTACTGCTCCAGGATCCCGGAAAGCCGGGTCTGCCCTGCCAGGGACTTGAGCTGCTCCAAAAGCAGCTCCGCTTCCGCCTCTTCCGGGATCTGACCCAAGGCCTTCACAGCCTGCTCCAGGGCCTCCTGTTCCGGCATGCCCATGATCTTGCACAGCCAGGAGCGCTGCAGCTGCCGGCCATCCTCGGTGCGGTCATGCTCGCCGTCGGCGGGTTTGCTGCTTTCCTCGAAGATCACCAGGGTCTGCTCCGGTTCCCGGCCGCAGCGTCCCAGCGCTTCCAGCAGCGTTGCATTCAAATAATGGGTGTAGAGGGTATGCATCGCCTTCAGGCAGGCATACCGCGCCCGGTGGCTCTCCATGGGCAGGGAAGCAAACTGCTTGCACTGCAGAAGATCCACATAGACGATGAGGTTGAATCGGTTGCTCAGTTCCCCGTAGCTGTCGATCATCTCCCCCATGTGGCGGACACATTCTTCCACGCCTGTGTCCGGGTCAAGCCAGGACTGCAGAGGGCAATCCAGCCAAACCAGCTGCCTGGTCTCCTGCTGGACCTCCAAAAGTTCCTTATAATTTCCCAGATCTTTTCCGGAAGTATTGATAAAAAAGGTGTGCATGGAACTCCCCCCTGCTTACTTGTTTCCCGTATCCCGGGGCGCCACCGGCGCCCCGGGGAATGCTATGGATCAGTCCTCTGCGGACTTCTTTGCCCAGGCGTCTTTCCAGGGCCGGATCAGGTCGATGTCCTTGTCCTTCAGCGCGGAGGCCTCATACACACGCTCGCACAGCTCATAGCCCTTGAATTGGACTTTCTTTTCTGCGCTTGCGTCGTACTTTCCGGAGACCAGCCGGCACAGCAATGCCTCCAGGGACTGAATCATCATTGCGGTCACATCGTTATCGTGTCTGGGTGCGTGGTGATAGCGCACGATCATGGTCAGGGCGTTGGTATCGGAAGTGGAAGCCAGGCCGCCCACGGTGATCTTGGCACTGGACTTGCCCTTCTGGGTGGTAGTGTAGCCTCTGAGCAGCTGGGTGCCCTCGTAGCTATCCAGCTCCGCGCATTCCTGCAGGAACTTCGCTTCCAGGTGGGCAGCTTCCATCACGAAGGTGCCGTCAAACTTCAGCGCGTTGAGCAGCGCCACCACATCCACCTTGCCGATGGGTTCGCCATCACTGAGGATCAGTTCATCCTGCTGATACTGACCGGTGGCGGTCTTCTTGGTGCGGCTGATCTGATACTTGCCGTTGTTGGTCAAAGTGATCATGCCGTAGGCCATGGCCAGCCAGAACAGGCGGTAGAACCGGCTGTCCTCCTGGATCCGCTTCTCCGGAGTGATATAAGGCAGGAACAGGTGCCAGGTCTTATCCAAATGGGGCGTATGGACCAATTCCTCCGGCTGACCGGCAGCCACGCCTCTGACCATACCCCGCACCACCTGGCTGTAATGGGTGAAATAATCACCGCCGGACAGCTCGTTAAACTTGGGAACATAGCCGGCCTGAACGCCGTAAACCGCCTGATAGCAATCCAGCTCGTTCTTTTCATAGGCCGCGTTCTGCTGGGATGCCACATTGACACCCAAAATCTCAGCCAGCTCGGGGCACTTTTCGGCTACCCGGGGATGGAAGCCCCAGAAGGTCTTGCGCTTCTTGATGGGAGTGAAGATCTCCGGTTCCACATCCTCCTCATCATTCTCCGGCAGTTCGTCAGTGGTGATCAGGAAGGGTGCGCCCAGCCGCAGCAGATCCTCAACCATACGCTGCATAGCCAGCACATGGCGGGTATGGCGGGTATCGGCCTCCAGGACCTCACCGGTCTCCAGATCCACATTCAGCCGGTCGGATTCCGGCGCAATGCCGTCCTCCTGCTCCTTCGCCTGCTTCTTTTCGTAGGCAAAGTCCGCGCTCTTGCACACGGCGGAGTAGATGTCCATATCCACTTCGTCCCGGTTCTTGGTCAGGATCAGCTTCCGGTAGGTGCTCAGCACCTCCTGGAAGAAGGTCACTTCCACGCTCTTGCCCTTATAGGGCTTGTTGCCATTGGCGTCGGGGTTCTCCTCGGAGCAGAACTGGCCGTAGAGGGAGCGAACGATGATCGCGTTAACATTGGCATCGCTGGCACCGGTGTTAAAGCGCAGGGAGCGGTACAGAGCTTCCTTTTCCTCGCCGGAGGCGCAGACATAGATGATCTTCTGCTTGGTCTGCTCGTTCTTGCGGATGTTCTGTGCCACGCCGTCGCTCAGGGAGTTGGAGACCTTCACCAGGTCCTTGAAGAACCGCTCCACGCTGCCCACCAGCTTTTCCAGCCGCTGGGTCAGCAGCACGGCCAGGCGGAACTTCAGCGCCTCGATGGCGTACTTGCGGCACAGCTCGTACTGGCCGCCGTTGTGCTGGATGTACAGCTGCTTGAAGGTCGCCAGGAACTTGGCTTCATTCTGCAGGAAGGCCTTGCTCTTGAGGTAGGCCTCGGGCGTATCCTCCACCGCGCTGGTGCGGGTGTTGTCGAACTCCGTACGGACCACGCCGTTGCCGTAGCCCTTCTCCGCGGTGCTGCGGGAGGAATCCAGCAGAATGGAATTCTTTTCTTCATTCAGGCGGCTGCACAGCTTGTACAGCAGGTAGCGCACCGCAATGGGATGGACGAAGTACTTTTCGCCGTTGTTGTCCACTTTGGACAGCAGGCCGAAAACGGAATGCTCGTTGCCCTGGTTCACATCGCCCATATCCGTGGGGCAGATCAGGTCCACCAGCTCCTGGGCCATAGCATCCACAGAGGCGTCGGTATCCTCCAGGAAGCGCTGGACATTCTTCTGAACCTGCGCCACCTTGGCCTGGATCATTGTCCGGTCGTCGGTGGTCTGCTGGGCCCAGGTCTTGCTCAGCCGCAGGGTGCTGAGGCCGCCCACATCGGTGGTGTCCACCTTGGCTTCCATGGCCTCCTCCAGCTTTGCCAGGAACTCTTCCACCTTGTCCAGGTAATTGACCTGAACGCCGCCGTCCTCACCGGGGATACGCTCCTCGTCATGGACATCGTGGGCGATATTCACGAACAGCCGATCCATGCCCACCTGGTCGCCGACCTTGGCAGCCTTGGCGTCAAACAGACGGATGAACTCCAGCCGGGGATCGATGCGCTTGGCCAAAACGGTGCCGTTGCGCTCCCGCTCCTCTTCCTTGCGCTGCTTGTCCCGGATCTCGTCATCGATCTTCCGCCAGCCGGTGGAAATGGACTCCTGGGCAGCCCGCAGGGAGCAGTAATGCAGCACATCGCCGGCAGGATACACCGCCTTGGCGGTGCCGCAGGAGCCAAACAGCGGCTCCTCGCTGCGCTGGAAGCGCTTAAAGAGGTTGTCCTCTTCGGAATACAGGTCATCGTGCATGGGGGCATACAGCTGCATATACACCAGCCGGGCCACCACCTGCTCGTAGTGATCGATCTGAGAAAGGCAGGAGCCGCCCTCGGAAATATCGTCCACAAAGAATGCGTAGTCATACACAGGCTGGCCGTCGGGCTGGCCGGATTCGCTGTCGAACAGGTTGTCGATCTTCACAGGCAGCTGGGGCCGCAGGCCCTTTGCCTTGATCTTGGTGATGGCGTTAAGCTCCCGGATGGCGCCGTAGGCGTTGGCATACAGGCTCTGGATCTCGGTTTCATCGGTGCGGATATCCTCGATGGTCTTGATGAACACATCCGGCAGCACGAAAATGCCACGGATGGTCACCATGCAGCGGCGCTTGGCGAAATACTTTCTCAGCCACAGAGCCGTCTGAATAAACATACCGGAGCCGGTACCGCCGGCCAGGGAGGAGACCACCATGACACGGATCTTGGCATCGTCCCGCTTGTCAAACAGCTTGTCGATGTAAGTTTCCAACTCCCGGATGCTCCGGTCCTCCAGGATGTCCATGAAGGCCAGGCGGGACTTGGTACGCATCTGCGAAGCGCCGTCTTTCATGCTCTCCTGCTTCAGGGAGGGGGATTCGGGCATCCAGTCACGGACGCCCCGGTTGCTGTACATCCGCAGGTAGTCTTCGATCTTCCGGTCCTTGCTGGTAGCGATCACGGGGATGCCCACACCGGCCTCGGTGATCTTTTTGCGGTCGTTGTCGTTGGTATCCAGCACGGCGCAGCAGATGGTGCCGTCATTAATGGTGTAGCCCTTCTTCTTCAGGTCAGATGCCACATAGTTGACGATACGGCTGCCGGTGCCGCCCAGTCCCAGTAACAAAGTTTGTGCCATTTTCTATTCCTCCAATAATCGGTTATTGTTGTACAGTCGAGTAGCAGAATGTGGTGGCGCTGAGAATGATCCGTCGGGCGCCCTGGCCGGGGATGGCCTGATGGCTCTCATCGACCTGAATGAAGTAGTAGATGGAGTCATCCTGGGTGACCACATGGCTTTGCTCCTGCATGGCATCCCGGGCCATGATCTCCCGGATGGTAACATCGTTGCGTTCAGCGCAGATGTTAACAATATCCTTGGGAGTGCGGATGATCACAGAACGATCCTTCGACTGCACATTGCTGCTGTACCAGGTATCGCCGGTCATGCCGCAACGGATCCGGTTGCCCTTCAGGGCGGTAACCTGGATGCCGTTGACCAAGACCGTCAGCTCCTTGAAGGGATTCCACAGGTTGACAAAGCGGTTATACTGCCGCAGGGGTACCATCACCAGGCTCATCCGGTGGGTACCGGGCTGGCGGCGGTTGTAGGCGATGTCGCCCACGTACAGTGCCGCGTTGGGAGCAAACTTGGGCTTGGTGATGTAGCGCACGATGTAAGCGATGATGGCTGCCAACAGAAGCAGCTCCAGCACGAGGGGCGCGTATACATTCCACACCCGGTAGCTCAGCGGCGCTTCCTTCACCGGCAGCACCGCGGTGGCGGTGCCGTAGCCATGGCTCAGGGTCACTTCCAGGTCGGAGCCTTCCAAGCCGAAGTAGTAGCTCCAGTTTGTCCACCAGCTCCAGAAGGTCAGTTTGTGTTCTTCCGATTCGTAAGGCAGGCAGGTAATGGTGCCGTCTTCTGCCACAGACACCGCCGTCAGCAGCGCCTCATGGCCATCGCTCAGGGTAATGGTGAACTGGCTGCCCACGGCCTGCTTGTCCAGCCGGACGCCATCTTTGGTGATGTAGAAAGATACGGCCGTCTGATTGCCGTAAAACTGATGCTTTTCCACTGCCGTGGTAGGCGATACCGGGATCACCTCGTACTCTGCCAGCAGCACCCGGTAGGTTTGGGAAGCGCTGACATCCTCCAGGTTGCAGGTAACTGTCACATCAAAGTAGCCTGCGGCAGTGGCGGTGGTGGAGGCGGCGTTGGGGGTAAAGACGATGGTGCCGTCCGGCGCCACTTCTGTAATGCCGCTGTTGCCCTCCGGGGACACGGTGATCTGGGGCATCAGGGCGGACACCGCATTGGGGTCGGTCATGGGAACGCCATCGGCATAAAGGGTAAACACGACCTGCAGATCCTGGTTGGAAGCGATCTGATCCAGCTTTACGCTTTGCTGTTCGCTGCCGAATCCGGCGGTCATGGTGTATTCGATTTTGGGAACGTATTCCTGGGGTGTAAATTTCGTCTGATAGGTAATGGGATTGAAGCCGGGGATGTACACCGTCGCTGTCAGCTGGTTTTCCACCCGCTTCAGGGTGTAGGGGTTCAGGACCATATCCTTCCCGGCGCTTTCCGCCACCACCTGGCCCTCTTCCTTCAGGGTGATCTCAAACCGGGTGTTGGGAGGCAGCAAATCCGGGGAAACTTCCCGGTCGGTACCCATCTCATAGATCTTGCAGGAGGCGCTGAGCTGATCCCCCTCCGACACATTGGCAAGATCGTAATGGTTCTTCAGTTCTTTTCCGTTGACCTGCACCTGCATCCGCATTTCCAGGGCCGGCTCGAACAGCACCACCAGGTCACTGGCCCGTACCGGTTCATCGAACCGGAACTGATAGGTGCCGGCACCGATGACCTTTTGGGAGTCGCCCAGCAGGAACGCGCCGCCCTCCAGATCATCATACCGGGGGTAACTCAGCGCCGCCTGGCGGCTCAAGGGGATGGCGCTGCTGTCGCTGTGGGAGGCTGTCTTGATCACCGCGGAAGTCCGCTGGGACAGCACCGCGATGTTCAGCAGCGGGATGGCAGAGGACACGGAAACCGTGTAATCGTCCACCTGGCGAATATCCGACTGGCTCAGCCGGGTACGGCCGGAGATCCGGTCGGCTAACCTTGCCATGGCGCTGATGATACCGGAGGCAGTGTCCGCCTTCTCGGTGTAAATGCCCAGGGCTTCATTCTGCTCGGGGGAGCGCACCTTGTCACCGATGGCCAGGAAGGTGATCTGAGGAGCGGTGCCGTTGGGCATGGTCTCCTGGGCGTAGGAGGTAAAATTCTGATTCAGTTGGTGCACCGACTCACCGGTGTCAAAGGTACCGTCGGTGATGACTACCAGCCAATACTGGGTGTTGGGATTGGGATCCTGGACGCTTTTGAGCTTGTCAAAAGCCTTTTCCACCGCCTGATAGGGGGTGGAGCTGTTGTCCGTATGGTTCCGGATGGCATCCACGGACGCCTGGATGCCGCCTGATGACAGATCCACCTGAGCGGGGGGATAGCCAGCCAGGGAGTGGCTCATATAGGTGATATACAGCTGGTCCTCGCTGTTGAGCATGCCGCAGAAGGTCTGCATGGCGTAGTTGGCGTAGGCCCACTTGTCGCCGAACATGCTGCCCGAGTCATCGTACACCACGGAAACGATTTTCCGGATATACAGGGACTCAGCGGATGCTTTTGCGGAAATTCCGCCTACAAACACCGCCAAAAACAGCACTGTGACCAGGAGTAACGCAATGATTCTTCTCATAAATCCCCCTTACCTTGCTTCAGGTGCATTTGTCCATTCAGCACCATAAGCCCCGATAAAAATCGGGGCTTATGAGCAAGCAAATTATTCTTCTTCCTTCAGCAGATCTGCCACAGTGATCATGCCCTTGCTGACAGCCAGGAGCTTGTCGTTGTAGCGGTCCACGGTGTAGCTGGTGCAATCGATCATGTAAGCGACCAGGCCTTCGCCGATGCGGCTTTCCCGGAAGGAGGCCGTCATCTTGAAGGTCACGCTGCCGTCCTTCAGATCGTACTCAAAGCCGCCGTCCACCATGCCGTTGTTAATCACGCAGATGGCCACAGCGCCATCCACACGCTTGTCCTCACCGATCTTGAAAGGCAGGAAGGAGATCACCCGGAGCAGCTGCCGCTCCACATCCACCTTGATCACGTAGTCAATGGGAATATCGTCACCGTTGACGCCGAAGGACACCACCAGGTCATCTTCATGCTTCTTGTAGCGCCAATTTCTGTTGTCCAGGGTGGAGCACAGAGTCTCATAGACCTTCTGTGCCAATTTCTTCTGCATAAAATCAGCCATTTCCGTTTCCTCCTTTTAGGCGTTTTCCATCTCGATGAACTTCTCCAGGGACAGGATGCCCTTGGCGACCATCATAAACTTGTCGTTATAGTTGTCCACGGTGGAGCAGGCGCAGTACACCAGGTACTTATACACCTCGGCATCCAGGTCGCTGTCCTTAAAGCTGTTGGTCATACGGAAATAGATCTTACCCTTGGTAATATCATAATCAAAGCAGCCGTGGACCATGCCCCGGTTGGCAACGTTCACCGCAGCCGCCAGTTCCACACGCTTGTCCTCCTGCACCGTCAGGGGCATGGGGGAATGCAGCCGGATCACTTCCCGCTTGGCATCCACAAAGATCACCAGGTCGATGGGAAAATCCTCGCCCCGGGCGCCGGTGGTGACCACCAGGTCCTCCTCATGCTTGGTATACTTCCAATCTTCCTTGTCCAGGGTCTTGCACAGTTGGGCGTACACATCCTGTGCCTTTTGCAGTTTCATATCTTCCGCCATTTTTCATACTCCTTTGCCTGTATTCAAATTTATTCGCAGTGCGAATACAAAAGCCAAAATCAACCTTCCATCTGGACATCGCCATCTGCCTGCGAAGCCATTTCCCGGGCTGTTCTCTCAAACTCTCCGGTTTTGCCCCGTCGCAGGCAGGCATCGTATACCAACTGGAACGCTCTTACCCTGCGCATACATCCCTCGCAGCTGCGCATATGCGTCGTCACTGCCGCTGCTTTTTCCAGCGTGTCGGAATCCAGGGTACATACCGACACAAAGTCGATGATCTCGTCAACTGTTAGATGCTTCATCTTTGGTCACCCGTTTGATAATACTGTTCATTCTGTTCACCCAATCACTGATCGTGGCCTTTCCGCCTTTTTTCATAAAAAATTCCCGATAGGGTACCGCGCCCACCGGCCTTTCCTCATCAAAGGGGGCGGCCAAGGCCCGGTCGATCCGCCCGGCTTGCTGGGGCGTGATCCGGATCCAGGGGTGGCGCCGGGCTGCCGTGAATACCGCATCCCGCATTTGCCCTACCGTCTGATCGGCAAAGGTTTCCAGGATCTTCTCGTTGGATTGGATCTTTGTAATATCAAATTCCAGAACAAACAGACACTGTGCCATCCAGGTCAGGGTCTTATACACCTGCACATCCGCGTCCAGCACGATCTCAAACGCCACGGAAAGCCGCTCCAGGCGCAGCGCATCCAGGTTCGGCACTTCCTCTGCCTGGGTATCCTCCGGAAGGGAGGTCATACCGCAGGTATGAAAAGCGACCTTGCGAACCTCATTGAACAGATCCCGCTTCAGGTTCTTCGCCACCGTGAACATCCACTTTTGGAAGCCCTCCGGGTCCCGGTTCACCGGCCCTTCCGGGCCATCCCGCAGCAGGAAGGAAGTGACGCAGGTCTTGATGAGCCGAATGCAGATCTCCTGCATCAGATCCTCTTCAAATTCCCTGCCCGCCACCGCGCTTTCCGCGTTGCACCAGCGGCGTACCGTGGGCTGCAGCGTCTTGCGGGCGATGTGGCACAGCATATCAAATGAGGCCGGTTCGTAAACCAGCAATTCCTCTGTCATCGTATGAAACTCTTCCAAGGAAAACGCCAGCACCTCAATCACCACGCAGACATATCTATTTGTTACAGAATATCACAATCCACAACCGGAGTCAAGGAAAACCCCTATTTTTACGCATATATGCCCAAAAACCGCACTGCCTTGGCAGTGCGGTTTTCCCTGTCATTCCCTTAGGATCTGCCGGGGCGGGGACGCTTCTTCTCCCGCTGCCTGGGCGTATACTGATATTTGGGATCCGCAAAACGGATCTGCTGCGGCCGGGGGGCGGGATGTTGCTGCACCCCGGAAAATTCCGGGCACAGATAACTCCGCTCCATGCGGGACCACAGTACATCGCTGCGCATTTGGGTCACGATGCACTCGCCCGGCTGAATGTGATTCAGCGCGCTGATGGGCACCAGGGACACCGTATCCTTTTCGTACCGCTCGATGGATTCTCCGCTGCCGTTGAGGGCAGAGGTAGGCGCGATGATGGTCTTGCGGCCGCATTCTTCCGAGAATTCCCGCTTGGTCTGGGGATTGTTCGTGCCGAAGAATATGTGGGTATTGAGGTTATCCTTGATGATCTCTGCCGTTTCCTTACCGTAGATGTGATACAGCTGGGCGTAGGATTGCAGGATCAGCAGGAACCAGATATTCCGTCCGCCGCAGGCGGAGATGACCTTGTCAAAGCCGTTGAAGGGCGGCAGGTTGCCGAATTCATCCAGGAGGAAGTAAAACGGTCGATCCAGCCGGGTCCCCTTCTGTCGGGACAGGGCGATGAGTTCCGTGTAGAGGTTACTCAGGAACATGCTGATGATCTCGTAGTGCAGGCATTCCTCATCCTTGTAGCCCACGAAGATCACCGTGGGACGGTCGTCGTCCAGGTCGGCCACCTCGAAGGTGTTGGTGCAGGTGATGCGGCGCACGGAGGTGTCCCGGAATTTGTTCATTTTCGCGGCAAATTCCGAGCTGATGCACCGACGGGTGGTGTTGGCCTGCTCGATGATGCACTTTTGCGCCAACCGCAGGGCCTTGGATTTTTCCATCTCACGGCTGGTGAAATACCCGCGGTCATAGACCGTATCCGTATCCGTGAAGGAGTCGAAGATTCGCAGCACTGTGTCGAAGGAGAAGTTGTCCTCGGTGATCTCGCCGCTTTCGCTGTCTTCCAGCATACCGTAGAGGATCGCCCGCAGCAGATCCCGGGCCGAATCGTCCCAAAAAGGATCCTTGGCATTGGTGTTGGGGATCAGGGCGGCAGACAGGGTGGTGATGCCCTTTTCCACATCGTCAAACAGGCCGTCCCGCACCTCCGCAATATCCAGGTCCAGGTCCTGCTGATCCTGGTAGACCTTGCCCCGGAATTTGTTCCGGGGGCCCTGGGGGGTGTCTACCACCTCCACTTCCTCCTCTACCCGCAGGCACTGCTGGTACAGGCGGAAGTATTTGGTCAAAGGATTCCAGCAATCGCTTTGACGGTAGTCGGTGAAATCCAGCAGGATCAGGCGGTAGCCTGCCTGCTGAAATTTTTCCGCATTGCTCAGGTACAGCTCCTTTTTGGGGTCGCTGATCACCAGGCTGGGCTTATTCTGCTTCTTCAGCAGAATGTTCATGGTGGGAATCACATAGCCCGTGGTCTTACCGCTGCGGGTGGCACCAATGGCCAGCAGGTGGGTATCGGGGATAAAGGTCACATCCAGCTGCCCGTTGGCGCCCCGTGTGACACACACAGGGATGCCGTCGATGGGCTGATCGCCCAGGGTGTCATAGGAATAGGTACTTTGGGGATTGGCGCTTTGATATTCCGCTGCGGTCAGCAGCTTGGCATTTTCATAATCACCGAACAGTTCAATTTGCCGCATTCCGATTCCCTCCCATATATCCGAATCCTCTTCTGGGGGCAGCCAGGCTTTGCTCACGGCTGCTCTCCTTCAGCTGCGCCAGGGTAATGGGGCCGTGGCCCTCAAAAACCGCCCGCCGCAGGGCGGTATCCAGCATCTGCTGGATGTGCTTGGTGTCAAAGCTGCCCAGGAACTCCCGGCAGCCTGCCTCCAGGGTCATATCCTCCATGCCGAAGGACTTTGCTCGGGCGCGGAACACCGCTTCCACCACCGCAGCCTTCTCCTGCTGGCCGATGCGCTCCGTCCATACCGTGTCGCACAGCTGCGCCAGCTGCTGTACCGCCGCGTTGCGCTCCTGGGCCAGGAGTACGAACACCAGCCCCGAAAGATCCAGGGACACAGGGGGCTGGAACAGCTTGTATTTTCTGCGGTAGTCTCCATCCAGGAGCTTGCACAGCTCGTCCAGCTGGGGCTTTTCCAGCTCGTGGCAATCTTTTACCAGGAACACCGTCCGGGCAGAGCGGGTCTCCATCATGCCCCGCAGGAAGATGTTCTCCCGACCGCCCACGAAGTCCGCTTCCGTCAGCGTCCCTGCGTCGATCTCCACCACGGCGTTCTCCGGGAAGCCTGCCCGAAGCATGTTGCTGTACATTTCCGTCAGGTAGCCGTCGGAGGCCACCACCAGCAGAGGCGCATAGGCCTCCGGGGCGCAGCATTGGGCCACGGCGATGTTCTGTAGGATCTGCCGCAGCTCCTGGTCCCGACGCAGCACCACCTTGTCCCCGCAGCTGGGGTCAAAGGTTAGGGTCTTGCCCTTTTTCACATCCAGGGGCAGGTCCGTCAAGCCCACCAGGGCTTCCTTTTGCTTGTGCAGCAGCAGCTTTTTCTTGTCCTCCAGGCACAGCAGCTCCGAAAAGGCCACCTTGGCGAACTGGTCATCGTAGCCGTTGCGGCGGATGATGCCCTGGCCGAAGGCCTTTTCCAGGAGCCGGGCGACGCCGTCCTTTTGATAGGCGGAGCCGCTGCCCCACTTGCCGTGGATCTGCTCGAAGCCCCGCTTCTGCTCCTCGCTGCGCAGGACCGTGTGAAGTCTGCGGAGGCAATCGGGGCGGGTCTGGGGATCATAGGCGATGCCCATGAGGTTACCGAAGAGGTGATTCCACCTGGCGCAGACCCGGATCCGGCGCACCGCCCCTTCCGGGTCCTTTTCCAGGCAGATGCCGTGATATTCCAGGTAGGAAAGGGCCGCCATGGCGTCCACATTTCCGTTCAGCGCCATCATCGTCAGGGCGGAAGCGGCGGATTCCTTGGTCAGGTTGCCCGCCTGGCCGAAGATGGCATGGCGGATGGCCATGGCCTCCCGCTTTTGGGCCAGAATCACCTTGTCCCGTTCCGTCAGGCAGGGATCCTGGCCGCCGGCACGGCCGAATTCAATAATTCTGCACAGCCGTTCATAGGCGGCGTTGGTGCGGATGTCCCGAAAGTGGGGCTGCATGGCGTCTGCCAAATAGGCCTCCTGCTCCCCGCCCGCGGGGAGGCAGAACAATTCTGCCAGGTCATGAAAGAGGTTTTTCGATTGCTCCTGTGTAAGGAAATGGCCGCAAATGGCGTCCAGTAGGAAATATTGGGTCAAAAAGGGTTCCAGCAGGTATTCATTCATTTTGCCACGCTCCTTCCCATTGCTTTGATCCGCTGGGGCTCCAGTACCGCGTCCACAAGACCGTACTTCAGCGCCTCCTGGGCGGACATGGTGTAATCACGGTCGGTATCCTTGGCGATCCGGCTGATGGATTTGCCGGTGTTCATGGCCAGGATGGAATTGAGCCGCTTTCTTGTGTGTTCGATGTGCTTGGCTGCGATGATGATGTCGGAGGCCTGACCTCTTGCGCCACCCAGGGGCTGATGGATCAGGATCTCGCTGTTGGGCAGGGCCATGCGCATTCCCTTGCTGCCGGAGGACAGCAGGAACGCGCCCATGGAAGCCGCCAGGCCCACGCAGATGGTCCGCACCTCGCACTCCAGGGAGTTCATGGTGTCGTAGATGGCCAGGCCATCGGATACCGAGCCGCCGGGGCTGTTGATCAGAACGGTGAGGATCCGCTCTTCTTCAGGGACGCCTTCGTCCAGCATCTTTTGCTCGATGTAGTGCATTTGCGGGATGACCCGGGCCGCCATGCAGGTATCGATGGGGCCAAAGATGTACACTTGATTCTTCCGCAGCAGGTACTGGTCCGACAGGACCTCGTTGAAAGGATGCTCTTTACTCATACTTTTCTCCTCCTTTTCTCATTCACAAATTGCTTCATTAGCTATAACCGGGAATTCCCGTTTTTTCGCAGAGGGAAGAAAAAAGATCACCACCGGAACGGTGATGATCTTGCAAACAGAAAATTATGGGTTTGTGATCCATACCTGCGCCCAGGCGAACAGGTCCTGCGCTGCTTTATCGAAATCCACAGCATCCCCCTTTTTCAGGTGCAGGAACGTATCCGCGATATTCTGATCCATTGGCGAAAGGGCTTTGCGCAGCTCCGCCTGCCGGGAGAAATACTGCCCTTTCCGATCAAAAGCGATGGCCTGCAGCACAAAGGACGCGGATTTGTAAAGTGCGCGCAGCGCTTCCTCGCTCCGGCCATGGAGCATATTGTGAACGCAGCCGTGATAAATATTGCACGCCCCCGTCCGGATCGCCCGGCGGACCGCATTCGTGTCGATCAGCGGCAGGATCAAATCAAGACTCCCCCGGATCGGCTTCGTGTCGTAATAAAATTGGAACAGATCTGCCGGATCCCAGTTCAGCAATTCCTTCTTGCCGGAGAAAAAACCGCAGATCAGCTCTCTGTGGGGAAGGGCATCCAGCATCCGGCGATACTGCTGAATATCCGTTGCATCGGCCGCATCCAGGATGACGACCACGTCCAAATCGCTGGATTCCGTCGCTTCTGCCCGGCCGTAGCTGCCCTGCAGGCCCACAAACCAAACCCGATCCCCAAAAGTATTGTCCAGGATCCTCAAAAATTCTTTCTGCCAGGTTTCCCAATCGATCATCTATCCCGCCCCCTTTCGGATACTTATACCATATAGCGAACAATGTGTCAAATCCACAATCTTGTGCATCCTCCGCGGATGTGCTATAATGCCCCAAAAGGAGGTGTAGCCCCATGTTTGATCCTGCAAAAACAAAGGCCGTCCTTTGGGACCTGGATGACACGCTCTACAGCCGCCGGGCCGCCGCGGAAAAGGTATTTCCCGGGATGTTGAAGGCACATCTGTATCCCAGCGCATCGGATGCCGCACTGCAAGAAATGGTAGCCTACATGATGACACAGGTAAAGCGCAACACAATGATCCACGAGGATATGTTCCAGGCGCTGATTGAAAAATATCCCCCTGAAAAGCCCTATGACCGCACCCGCTGCGTCGATTATTACTACAAGCACTTCCCGGAATATGTGCAGCCTTATCCGGAAACCTTCGCGATCCTCAAAAAGCTTCGTGCTTCCGGTGTCAAAACCGGCCTCATCACCAATATCCCCCCAGACCGGGCAGCGCCCCAGTGGGCAAAGATCCGCGCTCTGGGGCTTCCGGAACTGATGGATGTGATCCTGGTTTCCGGTGAACTGGGGATCCACAAGCCGGATGTTCGCATTTATGAACACGCCGCAAAAGCGCTGGGCGTTTCTCCGGAAGAATGTGTATTTGTAGGCGATGATCCGGACTCAGACATCCTTGGCGCGTTAAACGCAGGCATGGAAGCGGTGTGGCTGGATGTATGGGAAAGCGATGACCGTTACCCGGATGCCCACAAAGTCCGCTCCGTTGGGGAGTATTTTGAAAATCAGTAAGCAAACAAAGAGAATAACAACCACCGGCACAGGCCCCCTTGTGTAAAGGCTGCGCCCGCAGGCGCGTGCAGAGCGCAACCGCCCGAAGGGCGGCTCTTGGCGCGGAGCTGGGCTGTCACCGCACAGCGGTGACTGGGGGATTGTCGCTATGAGAACAACCCCTCCGCCCAGTGTGCGCACTGGGCACCTCCCCTTGCACAGGGGAGGCTTTCCGCTGCGGCGGGACTGGGCATAGCTAATGTTTTGAAACCCCCAGCCGTGCTGGGGGTTTTCTTGTACAACAAAAAAGAACCACCCATTTGGGTGGTTCTTTGGCTCCCCCTGTTGGACTTGCTTTTCTGCGGAAAAGCCACGGCGGTTGCAAGTGTCCCCCGGACACTTGCCAAGAGCCGCCTTTCAAGTCCAACTATAATATTAAAGATAAAATGGCGATAAAAAGACCACCCGATTGGGTGGTCTTTCTATTGGCTCCCCCTGTTGGACTTGAACCAACGACCTGCGGATTAACAGTCCGTCGCTCTACCGACTGAGCTAAGGGGGAATATTTGTGTTGGCATTACCTATTTTCCCGGGCAGTCGCCCGCCAAGTATCGTCGGCGCAGATGAGCTTAACTTCTGTGTTCGGGATGGGAACAGGTGGACCCTCATCGCAATCAATACCAACTCATATGGATGGGGTTTACCCCACCTTTTATAGTCAAAAGCCGGTTGGCTTCTAACAGCTTTTGCATTATAGCACCGAATGCTATAAATGTCAAGAAAAAAATTGGTGACCCATACCGGATTCGAACCGATGTTAACGGCGTGAGAGGCCGCTGTCTTAACCACTTGACCAATGGGCCATTGGTGCAGCTTCAGGGACTCGAACCCGGGACCCACTGATTAAGAGTCAGTTGCTCTACCAACTGAGCTAA
>JAZREG010000098.1:0-12169 GCA_045660725.1 Faecousia sp.
CATAGATTACTACAATAACAGGCGAATCAAGGCAAGATTAAAGGGCTTGCCGCCTGCGATTCACAGACAGCAAGCCCTATTGGCTGCTTAAACAATTTGAGTTAGAAATATTTGTCTAACTTTTTGGGGTCACTTCAAAAACCGGCGGGGATGGTTTTTTGTTAGCTGCGGCGCTTGGTGACGGGGATCAGGCAGGCGGTGCCCATCAGCATCAGCACCACCCATGCAATACCGTCGCCGGTGTTGGGGTTGTCTTCCTCCACCACTACCTCCTCCAGCACCACATAGTGGGAGAAGTGATTGGTCCGGAAAGTCAGCATGCCGTCGGCAAAGGTGGTATCCATGGGCGTAACGGTGCCATCGGCTGCCACATAGGCCACGTAGTAGTCCTGGCCGGTCTTGCCTTCAGCGGGGGTAAAGGGAACGGAAACGGTGACCTTACCTGTGCCGAAATCGGTGATCTTGGTCTCGCCGGCAAAGGCCTCCAGGGTCAGAATGACCGCCACTTCCTTCTCCTTCAGGGCTTCCTTCTGTTCCTGGGTCAGGGTGGTATCCTCCACTTCCTTGGCCACCAGGGTCACGGTTTCGGACCGGTTGCCGATGGCGGTGAGGGCGTCCTTATCGAAGGAAACGGTAGCGTCCGGCAGCTTGACCTGCAGAGAGGATTCCGCGTTCAGGAGCTTGTCCACGGTGGTATTGCCGATGACCACGCTCTGAGCGGGGGCGTCGGTCACATCGATGACGGTGTCGCCTTCCTCCGGCACGGTGATCAGGCTGTCGGGAACGGTGGCAGTGCCGTTTTCCACCACGATCTCCTCTTTCTCAGGGGCGCAGACCACAGTAAAGGTGGCGAACAGCTCCTCCAGCTCCTCATCGGTCAGCTCAGTGGGATACAGGCGGCTGCCGGTGACATGCTTGACTGCCGCCCACTGTTCCTCGGTGCCGGCAAAGTAAATGGTGGTATTCAGGGGCTCCAGACCGGCGCCGGCTCTGGAAACGGCCACATAGCACAGGGTATCCAGGTCGATCTCTTCCAGGGTAGAGGGCAGATAGTACTCGCGGATGCCCATGCAGCCGTAGAAAGCGCTGGAGGTCAGGGAGGTGATGCCCTCAGGAATGACAATAGAGGACATGGTGCGGATGATGTAGCCATCCAGCACCTCATTGGGCAGGCCGTTCCAGCCGATGAGGGCGTCGGGAATGGCCTTCAGGGTGGTGGGCAGGGTCAGGGTCTCCACGCTCATGCCGTAGTGGAAGATACCCACGGACAGGCCCTCGATGCCTTCCTCCACCACGATGTGCTTGGGTGCCAGCTCCATCAGCAGATCCACCCACTGGTCGCCCACTTCCTCGTAGGTCACACCGGTACCGGAGAGGGTCAGGGTCTCGGTTTCCCCGTCATAGTTCCAGGTAATGTCCTGGCCCAGCTGGCCGGTGGTGGGGGTGGGCAGCACGGTGACATCCAGCTCCACCTCGATGGTGCAGCCGATCAGGACCTTGACCTTGTAGGTGCCGGGTTCGCTGGGCATACCATCGGGGTAATTCACCGGGATGCCGAAGGGCAGTTCGGCGGTGGTGCCATCCTTGTAGGTGGCGGTAAACTCCACGGAGCCGTAGCCTTCGTAGTCGTAGAAGGTCACCGGGGAAGCGGTGACGGAAACGATGTCCGTCTCGGTAATGATCACTTCACAGTCAAACCGCAGATCGCCCCAATTGGCGCTGCGCAGGAGCATGTAGCACTGGTTGGCTTCGCCCACGACCCAGGGATCCTCCATCTGCTCATGGACTTCGTACCACTCCAGGTTGTGGATATCCTTATAGGCATCATTGATGTACATCATGAATTCGCTGGTGGTGATGCCCGTATAGGACTGACCGGCGATGGTGGCATCCAGGTAGCCATTCATGGTCCAGTCGGGATAGACGATCTTCTGCTCACCGGCGTAATCGATCAGGTAGCCGTAGAGCTGGCTCATGGTGATGGGGCTATCGATGGTGATATCATAGGGGATCTCGGGAGTGGGCTCGGCGGCAGGCTTGCAGATCACTTCCAGGTTCTTGAACCGCTCCGTGCCAGGCACGACCCAGTTTTCATAGAAATATGCATAGTCATCGCCAAACAGGGACTGAAAGAGGGGGGAGGTTACCAGCTCGATCTGCGCCCACTGCTCCTCAGTGCCGTCGAAGTAAATGGTGGTCAGGGTGGGCTGGGCAGTCCGGTTGTCCAGACCGGCCAGGATCACCGTCACAGGATCGATCTTTTTCAGGGAGGAGGGCAGGTGCAGCTCGGTCAGGGAGGTAAAGCTGTTGCCGGGAGAACCGAAGGGCCAGCCGATCAGGGCGGTGATGCCCTCAGGAATGGTCAGCGACTCCATAGCGGTGGAGGTGATGAAGCCCTCCTCGGGGATCTCCGTCAGGGTGGTGGGCAGGGAAATGGTCTCGTGGATGGTATAGTAGGTGTTCCAATGTTGGAAGAACGCATAGTTGGAAAGCCGCTCCACGCCTTCCTCCACCACCACATGACGCACCGGCAGATACCACCAGCCGGGCTCGTAGCTGTACTGTTCGTTCCAAAAAGCCTCGTTGCTTTCCGCAATATTGTACATATCCCCCTCGCCGGAAATGGTCAGGGTGTCTGTTTTGGTGTCAAAGCTCCAGAACATATTCTCGCCGCACTGGCCGGAGGTCTCCGGCAAGGGCAGAACGACAATGTTCATGGATACATCAAAGGTATACTCCGTCTCGCCGGCACCTTCAATGGTGGTGGTCTTCCGGAAGTTTACGGTGTGGGTACCCACCTCCGTGGGCCACTGGGCAACGATGGGGTCGCCAAAGGAGATGTCAAACCACTCTCCGTATCCGCCATCGGCCAGCTTCACGTTGCACTGATAGCGGTTGGGCATGGCGCCATAACCGCCTTCGTAGTAGGTCATTTCGTAGGCATGGGCATACAGCTCCGGCTCTTCTGCGGTTGCGGTCACAGCAAAGGCGACCATAAGCATCAGGGCCAACAGAACACACAAAAGCTTCTTCATATCCTTCTCTCCTTTTCCTTGTTTGACAGTTCTTCCGGACATCCTATATCCTTGCTTTTATCTTATCACCTGTTTACATAAAATGCAAGGGAATGTGGCCAAAAGATTTTCCTTGCAGGGGTCAAGTCCCCGCCCCTACACTTTCGTTACAGGTTTCTCGTAAAAAACGCCTCCCTCGACAGGAGGGAGGCGTTTGGTTGTTACAGACAGATCGTGCTTTCCCGGGGGCAGAGGGCAAAGGGAACGGTCTCATAGCAGGCGTCCGCCCCCGATTCGATGGCAGACAGCAGGATCTGCACACCCTTTTCCGCCATACTGGCCACCGGCTGGGCGATGGTGGTCAGCTGGGGCACCAGGTAGGAGCCGATGGGCAGGCCGTCGAAGCCCACCACGGAAATATCCTCCGGCACCCGCTTTCCCGCGTCCCACAGGGCCCGGATGGCGCCGATGGCCATTACATCGGAAAAGGCAAACAGGGCCGTAAATTCCCCGCCGCTTGCCAGCAGATCCCGGGCAGCGGTATAGCCGCCTTCATAGGAAAAGCGCACCGCCCGGTAGTCCCGGGCTTCGTCAAATTCCACGCCCCTGGCGCTCAAAGCCTCCCGGCAGCCTTCATAGCGCAGGCGGCTGGTGTCCGAAACTGCGATCTCACCGCCGATAACGGCGATCTTCCGGTGGCCCAGGTCGATGAGGGTCTCCATGGCGCACCGGGCGGCGGCCCGGTCATCCGCCGCGACGCTGGAGAGGTTGCCGAAGGGCAGCCCGGAGGCGTCGTTGGTGATCAGCACCGCCGGCACATCGATCTTGTGGAAATCCTCCAGGAAATTCTGTCGGTTGCCGCCCAGAAACAGGATGCCCCGGGGCTTCTTCTCCCGGCACAGCTGCACCGCCCGGAGGACCTCGTTGGCGTTTTCATCCAGGTAGTCCACGATCAGAGGGTATTCCGCCTGGGTCATGCAGGCCTGCAGCGCCTCCACCAGCTCGGAAAACAGCTCGTTGGAGGTACCCTTCACCACCACCAGGATGGAGGAGGAGTGGAGCTGCTTGAGCTGCTGGGCGTTGGCATTGATCTGAAAGCCGCTTTCCTCCACGGCTTCCAAAATAGCCCGGCGGGCCTTTTCGCTGACATTGGGATGATTGTTCAGGACCCGGGATACAGTGGCCACACCGTAGCCGGTCTTGGCGGCCAGATCCTTAATGGTCATAGGATCCCCTCCTTACAGATAAAATCAAGTTGGCTGCTCAGTCAGCGATGGCCACATCGCCGAACTGGGTCTTGAGCATGGTCTTTCCCTCCTGGGAGGTCATGACCCAGGTGAGGAAGGCCACCGTTGCCTCCACATCCGCTCTGCTGGCCTTGCCGTTGACCGCCCAGCGGCTTCCCTCCCGGAAGCCCACGGCCAGGAGCTTGCCCCGCTGGTCCCGGTAGCTGAAGGAATCATCGGCCAGGGCCTCCTCCACGCCGGTACCGGAGAGATTGAACAGGTAATCCTGATAGCTGTCCAGCAATTCGTCGGTATCCAGATGGTACAGGCTCACAGGAGCCAAGGATGCCATGTAGCTCAGCAGTGCCTCGTCATAGTTCTCCGGAGATACGGTAACGATGCTCACGGAAATGCCCGTTTCCTTGCGGAAGGTCTGGGCCAGCTGCGTCCAGGCGGCGTCCGCCTCCGGAACGGGATTCAGATAGGTGACCCGGCCGGTGCTGCTGCAGCCGGAAAACAGAGAGCAGATGCCCAACAGAAGGCAAAAAACCAGGGCAACAGAAAGGATCTTTTTCATAGTGATGTTCCACCTTATCGAAAGTCAGGCGCGGCCTGCATATGGAATCGTTTCCAAGTACCTATACTATAACGGAAAATTGTGAATATTTCAACCAAAAATCCTACAAAAAGAAACTTTTTGCACATTTGTTCCCCGGAACGCAAAATAATGTTGACAAATCAACATCTTCCTGGTATACTACCACAAGTTGATAAATCAACATCTTATAAGGGAGGGATCTACATGGTGGACCGATTTGAGCGGTTTTCCTATGCGATCTTTGAAATTTACCGGTGCTGGCATCGGCTGGCTTCGGAGGAAATGGCAAAATACGACCTGAAAGGCCCCTACGCCGTGTACCTGACGGCTCTGGATCGCTGCCCGGAGGGCATCACCGCCGCCCAGCTGTGCGATGTCTGCGGCCGGGACAAGGCGGATGTTTCCCGGGCCATGGCCCGGATGGAGGAGACCGGTCTGGTGCAGCGCTGCGGCGACGGAAACGGCTACCGGGCAAAGCTGATGCTCACTTCCAAGGGAAAATTTGCCGCCGACCAGGTCAAGGGCCGGGCGGCGGTGGCGGTGGAGCTGGCCGGCCGGGGCTTTTCCGATGCCGAGCGCGGCGTTTTCTATCAGGTGCTGGAGACCATCACCGAAAATCTGCAAAATCTGACCAAGGAGGGACTCCCGGAATGACCGGGAATATGTGTATGAACAATCAAGTAACCATCATCGTGGATTCCACCGCGGATCTGCTGCCCCGGATCCGTTCCCAGGTGGAAGTAGTACCCCTGACGGTCTGCTTCGGGGATCAGGAATATGTGGACGGCGTCACCATTACCAAGGGCGAATTTTACGAAAAACTGGTGGAAAGCGATACCCTGCCCACCACCAGCCAGGCCACCCCTGCCGCCTTTGAGGAAATGTTCGCCAAGGTCTGCGGCCAGGGCGGCACCGCCGTGGTGCTGACCTTGTCTGCCCAGCTGTCCGGCACTTACCAAAGCGCCGTGATCGCCGCCGAGGAATACCCCGGGGTATTCGTGGTGGACACCGAGTCCGCCGCCATCGGCGCCGGCATCCTGGTGGAACTGGCTCTGCAGTTGGTTTCCCAGGGACTTTCCGCCGGACAGATCGCGGAAAAGCTGGAGGAAGAAAAGAAAAACATCCGGGTGGTTGCCATGCTGGACACCCTGGAATACCTGAAGCGGGGCGGCCGGATCTCCAAGACCGTGGCCCTGGCGGGATCGCTTTTGAACATCAAGCCCGTGGTGGCCCTGCAAAACGGCGCCATCCAGGTGCTGGGCAAGGCCCGTGGCTCCCGGCAGGCCAACAACCTGCTGGTGCAGGAGATCGAGAAGGCCGGCGGCGTGGATTTTGCCAAGCCCGTGCTGCTGGGCTACACCGGTCTTTCCGACGCGCTGCTGCAAAAATATCGGGAGGACAGCCGCAGCCTGTGGGAGGAAAGCCGGAAGGCGCTGGAGCAGGCGCAGATCGGCAGCGTCATCGGCACCCACGCCGGCCCCGGAGCCGTGGCCGTGGCGTTTTTCAAAAAGTAAACCAAACGGGAGCGTCGCCCTTGGGCAACGCTCCCTGTTTTTACGCATTTTCCGCCAAATATTCTTCCGCGGCATGGGCGGCCATGGCGCCGTCCGCCGCTGCGGTGATGATCTGCCGCAGGGCCTTGGTCCGCAGGTCGCCAACGGCGAAGACGCCGGCAACGTTGGTCTTGGTGGACTCGTCCGCCACCACATAACCGCTTGTGTCCAGGGACAGCTGACCCCGGAGCAGCATGCTTTCCGGATCTCTGCCGATGCTGATGAACACGCCGTCGCAGGCCACTTCCCGCTCCGCACCCGAAAGCACATCCTTTACCATGACGCCGCTGAGCCGCCCCGCTCCCTGAAGCGCGGAAAGGGCGCTGTTCCACAAAATCTCGATATTTTCCGCCTCCAGCAGCCGCTGGTGGTAGACCTTGGTGGCCCGCAGGGCGTCCCGGCGGTGGACCAGGTACACCTTCTTGCAGAACCGGGAGAGGATCAGCGCATCCGCCACGGCGGTATTGCCGCCGCCGACCACGACCACGGTCTTATTTCGGTAGAACATGCCGTCGCAATGGGCGCAGTAATGTACCCCCCGGCCGGTAAAGGCATCCTCCCTGTCCAGGCCCAGCTTCCGTGCCTTGGCACCGGTGGCCAGTACCACAGTTTTTCCGTAAAAATCTCCCTCGCTGGTGCGCAGGGTCTTGACGGCGCCCGCCAGGTCGGCCTCGTAAACCTCCGCCAGCACCGTTTCGCTGCCGAAGCGCTCCGCGCCCTGCTGCATCCGCATCCCCAGCTCGAAGCCGTCCACCCCCTCGGGGTAGCCGGGGTAGTTGTCCACCTGATCCGTCAGGGCCATCTGCCCGCCGGCGGAGAGCTTCTCCAGCACCAGGGTGCTCAGCCCCGCCCGGGCGGCGTACAGGGCAGCGGTGTAACCACCGGGGCCGCCGCCAACAATCAGCATATCATAGATCTTTTCCACGAAAAACACCTCAATTCAAATGCTCCCGGAGAAACTCCTGGATCTTGGCCTTGGATTCCGGGGCGACGATAGAGCCCAGGGCTTCGCCGCTGCGGTACAGCACGAAGGTGGGCACCACCTCGATCATTTCGTTGTGGGCCAGCAGCGGTTCCTGGTCGATGTTCACCTGATAGATATCCAGGCTGCCACCCAGCTCCTGGGACAGCTTTTCCAGCGCCGGCTCGATGCGCCGGCAGTAGACACACCAGGGGGCCATAAATTCCACCAGCACCGCACCGGCGCCCGGGGCCATGGCTTTCTGAAACAGTTCCGCATTCATATTGATCATAGGATCTCTCCCTTTCCTTTTTTCTATAGCATACCCCATTGTTTCGCATTTTTCTGTGACCATATCACAAAAGAATTTGACTTGCCGGTTCGGGGCGGCTATAATGAAGAAAAAAGGAGGCAGGGACAATGGATTTTGCACAGTATTTTCCCATTTGGGACAAGCTGACCAGAGATCAGCAGGAGCGCATCCGCTCGGTTTCGGAATTTCAAACCTTTTCCCGGGGCAAGGTGCTGCACGACGGCAGCCCGGAGTGCATGGGTATGCTCCTGGTGCGCAGCGGTCAGCTGCGGGCCTATATGCTCTCCGAGGAAGGCCGGGAGATCACCATCGCCCGGTTCTTTGAGATGGATATCTGCCTGTTTTCCGCCTCCTGCGTCATGCCCAATATGCAGTTCGACATTTTTATCGAGGCGGAGAAGGATTGCGAGCTTTGGGTGATCCCCGCATGTCTGCTGCAGAACCTGATGGACGAGTCCCTGCCGGTGGCCAACTACGCCCGGAATCTGATCACCAGCCACCTCTCGGAGGTGATGTGGCTCATGGAGCAGATCATGTGCAAGAGCTTCGATAAGCGGCTGGCGCAATTTTTGCTGGAGGAAAGCAGCCTGGAGGGTACGGATACCCTGACCCTGACCCATGAAAAGATCGCCAACCACCTGGGTACCGCCCGGGAGGTAGTGACCCGGATGCTCCGCTACTTCCAAGGGGAAGGTATGGTGCGCCTGACCCGGGGCGCCGTGGAGATCACCGACCCCAAAGCATTGGGGAAACTTTAAGAACATCCCCGCCGAGTACTCGGCGGGGATTCGTTTATTTCGCTTCGGGCAGGAATCTGACCACCTCATTGGGGGTGCAATCCAATACCACGCAAATCTTTTCCACGGTCAGCAGGGTAATATTTTTTCCTTTCTTCAGAGAGTCCAGGGTCTTATTATCGATACCGGACTGAAGAAGGCTGTACTGCGAAATGCCCTTACGCGCCATGGTCTCCCACAAGGGGCTATAATCCAGCACACTTCCCACCGCCTTCCTGTTTGATACAAACATTATAGGCAAAAATCATTATTTTCAGTATTGTGGAGTTGTTCACAATGTGGTATACTGTTTTCAGAAAGGGGTGGCGCATATGGATGACCGACTTTTGGGGCTATACCAGGCCCCGGATATCAAAGAGTATGAGGAGATCCATCTACTGACTCTGCGGGAGCAATGCGACGCCTTGGAACAACAGGTCCGGGCAATGCTCCCTAACCTCCCCCCTAAGCAGCGCCAGCTGCTTACTTGCTATCTTGATCTGCGAGACGAACTGGAGATCCAAACAGTAAAAGCCGCCCTTCGCTGGGGAAAACGGCATTACCGGTAAAATACCCCCGCCCCGGCCATCGCCCACGCCATTTATCGTGCCACCGGCGTTTGGCACCGGGAGCTGCCCATCACCCCCGAAATGATCGCTATGACCCCTGGGGAAGCATAAAATATCCCCCGGTGCCGGAAAGCACCGGGGGTTCGCTCTTTTCACTTATTGGGGACGGAAGGTAAGGGTACCGGTTTCCGCGTCCATGGCATCCACGATGGCCAGGGACTCCAGGTGGTAGCCCAGGTTGCGGATGATCTGTCCGCCATTTTGGAAGCCTTTTTCAATGACGATGCCCAGGCCCTCGATGGAGGCGCCGGCGCTGTTGGCGATCTGGATCAGGCCCATCAGGGCGCAGCCGTTTGCCAGGAAATCATCGATGATCAGCACACGATCCTCAGCGGTGAGGAAGCGCTTGGACACGATGACCTGATTTTTGTTCTTGTGGGTAAAGGACTCCACTTCCGCCACCAGCATCTCGCCATCGATGTTGATGGACTTGGACTTCTTGGCAAAGACCATCGGAACACCGAATTCCTTTGCCACAAACGCCGCGATACCAATACCGGAAGCCTCAATAGTCAGCACCTTGTTCACTTGCTTGATCGCAAAGCGGGCCTTAAACTCCCGGCCGATCTCTTCCATCAACCCAATGTCCATCTGATGATTCAGAAAACTGTCCACCTTCAGCACATTGCCGGGCTTTACAATGCCGTCTTTCACGATTCTTTCTTCCAAGAAATTCATAGCAGCCACACCTCCTGTAGAGTATCCGCATTATACCACGAATTTATGGAAATGTCAGCATAAAATGTGAAAAAACCGGAAATTTCTCCCTGTTTGGCAAACACAGAAAGCGGTTCCTTTATGAAGAAGGCTTGCAAACTGTCTGAAAAAGCCTTCCCGCTTAACGGCAAGCTGCCCAAAAAGAGGCCGAGGGGAAAGCAGAAGCGGAAGCTCCCGCCGGGAAATAACCGACTCCGGTTCCCCGGAGCGTCCTGTATTGCGTAATAAAAATCCCCTCGGAAGTGACCCGATGGGATTTTTGGGGGTGAATTCGCAGCCCTTGCCGGCGGCCAGTGGTGCTGTACACAAAAGAGGGAAATTAAGCTCTAACTCTGTCATTTTTGTAAACGGTTTTCAGGCCATTGTTTTCGGTGAACACGTAGCAATAGCCGCGATAAATCAAAATTACGCTATCTCCGTATTCCAATTCCTTTTCTTCAATAATTCCTCTTTCGGACTTCATAAGCTGCAATTTGCTTTTACCGAATTGGTAGGCTTCAAACGCAAGTTCATTCATGCTTCTTGAATCATTGATGCCCATTCGTTCGCGCATACGCTCTCGTGCATGATTGGTTAAGTAAAGGGGATTTTTGCGAATATCTAAAAAACCTTCTTCGCTGTACAAATCTGTTTTATAACATTTTACGTTATAATAGCGATTATATTTGCCTTGTCTGTTTCTGCCGACTTCGTTATAGCCTTGCCGATTATATCCTTCACTATCATATTGAGGAATAATCTGTGGCTTGGTTTTTTGTGGGGTGCCTTTTGGTTTTCTTTTAAGCAGCGGTAAAAGGCATAAAAATATTGCGGCAATAAGTATTATAGGTATGTATTCCACCTTGTTCACCTCTTAATTGCATTATAGCGTAGGGCCAGTTCTTTGTAATAAATGGGGCAATCCCGCGGGTTTCTCAGAAAGGCTTTGTTAATATCAGAAGCACTTTTAGCAGGTCCTCTTCTGTTATTTCTCCGTGTTTTTGATAATATCTCCGCATAAGATAGATGGCATTTTCTTGCTGCGCTGTTGACAAAGCGGAACACAATAAATGTATCAGTTCATCTTTTGCACCGTAGCCAATCATTGTCTCAATTAATCTTTGTTCCGTTGCGCTTATCATTCTTTTCACCTCTTGATTATAATATAGCACACATTGTGTCCAACAAAAAGGACTTTGCAAAGAAAAATACGCCCGAATTTCTTCGGGCGGATAGTTTTGCTTTATAAATCTAATTACTTAGATTCTTTGATAGCGTTTTGCGATATGTTTTGCGGTGCAAAACGCGATATATTTGCCTATCGGCAAATGCGATATAGCTGCTTCGCAGCTGCGATATGATATAAATCCTCACGCCCCGCAGGGCATATCGCATCGAAGATATATCGCACCGCATAGCGGTATCTCGCAAATCCCGCAAGGGATTTATATCGCTGCTAACAAAAAACTGCCTTCCGAAGAAGGCAGTTTTATTGTTAGCAATTAGCCCTTGATAGCTGCCTGAGCGGCGGCCAGGCGGGCGATGGGCACACGGAAGGGGCTGCAGGACACGTAGTCCAGGCCGACCTTGTGGCAGAACTCAACGGAGACAGGGTCGCCGCCGTGCTCGCCGCAGATACCGTAGTGCAGCTGCTTGCCGGAAGCCTTGCCCTTGGACACGGCCATCTCCATCAGCATGCCGACACCGTTCTGGTCCAGCTTGGCGAAGGGATCGTTCTCGTAGATCTTGCTCTCGTAGTAAGCGTTCAGGAACTTGCCTGCGTCGTCACGGGAGAAGCCGAAGGTCATCTGGGTCAGGTCGTTGGTACCGAAGCAGAAGAACTCAGCTTCCTTAGCGATCTCGTCAGCGGTCAGGCAGGCGCGGGGAATCTCGATCATGGTGCCGACCTCGTAGTGCAGCTCGATACCGGCAGCGGCGATCTCTGCCTCAGCAGTCTTGACCACCACGTCCTTAACGAACTTCAGCTCCTTCACATCGCCGACCAGGGGGATCATGATCTCGGGAACCAGGTTCCACTCGGGATGACGGCCCTTGACAGCGATGGCAGCGCGGATGACAGCCTTGGTCTGCATGGCAGCGATCTCAGGATAGGTGACAGACAGACGGCAGCCACGGTGACCCATCATGGGGTTGAACTCGTGCAGGGAAGCGATGATGGCCTTGATCTCAGCCACGGTCTTGCCCTTGGTAGCAGCCAGCTGGGCGATGTCTTCCTCGGTGGTGGGAACGAACTCGTGCAGCGGGGGATCCAGGAAGCGGATGCACACGGGCATGCCTTCCATAGCCTCGTAAAGGCCCTCAAAGTCAGCCTGCTGCATGGGCAGGATCTTGGAAAGCGCCTTCTCCCGCTCTTCTACAGTATCGGAGCAGATCATCTCACGG
>JAZREG010000099.1:0-11709 GCA_045660725.1 Faecousia sp.
AGAGGGATTTGAACCATTTAGATGCAGATGTCCGGTGGACATCTGCTTGCCGCCGGCTGGACGGCGGCAACACAATAATTAGATCAAATCCCTCCATCTCCACCCCCAACGGGGTGGTATTTTTATTGGCGGAGATGAAAAGAGGGATTTGAACCATTTAGATGCAGATGTCCGGTGGACATCTGCTTGCCGCCGGCTGGACGGCGGCAACACCATAATTAGATCAAATCCCTCCATCACCACCCCAACGGGGTGGTATTTTTATTGGCAGAGATGAAAAGAGGGATTTGAACCATTTAGATGCAGATGTCCGGTGGACATCTGCTTGCCGCCGGCTGGACGGCGGCAACACAATAATTAGATCAAATCCCTCCATCTTTGCCCCAATGGGGTAGCCTTTCGTGGCTTCCGTTGGTTACAGAAGGTCACATGGTGTCAATATTCCCCTTCAGGCGGGCAAGAAGGCTCCTTGTTCCACCGTTTGCGTCGTAGCCTCCAACGTTTTTCTTCAAGAACTGATAAACATTCATGGCAAGACGATGATAATCAAGGGCATCTGATTTTTTGTTTGTAAAGATCGCTGCGTTGGTGCAGTTATAGTAACATGTCAGCAATTCGTTATACGCCTGAAGTGTCTTTTTCTTTTTCACGCTGTCTTCTCTGTACTTTGTGTAGCAGAGCATATTTTGCGTAAAGGAGTCTTCCGCGCATCTCGACGGGTCGTCCATACGGATGGCATGGTTCAAAAACCTTTCAAACACGATGGTGAACTCAAAGGCAAGCTCCATTGCGGTGTTCTCGTCATTTTTACAATATCCCATCAACTGCCGGATTCTGTTCATGGCGGCGGCGTATTCTGTCATTGCCACTTCAATATCGAAATTTGCGGTTAGATCGCCCTTGCAGCACAGATAGATTGCCGTGCAATGCAACAAGAATCCTGTCGGTTTCCGTGTAATGAGCTTGTCGAGTGTGAAGATGATCGAATCCACTGCGTCCAGCCCGGCGGCGGTTTCTGCATTGGTTGCGTATTGATAGAACTGCCGCAAGCACAGTTCCAGGACCTTCTGAAACACAGTGCAGGGATCACTTACGCTGCCGACTTCTGCAAATTCGTCGTTATAGGATGTAAACACATCCGCAAGCAACTTTGCGTATTTTCCCTCGTCGGCTGTCCCTTTCCGGCTCATGGCAGTGCGTGCATAGCAAGTAACTACATCGGCGATGGGGCTGACAAAGATTGCGATATCCGTTTTCTGGATTTCAGGGTAAACGGCGAAGATATCGGATGCTTTGCAAAGGATGTTGCGTGCAATTTCCTTGTGTGCACTGCCGAGCATCTTGTGGGCAGCGATGGACGCATTGCACAGAATCGCGAAGAACAGGTCGTGCCTGTCGGCATTTTCATGCATGATATCCGCTGCGCAATCCAGGCAGACCATATACAGCTGCGGATGATTCATATACACCTGGCTCATGCTGCAAACATATTCCACAGCCAGCAAACGGACATATTTCTTCAGTTGCAGCGCCACAATGGAAGTCAGGGAGGTGGACTGGGTAAGCTTGTCCAGCAGCTCCAGAATCCCATTGCCGTATCGATCCGCTTCCGGCCCTGCAAGACACCCGGAGGTGATCTTCTCACGATGGTCAGAATGCAGTTTCGCGATTTGCATTACGGAAAGATAGATCCCAATTCGTTCGGATATCCCAGGAGAAAGCGTGTGGACATCACCCAATGCATCTGTAAATCTTTCGCAATGATCCGCAACGATGCGCTCTGGTGTCCAATAGTCATCTGTGACGCTGCGTTCCAGGAAGGGGAAGAGGCCTTCCATTGCCAGGGAGATTTCCGCAAGATCCCGGTCGCTGTGATTCAGGCACAGGCAGCGCTGCGCCATTTGGCAGGCAAGGGAATAGTTTTCTTCAACCTTGCCAATGTCCGTAGCGGATTCTCCGGAATGGAGAAACAGAAGGTATTGGGAAAATCCCTCGATCATAGCATGCAGTGCGTAGGCTCTGCTTAAAAATGCAGCAAGGAAAGGATCATTGGGTTGCTCAGCCATCAACATTTCCCGTATTTCTACGCTTTTTGCGGAGTAAATCCCGGCATTGGTATAGTCCATCTTCGAAAGCAGATACACAGCGTAATTGCAGTATGCCTTTGCCAGCGGGACGTACCACTGGGGATCGTACTGGGAGAGGGCTTCTCTGAACGTAATGATCCATTCGTAAACCGTTGCCTCGTCGATGGCACACTTGCTGCGCAGTTCCGGATCACCGAGGTACAGCGACCATGCTGTCTGCAGGGTATCCAATCGATCGAAATCCTCGGTGGATTGGATCATATCGTTCCGGAAACCGGAGGGCTGGCCGAATTTCATCAGCAGCTCGGAAAAGCGATTGTATTCCTCGTCGCTAACGATACTCTCTGTGTTTTGCAGACAATGGATCAGAGCGATCTCACTGCGTAGTGCGGACAAATGGTCACCTTTTTCACAGTAGTGATCTCGCAGTTTTTGCGCCAAGGGGATCGCTTTGCCGTAGTCGCAGGGGGTGAAGGTTCCTTTGGTATAGTAGACCAACAGCGTCTCCATCGCCTGCAGATCGTTCTGCTCCGCTGCCAATGCGATAAGGTCCATGCCCTTGTTCACATCGGTTTCCGTACCGATACCCCGCAGATACGCCTCACCGACGAGACGGAGCTTTTTCGCCTCGTCGAATTTTCCACGCTTCGGCCGTGACGCAATATATGCCCGCAGCTTTTCAAGCTGATCCACAACTTTGCTTATCTCAGAAAAGTTAATGTTAGGGAAGTTCCTCCGCAGTTCGGATAAGTCACTTTCGGTCAACGCCTCCATAACGGCAGGAATTACCTTGATATCCCGTTGCGCTGCCTCCTGATTTTCGGTATCCTTCACATAATTGGGTTCTTCGTTCAGATTTGGCGTGACACACAGCAGCATCGCATCGCTGCTGTAGAGATTTTCTTTGATCGCTTCATCAAAGTTTTCTCCCGGAAGAAGGTGCCTGTCCCACCAAATGGAAACAAATCTTCCGAAATCGATGTCTGTGAGCTGAAGCAGCAGTGTGGCAGCAGAGGCAATGTCCTTTTTGCGATAGCTTAAAAAGATACGGTTGTCAAAGGCACTGTCGATCTCTGCTATCCTCTGATCGTCGAGAATGACCTTCCGCAGGTGCTCTTTGAGTTCGTCGTGACCGGAAGGGCCGATTCGATCACCGTCAATCTCGAATGGGCGCATACAATGCCGTCCGGGAAATACAGCGTTGAAAGCGTCAAGTTCTGCTTCGTCATACAGGATCGGCAGGAACGGCACGTTGTTTTCATTTATCTGTGATAACACAGTATGGAAGCAATAGGGGGGATGTGCAAAGAAGCCTGTATCCACCGGAAGAATGATTAAGGAAATGCTTTTGAAAAAAACATCGTCAAGGGTGTTTTCTCCGTCACTTACGCTCTGGGCATAGGTCAGCACGCAATTGAATTCCGGAAAAAGCAGGTGACGCATTTCGTTGAGATATTTCTCTGCCTTGTCCGGATCGCAGTAAAGAAATACAATTGGCTTATGAATATCGGTGGAATCTAATCTTGTAACAACATTCACAGTTGCATCCTCCTGGCAATTCTATGGTATATTCTCGAGATGCTATATTAGGGAAAACTCCATTTCACGCCCGATTCTCGATGGGAGCAAAGAACTTCGCCGCTGCGGCGATATAGTCCTCGGGGGCGACTACATAGCTCAGGCCGTGTCCCGCACCGGGGATGGTGACCAAGCACTTTTCCCCAGGCAGCGCATCGTAGATCTCCTTGCTCATGTGGCAGGGGACGAAATTGTCCGCTTCTCCATGGAACAGGATCACTGGAACGTTGCAATTTGCGGCGGCACGGATGGGGTCATTGGACTCAATGTCAAATCTGCCAAAAAGCTTGGCGCTGAGGCGGACAAAGGGATAGGAAAGCATTACAGGAAGTCCCATCTGACGAATCACTTCCTGAATAATGGCCTTGGGGGTGCTGTAACCGCAGTCGGCCAGCACCGCAATGACCTGCTCCGGCAGCTGGTCGCCGGCGGCCATCAGTACTGTGGAAGCACCCATGGAGATGCCGGTGAGAATGATCCGCACGTCCTCTCCAAAATAGCAGCGCATAAACTCGACCCAGGACAGGCAATCCCGGGATTCCTTGATGCCAAAGGTGATCACATGGCCATCGCTGGCGCCGCAGGCGCGCTGATCGATGATCAGGGCGCTGTGTCCCAGGGCAAAGCACCGCAGGACGCCGCCGCACAAATCCCGCTCGGCCTGGCCTCTGTAGCCGTGCATCATCAGCTCGATGGGAGCGCCGGGGGCGAATTCGTAATATTTTCCGTGGAGGGTCAGACCGTCGAAGGAGACGATGGAGACCGCTTCCGGTTCCATCTCCCGCACCTGCTTCATCCAGGTCACCATCGTGTCCCGATAAGGCTCATAGATCTCCCCGTCAGGGATGGGGAATTCGTCCGGGGCTACCGGCGCATGCTTGGGCACAAAATACGCCATATGGAAGCATACCACCAAAATGGCAATGCTTGCGATCAGGGCTGCGGCAAGAATACCGCAGAGAATCCAAAGTAATGTCATAAAACTCACTCCTTTCTTTCAGTATAGCATTTTTGTGCGGGGTTTGGCAACCGCTTGTTTGGTAAAATTCCCGGTAGTCTACCGGTATATAAACCAAATCAGATATTGACAAAAAAATCCCTAGAGGTTAGGATGGAACAAAGATACTTTCCAATATCAGGAGGTTATTTATGTATCAGATCTACACGATGAACGCAAATGACACTGTGGATTTTGCGGCCCAGGAGCTGAAAAAGTACCTGCGGATGATGATGCCCCGGTGCGGAGATGTACCGATCCGCCTGTGTCCTGAGGCAAAGGACGGTTTCCGGCTGGGCCTGACCTCTGATTTTGGCTTGGATGTCCGGGTCAGCGATCCGCTCCTGGATGACTATATCTATGTAAAGACCGATGAACAGGGCGGCATCCTGGCCGGCTCTAACCCCCGGTCTGTCCTGCAGGCAGTGTATCGCTTCCTGAAGAAGCAGGGCTGCATTTGGCTGTTCCCCGGCCCGGACGGAGAGAAGATCCCCATGCGCCAGGGCCTCGTGGCTGTGGATTATTGCCACCAGCCTCCGCTGCGCTTCCGTGGCCAGTGTAACGAAGGTTCTGAGATCCAGCGGCAGATGATGGATGCCATCGCCTTCACGCCCAAGATCGGCCTGAATACCTTCATGATGGAAGGGGACGCGCCCACCGTCTACTATGACCATTTCTATAGTCACACCTGGGATAACCTGGACAGCGAAGGCCCCATCTCCCAGCAGACCGCGCTCCAGTGGAAGCGTGCCTGTGACGCGGAGATCGAGCGCCGGGGTCTGATGCTCCATGATATGGGCCACGGCTGGACTTCCGAGCCTTTTGGCTTCCGGCAGATCCGGGGCCTTTCTCCTGAGGAATTGGCACTGGAGGAGCAGGATCCCATTTATCAGCATGCCGCTCAGCTCAATGGTAAGCGTTTTGTTTTCCGCCGCCCGGTGGATACCAATGTCTGTATGTCTAGTCCTGCCACCCGGAAAATCATGGTGGATGCGGTAGCGGATTACTGCGAAAAGCAGAACCATGTGGATTATCTGCATGTTTGGCTGTCCGATGGCACCAATAATCATTGTGAGTGCGCAGCCTGTCAGGAGAAGCTGCCTTCCGACTGGTACATGGTACTGATGAACGAACTGGACCAGGAGCTGACCGCGCGAAATTTGGATACCCGGATCGTGTTTATCTGCTATGTGGATACCTTCTGGGCGCCTCGGGAGGAAGAAATCGCGCATCCGGAGCGGTTTGCTCTGCTGTTTGCCCCCATTCGTCGGCACTATACCGAGCATTACGGCTACACGCCGGATATGGCGGCCCTGAAGCCCTACATCCGGAATCAGCTGGATTACCCCAAGGGCATGGCTGCCAACCTGGCTTACCTGCAGGATTGGAAGCGGGTCTGGAAGCAGGATGTGTTCTGCTACGAGTATTACTTCTGGATGTTCCAGTGGTACGATATGGGTGGCCGTATGATGGCCCGCACCATTTATGCCGACGCGGTGAACCAGGCCAAGGCCGGCCTCAGCGGCATGGTGGCCGATGGCAGCCAGCGGGCATTCTTCCCCAATGGTTTCTGCTTCTATGTCTACGGTGAGGCCCAGTACGATCCTTCCCGCAGCTTTGAGGAACTGGAGGAGGAGTACTTCTGCGCCGCATACGGCCCGGATTGGCGCCAGGTGGTTACCTATTTGGACGCTATTTCGGAAAAGACCAACTGGCTGTACCTGTGTGGTCGTGACAGTGCCGACCCGGCGGTGGGCGCCTATTATAATCCCAATGTGGTGGATGATTTTGCGCAGATCGCCAAGCTGGCAGAGGACTTCCGCCCTGTGATCGAGGCCCACATGGATCAGGCCGATCGGTGTAAGTTTGTTTCCTGGGAGAGTCTGCGTTGGCATGCCAAGTTCCTGGAGAAGTACACCGCTGCCGTTATGGCCAAGGCGGTGAATCAGGAAGAAAAGGCTTGGGAGATCTTCCAGCAGATCCGCCGGGAGATGGCCACCTACGACCTGATGCGGATGAATAACTATGATCATTTCTCTGCAATGTACGCACTTAACAGCATTTTTAAGATCAGAAAGTGAGGTAACACCGTGGCTTATACGATTTATCGCGTAAATTCTGACTCCGTGGTGACCTTTGCAGCCCAGGAACTGAAGAAGTACCTGCGGATGATGATGCCCCGTTGCGGCCGCATCCCTTCCTGCTACGATCCCAATGCGCAGGCCGGCTTCCGGCTGGGCCTGATGTCCGATTTTGGCATGGATCCCGGGGTAGAGGACCTGTTCCTTGACGATGTGGTCTATGTACAGACCGATGCCGATGGCGGTATTATCGCCGGCTCTAACCCTCGTTCTGTTCTGCTTGCAGTGTATCGGTACCTGAAAAAGCAGGGCTGCAACTGGCTGTTCCCCGGCCCGGACGGCGAGCAGATCCCCAATGTGACAGAATTGAAGCCTGTTTCCTATCAGCACAAGGCTACCAGCCGCTATCGCGGTCAGTGTAACGAAGGCGGCGAGACCCAGCCGCTGATGATGGATGCCATCGACTTTACTCCGAAGGTGGGCTTAAACACCTTCATGATCGAATTCGATATTCCGCAGTTTTATTACGAGCGGGCATACCAGCACCGTTACGGCTGCCTGGAAGCGGAGGCCAGCCTGTCCTATGATACGATCCTGCAATGGAAGCGGGAGTGCGAGGCGGAGATCGCCAAGCGTGGCCTGCTGTTCCACGATCAGGGCCATGGCTTCATGGCCGATCCCTTCGGCCTGGATACCGCTGCCGGTTGGAAGAAGGACAATAACGCGGAATTGACCGACGATATCCGTCAGCGCCTGGCGATGCTCAATGGCGAGCGGATCCTGTATCGGAATAACGCCCTTTGCACCAATCTGTGCCTTTCCAATGCGGATTCCCGTCGGATCGTGGCAGAATATGTGGCGGAGTACGCCCGGGTGCAGAACAATGTGGATTTCCTCCATGTTTGGCTGGCGGATGCTTCCCTGAATCATTGTGAGTGCGACGAATGTACTAAGAAGACCCCCTCGGATTGGTACATGATGCTCATGAATGAGATCGATGAGGAGCTGACCAAGCGGAATTTGGATACCCGGATCGTGTTCATTTCCTACATCGATACCAAGTGGGCGCCCACCTGCGAGACCCTGCGGGATCCGAAGCGGTTTACCATGCTCTTTGCTCCGGATGGCCGGTCTTACTGTGAGACCTATATGAAGGATCCGGACTACTCGGCCCTGTGTCCTTATGTGGTCAACCGTAGTCCCCGTCCTAAGGGAACGGCGCAGAATATGGCGTTTTTGGAGCAGTGGAAGAAGATGTGGAAGGGCGATTGCTTCTGCTACGAGTATCATTTCTTCCATGGTCACTACATCGAGCCGGCAGGTATGCACCTGGCTAGAACCATCTATGACGACATTCAGGGCCTGCACAAGCATGGCCTGGACGGCATCATCGAGGATGGAAGCCAGCGCAGCTTTTTCCCCACGGGTTTCCCGTTCTATGTCTACGGTGAGTGCCTGTTTGATAATACCCGCAAATATGAGGATCTGCTGGAAGAGTACTTCTCTGCGGCTTTTGGCCCCAATTGGCGTCTTGCCGCTGATTTCCTGAACGCTGTGGATGAGCAGGCGGACATTGCCTACTGCCGGAGTGTGTACGAGGTGGATATTGTGGCCAAGGGCCTTCTGCGCCCCCACTACTCCGAGCGATATGAAGAAATGGGCAGGATGGCCGAGCGATTCCTGCCGGTGATCCTGGAGAACCGGAAGCCGGAGAACCGGGCTAACTATGTCAGCTGGGATATCCTGAAGTGGCATATGGGCTTTGTCAAGTGGTATGCCGCCGGCATGAAGTGCCTGTGTACCGGTGACCTGAAGGGTGCGGAAGGCACCTTCCTGGAGCTGGTCAAGGCCATGGCCCCCCTGGAGCTGCTGCGCTACACGGTGTTTGACCAGGAGCTGTGTATGGAGATCCTGCGTCGGGTCTTCTCTCAGGGCAGCCGACCCAGCAATAATGATGTATTTGTACCGTGATTGGGAGGAATGGATATGAAATGGGAACACACCCGTGCCGGAGATTTTGATAAGATTTTGGAAGAATGCGGCTATACCTGCATCGTCCCCATCGGTTCTTTGGAACCTCACGGCCATCATATGCCCGTAGGCACCGACTATTTTAACGCAAAGCATTTTTCAGAGATGGCAGCGGAGATCGAACCCTGCATGGTTTTTCCCGCCATGTACCTGGGTGCGGTGTATGAGTCTGCTGCCATGAAGGGCGCAGTGAATCTGAAGCCTGATCTGCTGATCCAACTGTATTTCAACATCTTTGACGAGATCGCCCGGAATGGCTTTAAGAAGATCATCATTTACTCTGCCCACGGGGGCAACACGGATTTCGTGAGCCTGCTGACCTATTCTGCTCTCTACGAGCGCAAGCCCTATACGCTGTACCGTGTGAAACCGCTGAACCTGATTTACAGTGCGGATATGGAAGAGATCCGGGAGGATTTCGAGGGTCGTCCCTGGGGCCACGGCTGTGAGTGGGAGGCATCTCTCATGATGCACCTGACTGATGATGTGGATCTTTCTATGGTGCCGGACGAGGTGTTCCAGCGGCCTAAGGCACCGGAGGGCTTGGACTTGCGGCATATTTCCACCGGCATTGAGTGGTATGCCCAAACCCCCATGTACTATGTGGGCAACCCCTGCAAGGCCACCGCGGAACGAGGCAAGCGTTACGCGGAGATTGCTATAAAGAACCTGGCCGCCATCATCAAGAATGTGAAGGAAAACACCGCCACCCACGAGCGGACCATGGCTTACTACGACGAAATCGGAAGATAAAATGTAACCGCAGCACCGAACCGGTGCTGCGGTTAACTGTTTGACAAATTGGAATTTGTCTAACTATATTTCAATCGACATTGAAGGGACACCCGTCCTCAGTTGTCCCTTTATTAACGAATTGATTGAATTACCATTGTGAATATTTTGCAGTATAACCACATTTACCGCATTTATATCGCATTTTAAAAAATATGGTAAGTATCCCTCTCGGCGCAAAAATACGGACATTGTTATTTATCGGAATGCCTCGTCCAAAACTGGGGACTTCTTTCCAGTCCTCAGCACTATGACATTGCGGACATCGTAATGGTGCAGACAAAATATTACCTCCTTCGTCAAATTCAAGTTTATCTAATAAGTACTGCCCTGATGGTGGGATCATTTTTTGATGTACACGCGCCGTTTTGCGGATCTTCCAGCAGGCTCCGGGTCGTCAGACGCAAAGAGTCCGTAGAGATCATCACAGCGGTTTTCAATGTCCTGGTAAGGATCGTCCTGGATGTCGCCTGTGTGGGGCAGCAGAAGGCGCTCACGGGCGTTTTTGAGAACGGCTCGGCCAGTATCCGTAAATCCCAAAACCCGGGCGTAGGGGACAGGGGAGGCGATGTCCGCAGCGGTAATGCCAAGAAACGCGCAGAGGATCATTCGGTCGATGCGGGTACGGGTGTAACGCTTGGATTTCGTTTTGTCGATGATCTCCTGCAAGGTGGCGCTGTTTCGTACAGCATGCATCAGCTTGCGCCACAGGCCCTCAGAACCGTATGGAAGCGCCTCAAAATCACCTTCGGTCATGGTGCGCAACCGGGCAAGAACGGCCCGTTCACCGGCTTCCAGGGTGTGCGGTGTGGCGCCCTCCAGGGCGCTGTGGGAGCAATCCGGCACGAAGTCGAGCCAGGATGTGCCTGCGGTGATCTGCCGTCGCAGGGAGGTCGCAGAAGGGTTCTCAGGGTCGGGGGTGTCATCGTGATATCCGCCCTGACGTCGGATGGGGAAAATATCCATGGGTGCGCTTTGGGCCAGGATCGCTTTGCAGTACTCCACAGCCAGGATGTCGTTGGGACTGTGAAGCAGCGCGCTGTTTTCCAGGGCAGCAGCCCTGGCGGCAGGGAAGGACAGCCCCTGATCCAGGAAGGTACGGAGCTTCTCCGGAAATTCAGGAGACAGCAGCTCCCGGGCGGTGGCCATCAGTGATTCCCTGGTGCCGTGTTCAGTGCCAAAGCAAAGTGCGTTGCAGAACTCCGACAGGATCGTGACACCGCCGACAGCAAATCCTTCCGCAGAGGACAGAGCATAGGTCACCGGAAGCTCCAGCACCAGATCCGCGCCTGCTTCCAAAGCGGCGGCGGCACGCACCGATTTGTCAAAGATTGCGGGGGCGCCCCGCTGGACATAGTTGCCGCTCATAAGGCAAACGATGCCGCAATCACTGCCAAATTCCCGGCGGATTTGGTCTATTTGCTTCTTGTGTCCCAGGTGAAAGGGGTTGTATTCGCAGATGATGCCGATGACCTTCAAAAAAATCCCTCTTTTTTAGAAAAAATTCCAGTTTTGCACTTGAGAAAAAGGAAAGAATGAGGTAGAATATCCATAGCTATGGCTATCATACCACAAAGTTAAGAAAAAAGAAAATAATATTTTTTTAGGAGGCAGATTCCAATGAACATTCTGATCATCAATGCCGGTTCCTCCAGCCTGAAGTATCAGCTGATGGATCCCGAGACCGGTGTCGTTTCCGCCAAGGGCCTGTGCGAGCGCATCGGCATTGACGGCCGCCTGAACCACAAGGTCGGCGAAAACAAGGTCGTGAAGGAGATCCCCATGCCCACTCACTCCGAGGCCATTGCCGCTACTCTGGCGATCCTGCAGGATGCTGAGCATGGCGTCATCAAGTCCGTGGAGGAGATCGATGCTGTCGGTCACCGCGTGCTGCACGGCGGTATGGAATTCTTTGATTCCTGCATCATCAATGACGAGGTCATCAAGGCCATCGAAAAGTGCATCCCCCTGGGCCCCCTGCATAACCCCGCAAACCTGATGGGCATCCCTGCTTGCCAGGCTGTTATGCCCACCACCCCCCAGGTCGCTGTCTTCGATACCGCTTTCCACATGACCATGCCTCCAAAGGCATACCGTTATGCCATCCCCACCAAGTACTATGAAGAGGACAGCCTCCGTCGTT
>JAZREG010000100.1:0-47660 GCA_045660725.1 Faecousia sp.
TGTGCCGGTGTAGCCGTCATCCACATAGAAACGGGTATTATCAAAACCATGCTCCTTGGCATATTTGGAAAGCATTCTTTTCTGATTGGAAATGGAATTACTGTCACCGTCAGCTCCGTCATCACGGGACAGACGGCAATATAGAGCAGTAATACCAATGGGGTTATTCTTCGGTTGCATTTAGTTCTCCTTTCCGGCAACCGAACACACATTTTCTGCTTCTATTGTATCCGTTACCTCAAGCAATGTCAAATTAACTAAATCTCCGGTCAGCAATCTCTCCACACGATCACGCATGGTTTTCTGCTCCGGATCCGGGAAGGGGCAGAAGTGGGATTCCACGATATAGCGGACTTGCCCCACACGGTACTCCTGCTCCTGGCTAAAAATATTTCTGTAGAATTTAAAGTTCATATTCTCAATCTCCATACATTACCTGCAAAAGCTTGCCTTTTACAGATTCCATTTCTTTGACTACCTTCCAGTAAGCATCGGCATCGATCTCGTTCAGCATCCGTGCATTCAGCGCAATGATCGTCAATTGGGTATTGACTTTCTGCAAGCCTTGCAGTGTTTCAATCAGGTTCATCGGTACCCGTTCTTTCGGTTGAATGCCAGCAATGATCGTGCGTAAATAGGCTTGCATAGATAGGTTCGTTTTGGCAACATTGGCCTTTAATTCGTCGTATTCTTTCTCCGTCAGCCGGAGGATGATCTGCTTATCTCGTGTTCTCATAATTGACTCCTTTCAGTTCATAAGGGTTTGGGGTTACCCCAAGAAAATGTGGTTGTGGATATCCAACCACGATGCTTGCTAAGAAAATGCCACTGATGCCGTTTACACCGGCACGGCATTTTCAAGGTGGACGTAGCCGGTACTGTTTCTTACATAGGTCAGCTTCACAACTGTCCCGGTAGGGATGTTTTGCATGCCTTTACCCAGCTGCCAAATGAAGATGGGCGTGATGATATAGCGACCATCTTCAAGGTCAAAAAATAGCCGCGGACCTTGTCTGCGAGATTCGGCTTTCAGCATCAGTGTGCCGATCACTTCTCCAGGCTCGTTCATGAGTTTATATTTCAGAGTGTCGATTCCCAGGCTGCGCATTTCTTCTAAGGTGTAAATTTTGTCTTCCACTACTTACTACTCCTTCACACTTCTTCTCTCAGCTAAGTAGGTCTAAGTTATATATTTATTTATATATTTATGGGACTTCTCAGCGGAGTCGGGTTAATGCCGATTTGCGCCGTTTGCGAGGTAAGACTCGAAGGGTACTTTTTCTGTAGGAAAAAGGTGCGTATTTTTGATTTTCATTCTCGTGTACGGCGCGTTTATTTCGGCGGCGGATACTTTCATCACCGCAACCGATCTTCGAAAATTGCGGCGGTTTGGTGCGTTTTTTAGCACCTTTCTTTTCGCTTACTTTCGTAGTGGGGACAAGCCACCACAATAGCGCGAAAACTTTGCTTGCAAGAGCGGGTGCAACGGCAGCAAAGTTCGTTGTAACTGCGCCGTCCGGTGCATGGATCCAGGAATAGACCCCATTCCTGTTTTGCTTTTTTAGATAAGCGTGGCATGTCATTCTCCTTTCTCTGTGCCGGGTGAGTGCTTTGATAGCCACCTAATTGTAACTGGGTGACACCCAAAACACCTTAACCAAACGGTTAAAATTACTGCGTTTCCTTTACCGTTTGGTTAAAATTGCGAAATGCAATGCATCATGGCGTTTTTTGAGGCCATTATCTGGTGGATCTCACCTCCCATCTGTTTTGAACAAAGGTCTGTTTCATACCGGTTTTTGCCTAAGAAAAACAAAAAAAGCCACCGACAAGGTAGCCCTCATTTCTGAGCGCTATCTTGCCGGTGGCCTCTCATGTCTGCTTAAAGCAAGTCTGGTTTAACTGAACCGGTTATATCAAAGCAATCTGACCTGGAGATGGAATTACGCAGCCTATTTCATCTCAACCATTCCGTCGGGACGCCTATTCAATTGTTGAAGCAGAACGAATGTTCTAAAATGATTATACACAACCAAAGAAAAATTGCAAGTGCAATTTTACAGATTTTGTTGAGGTGTCGCTTTTAAGCGACACCTCAAGTGCTGTCATTTCTCGTTTTCGTCATAAATGTTGCGATATCGTCATTTTTGTTGCAATTTAAACTTTGTCGTGTTATAATATAAAACAACGCTGCCTGCGTTGTTGGGCAGTGAGTAGATTGTATTTTGTTTGCTCTGCCTATCGGCGGAGCATTTTTGTTTGGAAGGAGAATCCGTATGGCTGTCAGTTATAAAAAGCTGTGGAAGCTGCTGATCGACAAGGATATGAAGAAAAAAGAGCTTTGTTCAAAAGCCGGTATTAGTCCGTCTTCCCTTACCAAAATGGGCAAGAATGGCCATGTTACTACGGAAGTGCTTGCTAAGATTTGCAGTGCTTTGGAATGTACAGTAGATGATATTATGGATGTTTTACCAGAGTAAAAGAGAATTTTATCGGACAGATCATATGGTATACATGATATAAGGGGGGCGTATACCATGATGATCTACGGCTATAAATTTGCTGTATTATGTAAAAATGTTTTGATGCTTAAATTCGAAAGAAAGGAGTGCTACTATAATGATCGATCCGCAAAGTAATATAACATTTGCAGAACTATATATGCTGGACGAGAGAAAATTTGCTAACGAATCGGTAAAGGCACTCCTTTTCTCAAACCGCACAGCAAAGCGGATGCGGCAGGCAGGGATTATTACGATTATGGATTTGCTCCGTATGACTCCGGCGATGATGATGAAAATTGAAGGTTTTGGCATTGGCTGTTTGGAAGAAATTGAAAGGGAACTTGCTACACTCGATGACAGCCGTCCAGCTGAAACAACTGTTCACTCTACATCACAGCCACAAGCCTTTCCGGTGGCTTCACTGCCGGAATCCGAGGGGGTAACCTTGGGTGAGAAATACGGCATGAAGCCGGAAGACTATGCAGATGTTGAAGTCCTATCTATTCCGTTTTCGGTGCGCGTTTCCAATGTATTAATGCGTAGCAATATTACAACAATTGCACAGTTGCTGGAAAAGACCGATGATCAGTTGCGAAGTCTGCGTAACTTTGGCAGAACTTGCTCAGAAGAAATAGATGCACGACTTGTAGCGTTGCGTGAGGAAAATAGACCGACAACAAGAATATTTACACCGGAAGAACATCGTTTGATGGCCGGCGGAGATTTCTCATTCCTTGTTGGGGAAGAATTGCTTGAGTCTGATAATGAATTTGTTGCGCAGTGTATTGAAGCTCAAGAAGCACTGGGCGATGAACTGGCTTTAGCTTGTTTAGATGAGCCGGAAAAGATTATTCCTATTTTGGGAATGGTTCGTGAGTTTGGCCAAAGAATCACCTGGCAGCAAGAACTGCAAACAGCGTTGGAGGAAGTGCCTTCTCACAGAAGAAGTAACCAAGCGGTTGCATACATCAATACTTTTACACGCCATGAAAATGAGCGTGAGAAATTACTGGGTCTATATCCAGCACCGGACGCTCCGCTTAGTGCGATTGTAACCAGCAATGATTTGGACGCTGTGTCTTTCTCTTTGGCAAACCGTTTCCTGGTTTGGTGTAAGTATGATCTGAAGGAAGAAATTGCACATCTGTTTTCTGTTCTTTACCCCAATGAGAGAAATCAGCAGGTGGTGCAGCAACGCGCTCAAAAGAAGACACTGGATCAAATCGGCAGACAGTTTGGACTCACTCGTGAGCGTATTCGTCAGCTTGAAACAAAGATGCAGCGTGCATTTAATGCTCGGCAGGGGCGTATTAAGATTATCTCCAAAATCAATGCGGATAAGAATAATGCAACCATTGTTACAGCGGCAAATGTGGCGGAGTATTGCACTGAGAATTTACAGGAACTGCTGTTCCTGTTGCGGGGTTGTGAAAGTAGCAATTTTACATACGATAAGGATTTGGATGTTTTTATCATCGGTGATGACAGCATCCACGAGCGTGCGTTTGCCTTTGTAGAAAAGCTGCCGGAACTTTTCAACGTTAAGGATGTCCCCAAGTTTTATGCGGAAGCGGCAGAAGAGTATGATTTACCGGCCGAATTGGTGGATAAAGCCATCGCGGAAGGATATCGTTTGTCCGGAGAAGTGTATTATAAGAGCCGTTTGTCGTTGGCTTTGATATACACAGAAATCATCAAGGAGTTCTATCCGGACGGTATTGATGCTTATGATCCGGCAACTTTGGTGCAATTCCGCAAGCAGATTCTTGATAAATACGGCACCGTGAAAATGCCGGAAAATGATCGGGCATTGTCTGCTCGTATCGCAGGAATATGTATCCTATGTGGTCGTGGTCGGTATCGGTTAAAGCAAAAACAGTATATTCCTAAGGAACTGGCACAACGGATCTGCGATTACATTGAAGACAGTGATATGGACATCTTTATGACCAATATTCTGTTTGCTGTCTTTGAGAATGATTTGCGGAAGCATGGCGTGGATAATAAGTATTATCTGCAAGGTATTTTGCACGAGCTCTATGGAGATCGGTTCTTCTTTACACGAGACTATATCTCCAAAGATCCGTCCATTACATCTATTTATCCCAGCATTGTCAACTTCATTTGGTGTTCTAACTATCCTGTTACAAAGGAACAAATATTTGAGCGTTTTCCCGGTTTGCCGGAAATTGCAATCAGCATAGCAACAAGCGATCCGGAAGTCTTGGCTTACTATGGTGGTACATTCTTCCATGTGGACTCGCTGAAGATTTCTGAGGATGAGAAAAAATACCTTGATTTGGTTATGCAGAGAGTTGTATCGGATGGCGGTATTCACCACACAAAGGAAGTCTATGCAATTGTAAACGCAGAAAAACCGGAGATTTTTACCAGAAATGGTGCCCTCTATCCATTCAGTGCAGGTAGCATTTTGGAGTATCTGTTCCAGAATCATTATGAATTTGCGCGGCCGTTTATTGCGAAGAAGGGCGTTGATATTTCTAGTCCCGCAGATCGCTTGCGTGACTTCATGAATAAGCACACAAAGGTTACCGTTGCCCAAATTTCCAAGTTTATAAGGGATAGTAAAATCAATGTCCCGTCTCATTTGGACTTGATCGATGAATGTAACGATCAGTTCTTCCTAACGGATGCGGATACATTGCAGGTTATTGAGAATACAGGGGTTGACCGTGAAATCGCGACTAAAATTGAAACATTAATTTTGGCGGAGATCAACGGAACTGTTCGAATTAAAGATCTGCGGTGCTGGGGGCAATTCCCTAAGGTAAAACTGCCTTGGACAGATTGGATGGTCTACAGCACTCTGAAAAAATGGGCAACTAAGGTAGAGGTTGCGGCTTCTTATCCGCAGTTTAGATATGCAGTGCCTCTGGTTGCACCCGTGAGTAAAATGGATCTCACGCAATATACCGGGGCAGTTAGGGCAGAAGATGCGGCAGGACAAGGCACTGTGAAAATTCTTGACCTAGATAACATTGATGATATTTTGGCGGATATTCTTACCGATGATTCGCTTGGGGAGGACTTATGGGATTCCGAGACCTAGATATTAAGAAAAGCTATATAAGCTGCGGAGAAGAGAATATTGCAAAGTCTTTCCTGGTGCCAACATTAAAGCAGGCCAGATTGTATCAGCGCAGTGTTGGATTTTTCTCCTCCAGTGTTTTTGAACCGATCATTGATGGCATTGTTGCTCTTGCACGCAATGATGGTCGCATTCAGTTGGTTGCAAGTCCGCAACTGAGTGAAGAAGATGTAAATGCGATCAACCTTGGTTACCAGAAGCGAGAAGATATTATTACCAATGCCTTCTCCCGGGACTTTATTTCCGGAATTGATGCACTGGATGACGCAAAGCTGAAGCTGTTGGCTACGCTGATTGCAAAAGGTACATTGGATATTAAGATTGCTGTTACTGAAACAGCAGGAATCTACCATGATAAGCTTGGTATTTTGAAAGATGCGGTCGGCGATGTTGTTGTTTTTTATGGATCTGCCAATGCTAGCCTAAACGGATATCAGAACAACTACGAAAAAATCCGTGTGGTAAAGAGCTGGGTGGATGCCGAGAACGAAAGTATTCAGGATGAACAAGAGGAGTTCCGTGCCCTTTGGGAAGGGACAAACCCGTTTGTCAAAGTCTACAACTATAGAGAATCTGCCAAGGCCAATATTTTGCAGATCTTGGCAAATAGACAAGCGGAAAGTGAAGCTAAGCCAAACGATCCAATTGTTTTGAGAGACTACCAGGAGGAAGCGATTGCGGCATGGGTGGCGAATGGCTACCATGGCTTCTATGTGATGGCAACCGGTACCGGTAAGACTTGGACAGCTATTTATTCTGCAAAGAAACTGCTGGAAACAAAGGCTGCTATGATCGTAATCTGTGCGCCATATAAGCATTTGATCCGTCAGTGGGCGGAAGATGTGGAAAAGGTGTTCCCAGATGCGAAACTCATTATGGTTTCTTCGGAGAATCCGACCTGGGAACAGCAATTGACCCAGGAAATTATCCGGAAGCGGTATAATCCCGGCAATCAAATCATCGTTATTTCTACGATTGCGTCTTTCCAAATGGAACGCTTTATGAAGACTATTTTGAAATCTGACGATGAGAAGCTACTAATTGTGGATGAGGCGCACCGCTTTACAGATCGGCCGGAGTCCTTGAAAAAAGTGTTTCCGTATATGCTCGGCTTGAGCGCAACTCCCTTTAGCGGTTCGTCTGCACAGCGTGGATTGGAATTGATGGCGTTCTTTGGTGGTCAAGTATTCAACTTGCCTATTGAGGTTGCGTTGGAGCGTGGCTTCCTGGTGCCCTATAACTACTATCCAATCTATGTGTATCCTACCGGTGAGGAAGAGGGCAAGTTTAAGTACCATACGCAAAGAATCCTTTCCTGTTTCAAAAACGGTATTTGTATTAACCCGGATCAGCTTGTAAAGTCACTGCGCAATCGCCTGCGTGTGATTTCTATGGCAGAAGAAAAGCAGACAAGAATTGACGAGATTCTTGCCAAGGTTGCAGAGAAGGACCATTTTGTGGTATACTGTGGTGACGGAAAGCTGTTTGATGATCGTGGTGAGGAGCTGCGGCACATTCAGCAGGTGAAGCGGGTGCTGACAGCACACGGATTCAAGTCTAGGCAATTTACTGCCAGTGAAAACATGGCAGATCGTATGGAACTGGTGGATGCTTTCAACAAGGGCGAAATATCGGCACTTGCAGCCATTCGTTGCTTGGACGAAGGTATTAATATTCCGTCTATTAAAAGTGCGTTAATTCTTTCCAGTAACGATGACTACCGTGAATTTGTGCAGCGCCGCGGTCGTATTTTGAGAAAATACAACGGTAAGGAATCTGCAAACATTTACGATGTTGTTGTATTGCCTTCCACTGATCTGCAGAGCTGGGCAAAAATAGAATTACGCCGATTCCACGAGTATGCACGGCTTGCGCTTAACTGGAAAGATTTGGAAGCGGACTTGACAGAGCATCTTTGCGCGTATGGACTTACTGTTGAAGATGTGGATGTTTACGATTACGATGATATGGAGGGCACACTTGATGAATGAGCAAGAGATTGTAAGTCAGATGATTACATTTATCGAGGAGAAAGAGCGCCAACTGCAGAACAGCCGCCTTGCTGCGGATAATCAGCAGCGGAACAATGTGGTTCAATCGATTTTAGATGAATTGGAGCGTGTGACAGACCAATGAAGATACGTAAAATCGAATTTGAAAATTTCCGTAACTTTAAAGATCACGGCGAGATTAAATGCTCCACAGATGGCAAGGTGACCATTGTTTACGGCAAGAACGGTGATGGTAAAACCACACTGCACCAGCTGTTTCAGTGGGTGTTCTACGGACAGGTGCATTTCAATAAGACCACCACGGAGCGCCTTTATAATCTGCAGTATGAAAGTGAGTGTTCCTTTGGCGATACCTTCCAGGTGATGGGATGTATTGACTTTGAACACGATGGCGCTGAATATTCCCTCCGCAGAACCTACACCTATAGAAAAGGTGTGGATGAAGCAGAGAAGATCGGCGAGGATATGTCTCTAAGCAAAATGGATGAGGACTATAACTGGAGACGGGTGGATCGTCCCAGGGATGTCATCGAAAAATTGCTTCCCTCCGGTTTGTCTGATTACTTCTTCTTCGATGGCGAAAGTATGATTGCAGACCTGCGAGTGAAAGGAAAGGACTCTGCTGGTAAATTACGCAAAGCGCTATACTCCATGTTCGACTTGGATGTGGTGGAATCTGCTATTGCTCACATTGGCCGTACAGATCTGCGCACAACGGTTCTCGGCAAGCTGTATTTAAGTAAGGGCACGATTTCCAGCGGCAGTCAAATTTCTGCAACTAAAACGAATATTGAACAAATTCAAGTGCGGCTGGCTAAGTTTGAGCAGGACATTGCAGATGCAACTGCGGAACAAACAGCTAAGCAAAATTTACTGGTGGAGTTGTCTGAAAAGATCGGCGGCCACAAATCCAAGAGCGATTATGAACGCCAACGCAAGGCTTGTAAAACGCAACGGGATATATTCCTGAAGAATGCAGAAGCTGCTCAGGCGAGTTTTGGCGATGCTGTTTTGGATATGTTCCCACAGTTGTTAATCTCTAAAGCAGTAGCGGATGCAAAGAAAAAGATCCACTTGAAAGTTGAGCAGCAGAAACTACCCGGTGGCGTAAATAAAAAGTTGATCAACTATCTGCTGGCTGCCGGCACTACAGAATGTGTTTGCGGACGTCCTCTGTGTGCAGAGGAGAAGGCTCATATCGAGGCATACCTGAGCATGTTGCCGCCTAAATCGTTTTCCAGCTTGTATCAAGAGTTTTCTAACACAGCGCGTATTTGGGGCAAGGGTTATGATAAATCCCGCATTGAGGCTTACATAATGACTGTACTGGAAAATAACGAACAGGCTAGCGAGTGCGATAACCGAATTCGTGAACTGGACGAAGCCGAAAAGAAGAGTCCGGATATTGAGTCGTTGATTGTTGCCCGTCAGCAGGCAGAGAGCGATCTTCGAGATCTGGAGCAGCGGATTATGGCGCTGAATACAGAAAAGAAGAAATTAGAGATTTTGCTGAAGCAGCAAATGAAGCTTTTCGATCAGTATACGCAGGAGAATGCTGCTGCGGTCAAGGTGAACGGTAAAATCCAAATTATGGAGCAGGTGGCGGCATATTTCCGCAGAAAGCTGGAACAGGCTTCGCTTACCTATAGCCAGAGCCTGGAGGCAAACATCCAATCTTTGATTGATGCAATGCTGACCAGCAAGCGTAAAGTGGCGGTAAGTCCGGAATTCTCCGTGCGTGTTACCGACAGCTTTAACGATGAATCCAAGTCTGAAGGTCAGTTTGCGGTGGTGTCCTTTGCCTATATCGGTGGCATTTTGAAGATGCTCCGTAGTGAAGAGCAGTTGTCTGCAAAGGAATACCCTCTTGTATTGGACGGCCCGTTCTCTAAGCTTGATCCGGATCAGCGACAGAATGTGGTGAATATGATTCCGGAATTTGCACCCCAGGTGATTCTGTTCTCCAAGGATGACCTGCACGGTGTATTTGCGGAAGAAAATATTGGCCGTGTTTGGACAATTGTCAGTAACGAGGAAAAGAATGTGGCAAGAATTGAGGAGGGACACTTATGGAAATAACATCTGAAGTCCATCTGCGAGGAACTGCCTGGAACCAGGCGATTAACGCATTTTCTAAGATTTTTGCTACGCGTCCCCACTATATGCTTTATATGCTGGCAATGTCGATTGGCATTATGTATGACCAACGAATTGAGAAGCCGGAAGAAAACGGCGAAGAGTACAAGAGCATCGGTCGAAATGTGTTCTACAACAACGACAATGGCAAAATGGACTATATGTTCCAGGCTGCAGTTCTTTCCACAACCACGGAAGCGTTCACAGAAGATGAGCGTTTGGAACTTGCCTTTGGTGAAAAGACCGAATTCAACAAGGTCGGTTTTTTGACCGAGTTTGCTAATTTTGGTGTTACAAAGCTGGTGGAGCTGATTGGCAACTCTCCGTTGGAGTCCATGGACAACATCAAGAATTTCCTGGTCTCTACTGTTGAAGGACGAAACCTGGATATTGAGGCGCTGCCCGATGATCTCCTTTTGTACGACGAATAATTAGGCGAAATATTGACAACCACATATACGGGTGGTATACTTAAGTATATACTTAAGTATACCACCCGTTTTCTATGTGAGGTGCTTTTATGAAATTTACTTACAATTTTCCTGCAGTAAAAGGAATCCAGGCTGGCCGTGAGTATTTTATCTCTATGGTGCCCTTAAAACTGCTTACACGGTTGTTCCCGGCAGAGGAAGAAATTGTTCTTCCGGAATATAGAGCACAGCGCCGGATCAATGAGATTCGCATCCCGGAAATCAAGCAGTATATCCTGGAGAATAGAGAAAGCTATGTCTTTTCTGCCTTATCTGCATCCATTGACGGAGAGTTCCGTTTCATCCCCTCTGTGCATGATGATATCGGCGTGTTGGAAGTGGATATGGAAGCAGTGTTCTTGATTAATGATGGTCAGCACCGTAAGGCAGCAATTGAGGCAGCCATTCAGGAAGATCGCTCGCTAGAGAACGAAACGATTTCGATCGTGTTCTTCCGGGACGATGGCTTGGCACGTAGCCAGCAGATGTTTACAGACTTGAACAAGCATGCGGTCAAGACATCCAATTCCTTGGCAACACTGTATGATACCAGGGATGAAATTGCTGTTGCCACTAAAAATGTGATTGATGCCATTCCTTTCTTTGCGCGATATACGGACAAAGAACGAGATGTGTTGGGCAAGAACTCTTCCAGTTTATTCACCCTAAATATGATCTATAAAGCCAACCAAAAGATCTTGCACGGACCTCGTTGCAGTAATGAGGATGTAGGGTTCTTACTGAGTTTCTGGAAACTGGTGGCAAGCAATATCACAGAGTGGCAAGAGGTGTATGATAAGACACTGACGAAGAAGGCTCTCCGTGAGAACTACATTGTAGCACTTGCTATTACAATCAGTGCTTTTGGCAAGCTGGGACGATGCTTCTATGATGATCGCAAACTGAATATGGCAGAGTACCTTGCGAAATTGCAGAAGATTGACTGGCTGCGTTCCAATAAAATGTGGGTGAACCGTGCGATCCGCGAGAACGGTAAAGTGCTGTTTAGCGAAGAGGCAGTGTCGCTAACATGTGCCCTCATTAAAATGGAAATTGGTCTTCCGCTGACAAAGGAAGAAAAACAAAAAGAGAAACAGTTTACGGAGAAAAAGTAAGATGGCATATACAGGTGAATTTGCTGTTTTTGAAGATATTATTCAAGAAATGGCACTGGTCTATCAGTACGATAACCGGCCATGGATGATCGGTTTTAGTGGAGGTAAAGACTCCACTATGTTGTGCTGCCTTGTTTTGCAGATGCTGCAGCGGTTACCGGCAGAAAAGCGGAATAAAACAGTGTACATCGTGTCTTCTGATACGATGGTGGAAAACCCTATTGTTCAGAACTATATGCATCAAATGTCCAAAATGATTAACGAGAATTGCGGTCATTTGAATGTTAGAGCAGATATCATTTACCCGAAGGTGGAAGATACCTTCTGGTCAAAGGTGATCGGCTTAGGATATCCCACTCCGGAGCCTCCCGGATTCCGGTGGTGTACTGAGCGCCTGAAGATCCAACCGATGAATGCGTACACAATGGAGACGATCCGCAACAACGGTGAGATCGTTATCTTACTGGGTGTGAGAAAGGCTGAAAGTACATATCGCGCCAATCACATCCGGGCAAGAGAAATTGAAGGCAAGTTGCTGATTCCACATAAGGATATCGAAAATGCCTATGTTTACAATCCGCTGACCGAGATTCCCAACGAGCAAGTTTGGCGCTTCCTCTTGAAGGATGATGCAAAGTCTCCGTGGGGTTCTGACAATAAGTATCTCTTCTCTCTGTACCAGGGCGAGCATTTGCATTTGGGTGAGGAGCAGAGTGTAATCGGCGAAATTGATGAGGATAAGATTCCGGTTACCGGCAATTCTCGGTTTGGTTGCTGGATCTGCACCATGGTCAAGGAAGACAAGTCCCTAAAAGCGTTTATTGATGGCGGTGAAACTTGGCTCGTTCCGTTGCGAGACTACCGGGATTGGATGCTGGAAATGCGTTCTACCCCTTCTGCTCGTGAGACTAAGCGCAGAAATGGTGCGATGTATCGTAAGGCAGATGGATCTTTAGGATTAGGCCCGTTTACAATGGAAACCCGGCAGGAGATGCTTCGCAGATTGCTTCAGCTGGAGGTGGATACTGGTCTGCCGCTAATCACCATTGAAGAACTAAAGTGCATTGATGCAATGTGGGATCACGAAGGTGATTTGAGCAGAAGACGGCTGGTTGAGATCTACTACGAAGTAAAGGGCACCAGATTGCCTTGGGACGACTATAAAGTTCCAGTATTTGATGCAGAAGTTATTGCACAGGTACGCGCGTTGTGTGAAGAATACGATGTGGAATTTGAACTGATTTCCAAATTGATTGTGGAAATTGAGGCCAACAAAAACTATACCAGAAGCACAATGGTTACAAAAGCTTTTGATAAGATTATCAACCAGGGATGGCTTCACTTTGAAAGTATCGAGAAGGGATTAAACAATGAGAATTGACAAAATTGTTCTTAATAATTTCGGCTCGTACGAAGGTGAGACGATCTTTGATACAAGCACAGAGAATGGCCGAAATATTATCCTTGTAGGTGGTAAGAACGGTGCCGGTAAGACCACACTGTTCACCGCAATGCGCGTGTGCCTTTACGGTTACATGAGTATGGGATATAAGAATTACAACGCTTTTTATACGCGTGCTATTTCCAAGCAAATCAATAATACCGCAAAATTGACAAAACCAACTCATGCCAGTGTTTCTATGCAGATTACGCTGAGCAATGGACGGGATTTGGATATTTACGAACTGACCCGATCCTGGGTGCTGGATGAATCTTTGGCTGAAACATTTATGATTGCGAAAAACGGTGAGCTGCTAAGTACTGGTGAGGTCGCCGATTTTGAAAAATACTTACTCTCCCTAATTCCTCCCGAGCTGTTTAATCTGTACTTTTTCGATGGCGAAAAAATTGCGGATTTCTTCATGAACGAAGGTAGTAATGCGCGGATTAAGGAGGCATTCTTAACACTGTGTGGTTATGATACCTTCGATATTATGCGCCGTAATTTCAAGCGCATTAGCGGTGGTAGCGCATCTTCTTCTGCAGCTTTGGATGAGTATTTGCATGCAAAGCAAGCAGCGGAGGTTGAAGATGTCAAGTATCAAGAACTGCTGACACAGATGGAATCTTGCATCAGTGACTTGGATGCATGCGAAGCAGAGATTGTCGCGTTAGAAAAGAAATATGAGCAATCCGGCGGTATCACCCAAGAAGAATGGAACGAAAAAATCGGCAAACTCAAAGAAGAAGAAAAGAAACGCGAAGTTTGGAATGCTGTTTTACGCAAATGGGCTAATGAAATAGTGCCGTTTTTAATTATTCGTGATCAGCTCCAAGCGTTAAAAGGTCAAATTACTGCAGAAAATGATCAAAAGAAATATCAAAGCTTCTGCGAGATTCTTGCTGTTCCAGAAATGGCAGAACTTGCCGGAGAGTCTTTAGATCAGATGCGCTCTCTAGCGTCCTGCTTGTACGGAGGTGAAGCGAAACCGATTTTGGACCTTTCTTTTGAGCAGTGTGTTAAGCTGTTAGCGCAAATCAGCACGATCACAAGTTTTGACTCGGCCAAGATCGAAAAGCATCGCAATGCAATCAGAAACTCTATCAATCGTTCTGCTAAATTACGTGAAGAACTGGACAATAGTAATCTGCTTGCAGTACAGGAATACATGAGAAAACGAGCAGAACTGTTCGAACGCAAAAGTGTTTTCTTGGATTATCGGGTCAATTTAGAGCAAGAAATTGCAAAGCAAAAAGAGGTCCTCCTGCAATCTCGTCTGGAGCTAACTAGAACTCAAACCAAATTAGAAGGGGATCTGAAGAAAGCATCCATTAACGATATTTCTGCAAAGGCAATTCTGATGCTGGATAAGCTGCAGAGCATTTTGTACCGCCAGCAAATTTCTAAAGTGGAAGATCGATTCCGCGTTGAGATTCGCACGCTCATGCGCAAGACCAAGTTCATCGATGATATAAAAATCGATGATGATTTCAACATCTTCTTGTTCCGCAACGAAGTTGTTTTGCGTTCTGCGCTGATCGATGCACTGCAATCAAATTCTGAAGAACAATTGGCTTCTGTAATTGGTGCAGATGCGATTGCTAAGCTGAAGAAGATCTCCGGTACTGAAACGATGCAGGAATTGTTAAACTACTGCAACAGCCTTCAGAAGGATGGTGTAGAATTGCCAATCCGGATTGATCAAGCATCCCTATCTAATGGCGAAAAGCAGATCTTCATTATGGCACTGTATCACTCACTGGTGCAATTGGGTCGTCATGAGATTCCCTTTATTATTGATACACCTTTTGCGCGAATTGACACAGAACATCGCCACAATATCTCTAAATATTTCTTCAGAAAGTTGAAGGGCCAGGTGTTCATTTTGTCTACCAACGAGGAGATCAATTCTAGCCATGTGCAGATTTTGAGAGATCATATTGCGGCTACCTACTTGCTGGAGAATACGGATAACAAAAAGACGGTCGTTGTGCAAGACACATACTTCGAGGTGTAACATGGTATTTAAGATTAAAACATCAAAAAAGACAATGGAATACTTCGAAGAGATTGGCGCCAGCACTGGCTATGCGCCATTCGTCTTGTCGAAGATGTCTATTTCTATGTCGCTAAAAAGTGGCAAACCGCTGAAAGAGCAGGATTTCCATTCTGACACCTATGGATTAGAACTAAACCGACAAACAATAACCGGCGAATGGGACGATCTGTATAAGGCCTTGATAGAAATGTTTGAAAAGCAGCATATCAACGATGATGACTATTTCCAAAAGTATCTCAAGGCCCACCTCGACCGCGGTGCCAAGATCCTCTATGCGGAGTATAAATACAAGGGCGATTTGCTCACAGCGGTTTTGAAAAACGACCGAACAATATAAAAAATACAGCTACACTGCGGCATATAAAAAGGAGTGCGATTTATATGAGCAAACAAGTCTATATCAGTGCTGATTATGATTCGACCAATGGCGATCAAGCTGTTGTAAATGAGCTGAACAAATGGGGAAGCGATAACCTGCATAAAGTTGATTTTATTGATATGTCTAAAGTCGCTTCCGGTAGTGTAGCGGATAATGACGACTGCCGTATTTGCGATTTGAAGGCAGAGTTTAATCGGCAAATAAATGCGTCATCAGTGGTAATTTTTGTTGTTGGAGATATGACAAAGTATCGCACAGCTGGAAGTCACTGTGATCGTGTATCTAAGGAGCAAGATCAATGTTTCTGCACGCCATATAAACAGAATGCATGCGGCTCTAAAAGGTGCAAAGTATCTAGTACATCATCCCCTGGACCGAATGATAATTGTGGTAGCATTAATAAATATTCCTATCTTCGGCATGAGTTTGAGCAAGCTAAAAAGAAGAGAAAAACAGTGGTAATTGTTTATAACTCAACTCGGCATGAAGAAAAATGGCTACCATCCTATATGAGTGGTTATGAGGATTACGCAAGACCGTTTTGGACAATTGATAACTCAGGCAAGAAGGTTGGCGACTATTCGTATATAAAAGAGGTGCTTGGTTTTGCTTAAGTTTATTAAAAAAAGCACAACAGGGGCATTTGCTGTGATCACAGGCATATTCATGTTTGTACCAGAAAAGTTTTTCCAAAGCAATAGTTGGATAACAAAGGAAACGCTTCAAAGATGCGCATGGATAGCACATTGGGATGCAGCAGTAGTTAATACGGTACTATCGAGATTGCTTTGTTTTTTTGTTGTTTGGGGTATAACTGCGCTACTTTATTTCATTTGGTTGCTGATCCGTAGATGGGTCACAATCAAAGGAGACAACTATATAGTCCGGGTTGAGTACGGCGATATACTTAAAACAAAGAAATGCAAGCGGGTAATCAACTTTGATGAATGTTTTACAACTAAAGTTGGTACCGGCATCGCAGATATCAATCCTACCTCAATATGTGGTCAGTATTTATTAGTACAACCGGAACTGGATATACAGAATTTGATTGATGCAGCAAATGTTAGGCCCGCACGAGGTAAGTCAAAATATCAAGGTAAAATACGCTATGATTCGGGAACAATAGTCCCTAATGGCAACGACTTATTGATGGCATTTGCCAGGTTGGACGAAAGAGGCAAAGGCCGTTTCTTTTCGCGCGATGAATATCTTGAGTGTTTAGATTTGCTCTGGAAAGAAATTGAAAACTATTATGGTGATCTAGATGTATGTGTTCCTATTCTAGGTGCAGGGATAACTTCGTTTGATGGAGGATCAGGAGCCTCTTTTTCCCAACAAGCATTGCTTGATATGATGCTTTGGTCCTATCAATTGAGTTCTCATAAAATTAAATTACCGCACAAACTGCGAATTGTGTGCAAGAAAAATGACGGGTTTTCCATTGACTGCATTAATAAGTAATTTAGATCATGGGGAAACGAATATAGGCATGATGTTAGATAAGAGCCACAGCTTCGGATGAAGCTGTGGCTCTAGTTTATTTGTTCAATTCTAAAATCAAGTGCGCACCGTATTGGAGACCGTCGAGGAAGGCCTTGTGTTCATAGTCTGTGCATAGTTGGCAACAGAGGTTCCACACGGCATTGTTATCATCCAGGGGCAAGCTGCCCAAAAGGTCATCCAATTCTTTGAAGCCGTCGCAGATCTCCGGTGGGTCGCTTTCGTGGGATTCTGCGTAGGCTTGGTATAGCTGATCCAGGACAGTTTCGCAATCGCTATTGCCGGGATCAAAGGGATGGGCGGTTATGTAGGCGTTGAGCCGTTTTGCAATATTCTCCATATCAGCACCCCTTTGCGTCAATGATCTTTAAGATCAGCTCGTCAATGGCATCCGTATAGCGACCCTCGCGGATCAATTCATTACGCTTCTCATAGAGTAATTTGACTAGGATGCGACGTTCGATATCGTCCAGTTTGATTTTGGTTTTCTTCATAATAGCACCTCGAAAGCTTATGGAAAATGTGTGTTCGGTGCCGTTAACCGATCGTTGTGATGTAATGTAGTCCTTTGTGGTGCGATGGAAGGGGGTTGCGGCAGCGGGCTTGCTGTGTTACAATCATTTCGATGTGCATCGCTTGTGCGCATGAAGGAGAACTGCAATGGTAAAAAGCAAAGAATTTTTAGGAACAGAGCCGATTGGAAAGCTGCTGCTCAAGCTGGCGATTCCCACCGTTGTGGCACAGTTGGTCAACATGCTCTACAATATCGTAGATCGGATTTACCTGGGGCATATGCCTGTGGACGGCTCGTTGGCATTGACCGGCGTGGGTGTTTGCACACCGATCCTGCTGTTTGTGTCGGCCTTTGCCGCATTGATCTGCTCCAGCGGCGCGCCCAGAGCTTCCATCTTCATGGGGGAAGGGGACTACGACAAAGCGGAAGAAACCATGGGAAACTGCTTTACGCTGCAGATCCTGGTGTCCCTGCTGCTCACGATCCTTCTGGTGATTTTTGGTGAGGACCTTTTGTGGGCCTTCGGCGCCAGCGAAAATACCATAGGCTATGCCACGCGGTACATGAACATCTATGCCCTGGGAACGATTTTTGTACAGCTGACCCTGGGCATGAACGCCTATGTCACCGCCCAGGGAAACGCAAAGATGGCGATGTTCACCGTTATGATCGGTGCCTTGTGTAATATTATTTTGGATCCCATCTTTATTTTTGTGTTGGATATGGGTGTTGCCGGCGCTGCGTTGGCAACGATCCTTTCCCAGGGGATCTCCTGCGCCTGGGTGGTCAGCCTGCTGTTGGGCAAGAAGTCCACACTGAAGCTGAAGAAGCAATATTTCCGCATCAGACCCCGCGTTGTACTTCCGTGTATTGCCCTGGGAACGGCAACCTTTATCATGCAGGCCAGCGAAAGCGTGATCTCCGTTGCCTTTAATTCTTCGTTACTGAAATATGGCGGCGATGTGGCGGTTGGCGCCATGACGATCCTGACCAGCGTGATGCAGTTTGCGATGCTGCCCATGCAGGGGATCGGCCAGGGCGCGCAGCCCATCACCAGCTATAACTACGGCGCAAAAAATGCGGAGCGGGTCAAAAAGACCTTCCGCCTGTTGCTGGTCACCTGCCTGAGTTATTCGGTGCTGGTGGGAACGGCGGTGCTGCTTTTCCCCAAGACCTTTGCGGGCATTTTCTGCGCGGATGCGGCGCTTTTGGACTTTACAGCAAAGGCGTTGCGGATCTATATGGCCGGCATGGTGATCTTCGGTATTCAGATCGCTTGCCAAATGACGTTCGTTTCCATCGGCAACGCGCTTTGCTCGATCATTGTGGCGGTGGTACGGAAGTTTGTGCTGTTGCTGCCGCTGATTTATCTTGTCCCCCAATTTGTGGCGGACAAGGCCATGGGCGTCTACCTGGCCGAACCCATTGCGGACATCATTGCCGTTACCTTTACCGCGGTTCTGTTTGCGGTACAGTTTCATAAGGCGATTCAAAAACTGCAGCAGAGCCACCAGCCGGCTTTTGATCCCTAATCTACACCCGTACCCCAAAAGGCAGCCATCCCTTCGGATGGCTGCCTTTTTTATAGCCGGCAAGCGCCACACCCCGGACGCAGATGCAAGGCGCGTGCGGCCTGGTTCGCCGCGGAGCGGTGGCGTGGTGGTTGTAAAAAAATTGGCTGGCCGCGTTGTAAATCCGTGACTTTATCACATACTTTTCCTGTTGCGTTTATTATACTATAGACAAGGAAAATACCTGTGGGATGTTCATGGCAATCTGTTTCCAGCGCTACCGATTGGAGGAACAGAACGATCCTGTTTCAAAAATTGGCGTGTCGGGCGCCATGGCATTTCACACCATGTTTCAAAAAATGAGTAAAGTGAGGTTTCTACAATGAAGGGATTTGCTATGATGAAAATTGGTCGGACGGGTTGGATTGAGAAGGAAAGACCCACCTGCGGACCCTGTGACGCGATTTGTAAGCCTGTGGCACTGGCGCCCTGTACGTCGGATATTCACACCGTCTGGTCCGGCGCGCTTGGCGACCGTAATGAGATGATCCTGGGCCACGAGGCCGTTGGCGAAGTGGTTGAGGTTGGTTCCGAGGTGAAGGACTTTAAGCCCGGCGACAGAGTCCTGATCGCGGCCATCACCCCTGACTGGAATTCCCTGGAGGCGCAGGGCGGCTATGCGATGCACTCCGGTGGTATGCTCTCCGGCTGGAAATTCTCCAACTTCAAGGACGGCGTATTTGGAGAATACTTCCATGTGAACGATGCGGACGGCAACCTGGCACATCTTCCCGAGGGGATGGACCTGGCGGCTGCATGCATGCTGGCGGATATGGTTCCCACCGGCTTCCATGGCGTAGAACTGGCGGATATTCAGTTCGGTGACACCGTCGCGGTGATCGGTATCGGCCCTGTTGGCCTGATGGCCGTTGCTGCTGCTGCAATTCGTGGCGCCTCTACCATTTATGCTGTGGGATCCAGAAAGAACTGCTGCGATCTCGCCCTGGAGTTTGGCGCTTCTGAGATCATCAACTACAAAAACGGTGACATTGTGGAGCAGATTATGGCCAAGACCAACGGCAAGGGCGTTGATAAGATCGTGATTGCCGGCGGTGACAACGACACCTTCGCACAGGCCATCAAGATGCTCAAGCCCGGCGGAATCATTGGTAATGTGAACTACCTGGGCGAGGGCGACAGCGTAAGTATTCCCAGAGTGGAATGGGGTTGCGGCATGAGTCACAAGCAGATCCGCGGCGGTTTGATGCCCGGTGGCAGACTGCGCATGGAAAAGCTGGCGAACCTGGTAATGGCAGGCCGTATCCATCCCGAAAAGCTGATCACCCATAGATTTGTGGGCTTTGAGAATGTGGAGGCGGCCCTCATGCTGATGAAGGATAAGCCCCGTGACCTGATTAAGCCGCTGGTTATTATTGAAGAATAATTTGCTGCTGTATATCGCACCAAAAAGACAGTCATCCATTCGGATGGCTGTCTTTATGCATAGCCGGCAGGATGCCAACCGATCCGGCAGATCTTTGCCATTTTCTCCAGGATCCGATTGCCCAAGCCGACGGTTTGTGATACAATCAGGAAAAAGAGAAAATCCCCCGAAGGGCGGTTTTCGGAAAGAGCGGCGGCTATGGAATTTTACGAAAAATTGCAGGAACTGCGAAAACAAAAAGGCCTTACCCAGGAGGAGCTGGCCCGGGTGCTGTATGTGTCCCGGACGGCCATTTCCAAGTGGGAGTCCGGCAGAGGCTATCCCAACATCGATTCCCTGAAGCGCATCGCGGGATTTTTCGGTGTCACGGTGGATGGGCTGCTTTCCGGACAGGAGCTGCTGACCATTGCGGAGGAGGACACCCGGAAAAAAGAAAAGCATACGCATGACCTGGTGTTCGGCCTGCTGGATTGCGGCGCCGTACTGCTCTTTTTTCTGCCGCTTTTGGGACAGAAGGGAGCGGAGGCGGTGCAGGCGGTATCTCTGATCGCCCTTGCCGGCACCCCTGGGTACCTGAAGGCGGCGTATTTTGCCGCGGTGGCGGGGATGCTCCTGGTGGGCGTTGTGACCCTGGCACTGCAAAACTGTCGGCGGGCCTTTTGGGCAGACATCGGGCGCAAGGTGTCCCTGGCATGGAATATGGCGGCGGTGCTTCTTTTTATCATCAGCGCCCAGCCCTATGCGGCGGTGCTGCTGTTCCTGTTTCTGACCATAAAGGTGCTGATGCTGCTTAAATGGCAATGACACGAAGGGTGTCGCAAAGGTGACAACGCGTTTCTTGCGGCTTTGCCGGCGCTGCTGTACGCTGTGTTTGGCAAAGGTCAAATACAGAAAGGCAGGAAACGCAAATGAAAAAAGAAAAACGGAAAAGCGGGAAAGCGGGCATTTGCCTGCTGGGCGCATTTTTGCTGTGGACGGCGGCGGTTCGCCTGGTGGATGTGCAAGCCATCGGGCCTCAGGGGACATCGGTGGGCTTTGGGACACTCAATCGGTTCGTGCATGGTCTGACGGGGGTGCATATGGGCCTGTATACCGTGACGGATTGGCTGGGACTGGTGCCATTTGGGTTTGTGCTGGGCTTTGGTATCCTGGGGCTGGCACAATGGCTCCGGAGAAAACACCTGGGGAAGGTGGATCGCAGCATCCTGGTTCTGGGAGGCTTCTATCTCGCAACGATGGCAGCGTATGTGCTTTTTGAAGTGCTGGTGATCAATTACCGGCCCGTATTGATCGATGGCCGCCTGGAGGCGTCCTATCCCTCGTCCACCACCATGCTGGTGCTGTGCGTGATGCCCACGGCGATGCTGCAGCTGCGCGGCCGCATCCGAAATCGCCGGTGCAGCGCCGGTGTTTGCGGGGCGCTGGCCATCTTTACCGGGTTTATGGTAGTGGGCAGGCTGGTTTCGGGAGTGCATTGGTTTTCCGATATCGTTGGGGGTGTGTTGCTCAGCGCCGGGCTGGTGCTGCTGTATCACCGCTTCAGCACCCCCAGAGCCTGTTCAGGCCGATGAGAAAAAGCACCGGATCGGAATCGATCCGGTGCCTATTTTCTGCTGCCCAGGCACAAGAGGGAAGATGGTCGAATATTTTGGAACAGGTGGAAAACATGTTCTGCTTCTCCGCCAAATCCTAGCCTTAGAGGGAATCCTATGAACGATTACCAGTACCTTACCACCTGCGGTTGCAGCCAGCCCCATGAGCATCAGGCCGTCCCCGGGATGCGGAGCGGGCCTTGGCAGAGGAAAGAGTCCTGCTCAAATGCGGCACCCCCGGCACGGTCACCATCCCGGCGGATACGGAAGCCGGCACCAACTTCAACCTGGCCAACCTCAATGTGGACGCCGGCAGATACAGAAGACCCTGCATCCGCCTGGCCTTTCAGAGCAACATTCTGACCAGCCCTGCCACTGTGACCTTGAATTTCCAGGTCTTCAAACAGTGCAAGGGTCAGTATACGCCCACCCCTGTGGGGCCCATCTGGACCTTCAGCAGAGTCGCCTCCACCATCGACGAGGCCAACGCTTTCCAATTCGCCGTGTGCGATTGTGACACCTGTGACCATGGCTGCTGCAACTACAGTGTGGTCGCCGTCACCGCCGGCACCGTCCCCACTGTGGGTACCACCATTCTCAACAACGCCAGCCTGACGGCGGCGGTGGTAGAAGCTGCCGATTGCTGAGCCTAAGCTGCCCCCAGCCCTGCCGGGCTGGGGGCTTTTGGAAGGCGGCAGGGGAATTTCGAAAATATTTCGTTGGTGCTGCGGTTGCATTTGTACGGCAAACCTGTTAAACTGTAAAAAAACAGGAAACGGAGGCCTTGTTATGAAGGTTAATTTCAGTAATATCGTTGGAAAAATCAAGCCCATGCACGCAGTGGGTCAGCCGCCGCTGTTGGGTACGAACTGCGATTATTTCCGCTACCTGAAGGAAGCAAACATTCCCTACGCCCGGCTGCATGATATGGGTATTTACAAGCTTATTCCCATGGTGGATATCTCCTGCGTGTTCCCGGATATGTCCAAGGACGAAACGGATCCAAATAACTACGATTTTGTATATACAGATATGCTGATCACAGCGCTGATGGAGAACGACTGCCCTCCCATTTTCCGGTTGGGTGAGACCATCGAAAATGCCATCAGCAAGGGCTATAAGCCCAGATATGTGTTTGCCCCCAAGGACCCCCACAAGTGGGCGCGGGTGTGCGAGCATATCATCCGTCATTATAATGAGGGCTGGGCAGATGGCTTCCGGTATGGCATTGAATACTGGGAAATTTGGAACGAGCCGGACAACGGCTTCCAGGAGCCGGACTATACCCGGACGGATAACCCCTATTACGATGTCAACATGATGTGGGTCGGCACAAACGAGCAGTACTTCGAGCTTTATGCCATCAGCGCCAAGCATCTGAAGGCCTGCTTTGGCGACAGCATCAAGGTGGGCGGTTATGCTTCCTCGGGCCTTTATGCCATTTTCAACGATCCCGAGAAGTATGGCATAGATAAAAAGTATTATAAGTTTTACCGGGAGCGGTATGTGACCTTCCTGGAGTATTTCTATGACTTCCTGGAATACATCAAGAAAGAAAACGCCCCCATTGATTTTTACAGCTGGCACAGCTATTCCGATGTGGACAGAACGCTGATCATGGGCAATTTCGTGATCCGCACCCTGGAAGAGTACGGCTTTGGGGACATTGAGGTGCATCTGAACGAGTGGAACAACGCCCACTCTGCTGAAGGCAGAGGTACCGCCTATGCCTGCGCCCATGCAACAGCCATGATGCTGGCTATGCAGAACACCAAGACCTACATGCTGAATTTCTACGATACCCGGATCGGACAGTCTGTTTACGGCGGTATGTTCAACCCCATTACCTATCAGCCTTTCTGCCTGTACTATGGCTACAAGGCCTTTGGCGAGCTGTACAAGCTGGGTAACCAGGCGGAATGCTCTGTGGATGCGGAAAATGTCTATGCTGTTGCCGCAACGGACGGAGAAAAGAAGGCGGTGCTGGTGGCAAACATTGGCAAGGACGCAGATCTGACCACCGACCTGGAGGGCTTCACCGTTTACCTGGTGGACGAGACCCACAGCCTGGAAGCCATCGACGCGGACCCCACGGCCTTCACCATCGGGGAAAATCAAACGATGCTTCTGAAAAATTATTGATCCCAATACGAAAAGACAGGACTTGCGGCTTATGCCTAAGATATGCTGTCATTCCGAGCCAGTGCGCACACTGGCGTGGGAATCCCCCGGTCGAAGGGGATTGCCACACCAGTGACATCGGTCACTGGTTCGCAATGACACTATCTTTAGACACAGAACGCAAGTCCTGTCATTTTTATTCAATTGTGAGAAACGATCAGCTGCTGGATCTCCAGCAGGCGCTGGGCCATGCGGATCTCGTAGTTGGCGGCGGCGTAGACGCCCCGGCCGTACTTGTCGGTGCAGACCGCAAAGGGCAGCCGCAGGTCGCCTACCTGCATTTGCCGGTATAGGGTGGCCAGGCCTTCCGGATCCCGGAGGGTGCGCACCTGGGTTTTCGGCAGCGCCTGGGTCAGAAGCTGCATGGTGGGATGATCCGGCGCTTCTGTCAGGAGCAGAATGCGGCAGGGGAGCGCCTGGAAAGGCGCGGCCAGGGCCTGCATTTCCCGGAGCAGATGCTCCGTCGGCTCGCTGCCGGGGTCGGCAAAGAGCAGCAGCGTGCTTTCGTGGGGCTTCTCCGCCAGCAGCCTTTGCAGAGGACCTGCCGGAAGGGCCAGGGGAATGCTTTTCAGCCGCCGGGGCGTTTGGTCCTCCGGGATCGCAAGCCGCAGCGCGGTATCCCGGGAAAGGGACAGATGCCAAAGGGCTACGCTGGCGGTACCGTCGATCTGCCGGGTGGTGACGGTGACGCGCCAAAGTCCCGGCTGCAGCCGGAAGGTGTGGGCATTTTCCAGGGACAGATCCGGGTACTGCAGGGTGACAAAATCCCCTCCGTCCCACAGCCCCAGGGTCAGATGCTCGCCGTAGTTCAGCTTTTTGTCCGCAAAGAGGGTCAGACAGACGGGTTCTTCCTGGGGCGCGATGTTTTGCCAGGCTTGGTTTGCGTCCAGCCATTGGGCCTGCCGGGTGTGGGGATCCAGCCGGGCAGGGAAGCAGAAAGCCCGGCACAGGGAAACGAATACCATATCAAAAGCAAAGGCAGGCACCTGCCGGTTTCGCAGACAGCCATAAGCGCTGGGATAATAGTTGGTGATGCCCCGGTCGGGCAAAATTTCCATGGAAGCTTCCATCCAGGCGAGGATCTGCCGGGGACTTTCGAAGCCCTGGGGGAAGAGCGTACGGATCTTCTGGCGCTCCGGAAGCAGCATTTCGTCTGCCACCCGGGGGCAAAGGATGTAGCGGCGGAAGATTTCTGCCGGGTAACGGCCACGGACAGGGTTAGCGGTTTCCAGGGCGTCGATCAAAGTTTCGGCGGTGATGTCGGAGCGATCCTTGGGCCGCAGGGTATCCAGCAGCGCCTCTTTTTCCTCCCGGGAAAACCGGGGGTCGCTTGAGAAGCACTGAAGCGCCGGGTTTTCCGTTACAGCCCGGCGGGCGGCTAAATGTTGTTCGCATTTGCGAAGAAGCTCCTGGTGGTGAAGGTCCTGGGGGTAGGGCGTGGCGCCGCTGGTGTCCGCCGGGGGGACCAGGTCGGCGGTAAGCTGTGCCGGGAAGGTGTCCTCCAGCGCCAGGGTCAGGGTGTTTTGCTGCCGCAGATCCACCTTCTGCAGGGCCACTTTTTGCCCCCGTTGGGCGCAGACGAACAGATCGCCTATGCCGGTTTCAAACCGGGCAACACCTGTTTCGTCGGTCACCGCCTCCCAAAGGGAAGTAAGCTGGCTGTAGTTGACCACCTGGAACTGTACCCGGGCGTGGGGGGCGGGGATGCCGTCCTCTGTGACCTGCACGGTCAGCTGCCGGGTGGGGGCGTAATGGGCGGTGCAGTTGACGGTTTCATAAAGGGCATCAACCGCCCAGCATTTGGTGTCCACCAGCATGGCCCGGGAGGCTGCCGCGGTAAACCAGCCCCGGTTAAGCACCGGCTCCGGTTCGCAGGCACCCATGTAGTGCCAGCTTCCGTCGATCCAAACCTCCACCCAGGCGTGGTTGTCATCGCAATGGGACCACCAGGGGCAGTAGCATTGCCGGGCGGGGATGCCCACGCTGCGCAGAGCGGCCACCGCCAGGACGCTTTCCTCTCCGCACCGACCCAGGGTGCGGCGCAGGATGGCCAGGGGGCCAAGGGTGCGGTCGTCGGCGGGGGTGTAGGTGGCGTGGGCGTAGCACCAGTAGTTGACGGCCAGGGCGGCTTCCGCCATCGTCTTGCCCTGCACATAGGGACGCAATTGCTCCAGCAGATATCCCCGGCTGCTATCCAGGCATTCGGAATTGACCCGGTGCTGCAGCACATAGGGGAAGAAAATTTCCGGGGGGATATTTTTTACATACGCCAGCTGTGCCGATGCTTCCAGGGTGGCCCGGACGAAGCCGGCAAACACCTCAGGGGATTGGCTCAGCACATCCTGGGCGGCCATGTGGCCGTAGAGGTACGCCATGCACAGCACGAAGGACGCCTCCTTGTCCCGGAGAAAGGTGTCCACCTCTTCTTTGACTTTGGGGTAGCGGGACAGATTCTGTTGGTACTGCCGCAAAAGGGCAGCTTTATCCGCGGGAGAGAAAATCAAGGCGTTTCACCCTTTCAAACAAACTTCCAAAACCGTGTCGATGGGATCCGGCAGCACCGGATCCGGGCCGAGATCCGCAAAGAGGATCTCCGGATAATCGCTGTGGACCCAGCTGGTGGAGATCGGCACGGGCCTGCCGCTATGCAGCAGGCGCAGGGATGCCACCGCGTCCTTTTTCAGCCCCATCAGGGGCAGCGCCCCCAGGGTGTTCTCAAAAATGTGGAAGTACAGCCGATTTTCATTACGGGTGATCCGGCCGAATTCCGGCTTTTCCAGGTCGGCGGGGCCGCAATTTCGGATGCTGGGGGCGTTTTTGTCCATCCAGGTGCCGATTTGGGAGAGGATCTCCAGGGCCTCCGGGGGGATATTGCCGTCCCCGTCGGGGCCGACATTCAGGATCATGTTGCCGCCCTTGGACACACATTCCACCAGCTTTTTGATCAGCAGGGAGGCGGGCTTGTAGTTATGGTCGGTGGGGCAGTAGCCCCAGTTGTTGTTCATGGTGATGCAGGCTTCCCAAACCATGGGATTGCCCTGGGTATCCCGGATGCCCTGGGGCGGGATGAATTTCTCCGGGGTGACGAAATCTCCGTGGTAGGGCTTGGGGTCACAGCGCCAAAGAGAACCGAAGCCCTCGCCGCTGACCTCGATCCGGTTGTCGATGAGCACCTCCGGCTGTAAAGAGCGCACCATGGTGGCAAGCTCCGTGCCACGCCAGGCTTCGCCCCGGAGATCGCCGTAGGCAAAGTCGAACCACAGCAGATCCAGCTTGCCGTAGTTGGAGCAAACCTCCCGGATCTGTCCGTGCATGTAGTCTAAGTACCGGTTAAAATCCCGCTGGGAATTTTCATAGGCTGGATGATTGCGCATGGGGTGGAAATTGTCCCCGTAGTGGGGGTAATCCGGGTGGTGCCAGTCGATGAGAGAGAAGTACAGGCCCACCTTCAGCCCTTCGGCGCGCACCGCTTCCACGAATTCTGCCACCGCGTCCCGGCCGAAGGGGGTGTTGGTGGATTTGAAATCCGTCAGGGCGCTGTCAAAGAGGCAGAAGCCGTCGTGATGCTTGGCGGTGAGGACCACATATTCCATGCCGGCATTTTTGGCGGTTTTTGCCCAGGCGGCGGGATCGAAGGCCTTGGGTGCGAAGGTGTCGAAATAGGGAAGATAATCGCTTTCCGGCATCTGCTCGTCGCTGCGGACCCATTCGCCCCGGCCGGGGATGCTGTACAGACCCCAATGGATGAACATGCCGAACCGGGCCTTGCGGAACCAATCCACCCGCTTCTCATATGCGCTTCTTTCGAACTGGTACATACCCGTTCCTCCTGTGTGCGTTTTCTGTATTATAACACTTGCACACAGGATTTTCATCTTTTTTCTTGAGAAATATGAGCTGACGAAAAAATGTTTTTTCTTTCGGTAGTGGATTTTTGTTGTTGACTTGTGGAGCGCATGGTGGTAAAATGTACGGAAATACATACCGAAAACGCGATGATGAAAACCAGTACGCATTTTGCGTTTCCGCAGAGAGCTGCCGGGTGGTGCGAGGCAGTGGAAACGGGAGTGCCGAATTCCTTTCGGAGCGGCTTGGCTGAAATGAAAGTAGGCCGGGACGGGAAGGGCCCGATACAGCCTGCGGATCTGTTAGGATCCCGTGAGGCCCCCGTTGGGGGTAAACTGAGGTGGTACCACAGGAATTTTCTTGTCCTCTGCTTTCTTTAGCAGAGGACATTTTTGTTTAAGAACAAGAGGAACAAGGGGAAAAGACATGATCATTACCGATTTTTTGGAGAAAAATGCCCGGCTTTACGGCAGTGAGACCAGCCTGGTAGAGCTGAGTCCCTCGGAAGAGCGGGACAAGGCCACCACCTGGTGGGACTTTAATCTGATCGAAAGTGCCGGTCAGGACAGCCCCTACCGCCGGGAGCTGAGCTGGCGGGATTTTGACCGCCGGGCCAACCGGTTCGCCAACCTGCTTCTCAGCCGTGGCCTGAAAAAGGGCACCAAAGTAGCGGTGCTGCTGATGAACTGCCTGGAATGGCTGCCCATCTATTTTGGCATCCTGAAGGCCGGCTGTGTGGCGGTGCCTATGAACTTCCGCTACAGCAGTGACGAGATCAAATACTGCCTGGAGTTGGCGGATGTGGAAGTGCTGGTGTTCGGCCCGGAATTTATCAGCCGTATGGATGCCATCCAGGGCCAGGTGGCCGGGCTGCGAATGCAGTTTTTTGTGGGCAAGGAAGGCCCTGCATACACTGAGGATTGCCTGAATCTGATGGGCTTCTGCTCCTCCAGCGCGCCTCCCGTGGCCCTGACCCAAGAGGACGATGCAGCCATCTACTTCTCCTCCGGTACCACCGGCTTCCCCAAGGCCATCCTGCACAACCATAAGGCCCTGGTACACTCCTGCCTGGCGGAGCAGAACCACCACAGCCAGCAGCGGGGCGATGTGTTCCTGTGCATCCCGCCTCTGTACCATACCGGCGCCAAGATGCACTGGTTCGGCTCTCTGCTTTCCGGCTCCAAGGCGGTGCTGGTGCGGGGCGTCAAGCCGGAGTGGATCCTGCGGGCGGTGACGGAAGAGCGCTGCACCATCGTTTGGCTCCTGGTGCCCTGGGCCCAGGATCTGCTGGATGCCATCGAATCCGGCGCGGTGGATCTTTCCAAGCACCGTCTGAGCCAGTGGCGGCTGATGCACATCGGCGCCCAGCCGGTGCCCCCCAGCCTGATCCACCGGGGGGAGAAGGTCTTCCCGGGTCATCAGTACGATACCAACTACGGTCTGTCCGAGTCCATCGGCCCCGGCTGTGTCCACCTGGGTGTGGAGAATATCCACAAGGTGGGCGCCATCGGCAAGCCCGGCTACGGCTGGCAGACCCGGATCGTGGACGAGCGGGGCAATGATGTTGCCAGGGGTGATGTGGGCGAACTGATCGTCCGGGGCGACGGCGTGATGCAGTGCTACTACAAAAATCCCGAGGCAAGTGCCGAAGTCCTGCGGGACGGCTGGCTCTTCACCGGCGATATGGCCCGGGAGGATGCAGAGGGCTTCATTTATCTGGTCGACCGGAAGAAGGATGTGGTCATCTCCGGCGGCGTGCACCTGTACCCGGTACAGATCGTGGGCTTCCTCCGTGCCTATCCCAAGATCAAGGATGTGGCCGTCATTGGCCTGCCGGATGCCCGGTTGGGCGAGATCGCTGTGGCCATCGTGGAGGTCAAGGAAGGCCTGACTTGCACCCAGGAGGAGATCGACGAATTCTGCAAGGAGCTGCCCCGGTACAAGCGTCCCCGGAAGATCTTCTTCGACAAGGTACCCCGCAATCCCACCGGCAAGATCGAAAAGCCCGTCCTGCGGGAGAAATACTGTCACGGCCGTTTGGTGGAAGTGCAGATCACGGGTTAAAAGGAGAGAAATACCATGAAACAACTGATTTTGGGCAACGAAGCTGTTGCCCGTGGACTTTACGAGGCCGGCTGCAGCTTTGTTTCCAGCTACCCCGGCACCCCCAGCACCGAAATCACCGAGGCGGTGGCCAAGTATCCCGAGGTCTACGCCGAGTGGGCACCCAACGAAAAGGTGGCCATGGAAGCGGCCTTCGGCGCCTCCCTGGCCGGTCGCCGGGCCTTCTGCGGCATGAAGCACGTGGGCCTGAATGTGGCCGCTGACCCCCTGTTCACCATTTCCTATACCGGCGTCAACGCGGGCCTGGTCATCGGCGTGGCGGACGACGCGGGTATGCACTCCTCTCAGAACGAGCAGGATTCCCGGCACTATGCCCGGGCCGCCAAGATCCCCATGCTGGAGCCTTCCGACTCTGCCGAAGCCCTGGCTTTTGCCAAGCTGGCCTACGAGCTGTCCGAAAAGTTCGATACCCCGGTGCTGCTGAAGATGTGTACCCGTGTTTCCCACTCCCAGAGCGTGGTGGAGACCGGCGCCCGGGAAGAGCATATTAAGGAATATCAGAAGGACATCGCCAAGTATGTCATGATGCCCGGCAACGCCAAGAAGCGCCACCCTGTGGTGGAAGCGCGCACCGCGGCCCTGGTGGAATACGCGGAAACTGCCGAAATTAACCGCATTGAGGCAGGCGAATGCAGCGACATCGGCATCATCACCTCCTCCACCTCCTATCAGTATGTGAAGGAAGTGCTGGGGGACAAGTATCCTGTTATGAAGCTGGGGCTCATCTGGCCCATGCCGGAAAAGAAAATCCGCGATTTTGCCGCTTCCGTAAAGCAGCTGGTGATCGTGGAAGAGCTGGAAGGCTTCATTCAGTGCCATTGCCGTGACTTGGGCCTGGATTGTGTGGGCAAGGAAAGCTTCTCCTGTATCGGCGAGTTGATGCCCCTGGATGTGGCGGAAAAGCTGGCAAAGGTATGGGAAACCGGCGTCCGGCTTCAGGAAGCCATCCCGCCCCGGCCCCCTGTGATGTGTGCCGGCTGCCCCCACAGAGGCCTGTTCTACATACTCAAGAAAAATAAGCTCACCGTGCTGGGTGACATCGGCTGCTATACCCTGGGTGCCGTCGCGCCTTTGGGTGCGGTGGACAGTGTCATCTGCATGGGCGCTTCCGTTTCCGGTCTGCATGGCTTTAGTAAGAGCCAGCAGGGCGCTATGGACAATAAGACCGTTGCCGTCATCGGTGACTCCACCTTCATGCACTCCGGCATCACGGGCCTGGTGAATATGGCCTATAACGAAAGTAATGCCACGGTGATCATCGTGGATAACTCCATCACCGGCATGACCGGCCACCAGCAGAATCCCACCACGGGCTTCAACCTGAAGGGTGACCCCTGTGCCAAGATCGACCTGGAGACTCTGTGCCGGGCCGTGGGCATCCGCCGGGTGCGGGTGGTGGATCCTTATGATCTTGACCAGTGCGACAAGGCCATCAAGGAAGAACTTGCTGCCAATGAGCCTTCCGTCATCATCTCCCGCCGTCCCTGTGCGCTCTTAAAGTATGTCAAGCACAAGGCGCCTTTGGCGGTGGAGGAAGAAAAGTGCATCGGCTGCAAGGCCTGCATGAAGATCGGCTGCCCCGCGGTGAGCATCGTAAATGGCAAGGCCAGGATCGACAATACCCTGTGCGTCGGCTGCGGCGTGTGCCAGCAGCTGTGCAAAGTGGGCGCCCTGGGCGCGAAGGAGGGCTGAGCATGGAAACGAAAAATGTAATGATCGTTGGCGTGGGCGGCCAGGGAAGTCTGTTGGCTTCCAAGCTCCTGGGCCGGCTGCTCCTGGGCCGGGGCTATGACATCAAGGTGTCGGAAGTTCACGGCATGAGCCAGCGTGGCGGCAGCGTGGTGACCTATGTGCGCTTCGGCGACAAGGTCTACTCTCCCGTCATCGACAAGGGCCAGGCGGATTTTATCGTGTCCTTTGAACTGTTGGAGGCGGCCCGGGGGACGGAGTACCTGAAGCCCGGCGGCAAGATCATCACCAACACCCAAAAAATCAACCCCATGCCCGTGATCATCGGTGCGGCGGAGTATCCGGAGGATCTGGAAGGCAAGATGCGTCAGGCCGGCATCGACCTGGATGCCATCGACGCCCTGACCCTGGCCGAGCAGGCCGGTTCCGCCAAGGCGGTGAACCTGGTGCTCATGGGCTGCCTGTCCAAATACTTTGATATCCCTCAGGAAGAGTGGCTTGCCGCCATCGAAGCCAGCGTGCCCCCCAAGTTCCTGGAGATGAATAAAATCGCATTCCAGCTTGGTGTCCAAGCATAAAGAAGGAGATGGCTTTTCGTGCCGAATTATTATCAACAGGAAATTGAAACCATGCCCTATGAGCAGCTCCGGGCATTGCAGAACGAGCGCCTGGTCAACCAGGTGCAGCATGTTTGGGACCATGTTCCCTACTATCGCCGGAAGATGGAGCAGAAGGGTGTCACTCCTGCCGACATCCGGGGCGTGGAGGATCTGCACAAGCTGCCCTTCCTCTGCAAGGACGACCTGCGGGAGGCTTATCCCTACGGCCTGCTGGGCATGCCGCTGTCTGACTGCGTCCGGATCCACTCCACCTCCGGCACCACCGGCAAGCGGGTGGTGGCTTTCTACACCCAGCACGATATCGACCTGTGGGAGGATTGCTGCGCCCGTGCCATCGTGGCCGCCGGCGGCACCAAGGAGGATGTGTGTCACATCGCCTACGGCTTCGGCCTGTTCACCGGCGGTGCGGGTCTCAACGGCGGTTCCCATAAGGTGGGCTGCCTGACCCTGCCCATGTCCTCCGGCAACACCGACCGGCAGCTGCAGTTTATGACCGACCTGGGTTCCACCATCCTCTGCTGCACCCCCTCCTAAGCTGCCTACCTGGCAGAGAGCATCCAGGAGCAGGGTCTGCGGGATCAGATCAAGCTTAAGGCCGGCATTTTCGGCGCGGAGGCCTGGTCCGAGGATATGCGCCATGACATTGAAAACAAGCTGGGCATCAAGGCTTATGACATCTACGGCCTGACGGAGACCTCCGGCCCCGGCGTTGCTTTTGAGTGTTCCGAGCACACCGGTATGCACATCAATGAGGACCACTTCATTGCCGAGATCATCGACCCGGATACCGGGGAGGTGCTGCCCGAGGGCAGCAAGGGTGAGCTGGTGTTCACCGCCATCACCAAGCAGGCCTTCCCGCTGCTGCGCTACCGCACCCGGGATATCTGCGTCCTGACCCGGAAGCAGTGCTCCTGCGGCCGCACCCATGTGAAGATGTGCAAGCCCATGGGTAGAAGCGACGATATGCTGATTATCCGTGGCGTCAATGTCTTCCCCAGCCAGATCGGAACGGTGCTGCTGCAGCAGGGCTACGCCGCCAACTATCAGATCATCGTGGATCGGGTGAATAATTCCGATACCTTTGAGGTGCTGGTGGAAATGAACCCGGAGATGTTCTCCGACTCCCTGGCCAAGATCTCTGCCGCGGAAAAGAAGCTGGTGGATGCCCTGAAGGCGATGCTGGGCATCGCTGCCAAGGTAAAATTGGTGACCCCCAAGAGCATCACCCGCAGCGAGGGCAAGGCCGTTCGTGTCATCGACAAGCGGAAGATTTAAGGAGGCAAGGCTATGCGTATTCATCAGATTTCTGTTTTCCTGGAAAACCGTGCCGGCCAGCTGGCGGAGATCACCCGCCTGCTTGCCCAGAATCAAATCGATATTCGGGCCGTCTCCATTGCCGAGACCACGGACTACGGCGTGGCCCGGATGATCGTGGATGACTATCAGAAGGCCAGCGCCATTTTGCTGGCGCATGGGGACATCCTTTCCCTGACCCCGGTGTGGGCGGTGGAAGTGCCTGACCGCCCCGCGGGCCTGGCGCAGCTGCTGGAAGTGCTGGCGGAAAACCACATCGATGTGGAGTATATGTACTCCCTGCTCATCCACAAGAACGATTGCGCCTACATGGTGCTGCGCATCAGCGACGAGGAGAAGCTGGCCGCTGCCCTGGAAGGCCACGACATCAAGCTGGTGAGCGAGGAAGACCTGGGCCTGAAAGGCTGAGTTCCGAAAAAAAGTCCGGTTTTGACAACCGGACTTTTTTGTTGCAATCGAAAGAAGAATCCGTTAAAATGAAAAAGAGGTGATTCAGCTATGACACACTATCCCAAAGCCTATACCGGGAAAGAGCCCTATATTTTTATCAGCTATGCCCATAAGGATTCGGACCATGTTCTGTCCCTGATCCGGGGACTGACCGACAGGGGCTTCCGGGTGTGGTACGATGCCGGCATCGAAGCGGCAACAGAGTGGCCGGAGTATATTGCCCAGCGGCTGGTGGACAGCAGCTGTGTCCTGGCGTTTCTTTCCGGGGCGGCGCTGGATTCCCACAATTGCCGCCGGGAGATCAATTTTGCCATTGAAATGAAAAAAGACCCGCTGGTGGTCTATTTGGAAGATGTGGAGCTGTCTTTCGGTATGCGGATGCAGTTGGGCAGCCTGCAGGCCATCTACTATACCCGCCATGGCACAGACGAGACATTCCTGGAGAAACTGGCGGAAGCAGAGATCTTGGCACCCTGCCGGGAAGCGCCTGCTGTTGAGAAGGAAACGGAGGAAGACCGGGAAAAGGCCCTGCAGGAGGCGGAGCGAAACATCTGCACCTGGGCAGAGATCATGCAGATCATGATCATGGCCGGACTGAAGCCGGATATGCAGGCAGATATATATCCCACGCTGCAGCTGGTGTCCGCCACGAAGCGGGGCGCGGATCAGGTGTGCGCGGTGGCGGACCTGCTGTATGAGAACAAGCATTTGGAAGATGCCTTGGCACTGTATCTGTTTGCTGGGACCTTGGACCACGCGGAAGCCACCAAGAAAGCGGGCGTCTGCTACTACCAGGGCTGGGGGACGCAAATGGATCACGGCAAAGCAGCCTCCTTTTTCCGCACCGCTGCGGAGAAGGGAGAGCGGGAGGCCCAGTATTTCCTGGGGATCCTGTATGAGTCCGGCCAGGGCGTGCCGAAAAGCCTGGAAAACGCCATCGCCTGGTATGAAAAGGCAGGTAAATTTGAGGAAGCTGACCGCTGCCGGAAGCAGCTGGGCTAAGCCGGGAGGAACTGCCCAATGAAAGAAGAATTGACGCAGATCCGATCTTCTCTGTTTGCCGGCATCGCCGGCGATGACCTTTTGGGCGTCCTGGGCTGCGTGGGCTACCACATCCGCGGCTTTCAAAAGGGCGAGGTGATCGCCTTTGACCGGGAACCCATGCGCTATGTGGGCGTGGTACTGCGTGGCGCGGTGGACATGGTCAAGGAGGATGTGTGGGGCAACCGAAGCTTTTTGCTGCGGTGCCGGGTCGATGATGTGTTCGGCGAGACCTTCGCCTGCGGCACCGATGATATTTCCTCCGTCAGCTTCCTGGCGGCAGAGGAGACCAGGGTGCTGTTTTTGTCCTTTGGCCGGGTCATGCGTACCTGCAGCCATGCCTGCGAGCATCATCAAAAATTGGTGGAGAATATGGTGCGGGTCATTGCGGATAAGAACCGGGAACTGATGCAGAAGGTGGAGATCATCTCCAAGAAAAGCCTTCGGGAGAAGATCCTGTCCTACCTGTCCCACTATGCCCAGCGCAGCGCCTCCAGCGAGTTTGAAATTCCTCTGGGGCGCATCGAGTTGGCCGATTACCTGTGCGCCGACCGCAGCGCCCTGACCCGGGAATTGGCAAAAATGCGGGAGGAGGGCCTGGTGGAATTTGATAAAAATCGGTTCCGCCTGCTGTCCTGATAGAAAAAATGCGGCCGGATGTTGCCTGCGCAACATCCGGCTTTCCTTTTTTGTGGTAGAATGCAGGTAGAAAAGGAGAGATGCATATGATCGCAGAAGGTTGCCAAGGAAAACCCAGAACCCCAACCATCCATGAAAAGATCTGCCCCCAGTGCGGCAATGAGATCGAAATGTTCTCCATCGATACCCAGGTTGCCTGTGAGCATTGCGGCTTTGTGGCCTATAACGATACCTTAAGCTGCGTCCAGTGGTGCCAGTATGCCCGCAAGTGCGTCGGTGACGAGATGTATGAGCGGATGATGGAGATCGCCGCCCAGCAAAAGAAAGACAGAAAGAAGGATGCAGGATGATCCGGAAAATCATTACCATCGACAGAGAAAAATGTAACGGCTGCGGCCTGTGCGTAAGTGCTTGCCACGAGGGTGCCATCGGCCTGGTGGAGGGCAAAGCCCGGCTTTTGCGGGAGGACTACTGCGACGGCCTGGGGGATTGCCTTCCTGCCTGCCCCATGAATGCCATTTCCTTTGAGGAGCGGGAGGCGGCGGCCTATGATGCCGCGGCGGTGGCCAAGGCCCAGGGGAAAGCAAAACCTTTGGATCCGGAAGGCTCCCTGGGACAGCTGCAGAATTTCCCTGTCCAGCTGAAGCTGGCTCCGGTGAATGCCCCCTGGTTTCAGGATGCCCGGCTGCTCATCGCGGCGGATTGCACCGCTTTTGCCTGCGGAGATTTCCATGAGCGGTTTTTGAAGGGCCGGGTGGCCCTGGTGGGCTGTCCTAAGCTGGACGGGGTGAACTACGCCGAAAAGCTGAGCAGAATTTTCGCCGAAAATCATATTCAGGACATCACCGTGGTGCGGATGACCGTACCCTGCTGCGGCGGTCTGCCCTTTGCGGTGAAAACAGCTTTGGAAGCTTGCGGGAAGGACATTCCCTTGCAGATCGTAACGTTGACACCTCAGGGTGCCATCGTCTGAATTTGACAAGCGCCGGCGGGTCTGTTACAATGACATCCGGAGTGTGATACCATGGATGTTATTTTGAAAAAGCCCCGGGGATTTTGGCGCTGGTGGCAGCTGTATCGGCTGTATCTGCAGGCATTTCCCGCCGCGGAGCGCAAGCCCTGGGCGATGATCCTCAGAATGTACCGCAGGGGCGTGACGGATATTTGGTGCCTGGAAAAGGACGGTGCCTTTGCCGGCCTGGCCATCACCATTAATTCTCCTGATACGGTGCTGCTGGACTACTTCGCCGTGGAAAAGCAGCGGCGCTGCGGCGGCATCGGCAGATGCGCCCTGGGAAAGCTGATGCAGTTGTATGCCCACCGGGGATTCTTTTTGGAGATCGAAAGCACCAAAGAGGCGTCGGCGGACCGGGCGCTGCGGCTGCGGCGAAAGCGCTTTTATCTTTCCTGCGGCCTGGAGGAAATGGGCACGGAAGCGGAGCTTTTCGGGGTCAACATGGAGCTTTTAGGGGTGCGTTGCCACCTGGATTATCAGCAGTACCAAAGCTTCTATCGGGAACACTACAACCCCTGGGCCGCCGACCATATCCGGCCATGTCAATAAGAAAAAAGAGGGTGCAAACGCACCCTCTTTTGCTATGGACAGAGAAAATTTCCCATGATATGATGAAAAAAAGTGACCATCCTGCTGCCAAAGGGTATTGTATGGGTGAGAAGGATCACAGAAAGGAGCGGGCCTATGACGGATCTGGAGATTGTGACCCTGTACTGGGAGCGGAATGAAAATGCCATCGTGGAGACGAAGCGCGGCTACGGTGCCTACTGCCGTCGGATCGCCCAAAACATCCTTACAAACCTGCAGGACGTGGACGAGTGTGAGAGCGATACATATCTGACTGCCTGGAATACCATGCCGCCTCAAAAGCCGGATACCCTCGCGCCCTACCTGGGCAGGATCACCCGGAATCTAAGCCTAAAGCGGCTGCGGTGGAATCAGGCGCAAAAGCGGGGCGGAGGAAAGGGAGAATTGTCCCTGGAGGAACTGGCAGAGTGCATCCCGGCGGGCAGGACATTCCAGGAGGCCTTGGATGCGCGGGAATTGGCCCGAATCATTGACCGCTTTCTTCGCACCCTGCCGGCTGAGGCAAGGTGGATCTTCCTGCGGCGCTACTGGTACTGTGATCCTGTGGAAACCATTGCAAAGCAGCTGGGTTGCGGCCAAAGCAGGGTGAAAATGTCCCTGTACCGGACCCGGAACAAGCTGCGCGACACACTGGAAAAGGAGGGGATCTTCGTTGAAAGATGAGGAATTGTTGCAGGATGCCTTGGGTCAAATAGGCGATGACCTGATCCTGGAAGGAAACGAAACGCCGAAAAGAAAAACCAACCGGCTGCCGAAATTGGCATCCGCCGCCGCCTGCTTTGCCCTGCTGCTGGGGCTGTGGCAGATCCTGCCCCAAAACGAGCTGCCGATCGTGACACCAACGGAAACGATTGTTCCGGGAACCACCACGGAAGTTCCTGCTGTACCCACCACGACCACACCGCCCCGGGTCTCTATTACGGTGGAGAACGGCCAGTATTTATTGGATTTTGCCGAAGGGAACTCTGTCGGCAATGCGGATGCTGTAGAGGCCCCTCGCTTCTCTGACCTTGGCAAAATGAAAGCTGTTATAGAACAGGGGAATTTTACAGAAAAGCAAATAAAGGCAATTAAAGCCTTTTCGAAGGATGCCAACGGAAAGATAAAAATCCTTGACCCGAATAACCTCTATGAGGTCACAACCCCTAAAGGTTTTAAGAGAAATTATATTGCCTGGAGAGGCAAATATTATGATATGGACTATGTTCATGAATTTAATGGGGATACCTTTATGGGAATTCATGTTATGGACGATGGATACTATGAAAGGTCCTACGAAGAAGACCACAAACCATTGGGTACTTTTTTGGATGAGCAAGCGGATGATCCGGAAAGAAATGCGAAAGTATACTCCGGTGTTTATGGCGATGTGATCGAGAAATATGTCGTCTACGATATTGTAGAGGATGGGAAAACATTGCATGTACTTGAAAAATTTATGCTTGGCGTAAAACCAGGTGTTGACCCCACTTTTTGGGAGGATGAAATATCGGAGACGGTGCCGTATTATGTAAAGATCTGGGGAGAACAGGATGGGGTAAAGTTTACCGTGGGACTTTTTTATCCAAAAACAAGACCCACTCTTGCATATCTGTCCCAGTTCGGCCTAATACCCTATGTAGAAGAATAACCGCAAAACTTTGGCCCGCTGCCGTGTTTGGCAGCGGGCCTTCTTTATCCAAATGCTTCAATGGCGGCGATGGTTTGCAGCAGCTCTTTGCTGACATGCTCCCGGCCGTAGGCGTCCAGGAACCGATCCCGGTACTGGTTAGTTTTCAGGTTGTAGTTCAGGGACCAGGTGGCCCAGTAAAGATCCACATGCCGGTCGCCGATGCCCGCATGATCCAGGTCAACAAAGCCCCGGAACTGCCAGTTGTCCAGCATAATGTTGGGCAGGCAGTAATCTCCGTGGAGCAGGGTATCGCTTCTAAGCATCGGGCCGTTACGAAGCACCAAATTCCAGGCCTCCTCCGGGGTGGTGCCCATGGGGGCATAAGACGGATCCCAGCGGCCCTGCCGCCGGTTTTCCGCCGCCCGGGCCAGATACAGCGCCGTGTGATCCGGCACCGGACAGCCGGTAGGATCGGTGTCATGCAAAGCACGCAGAATTTGTGCCAGGGTATCGCAGAGCCGGATGGGGTCTGCAAGGTACCTTTCGTCGATACAATCCTCCCCGGGCATCCGTTCCGTCAGCAGCCAATCCGAATCCCCGGTCTCATAAGCCAGCACCTGGGGCGCAAGGCCTTTTTCCGCGAACCACCGGGTGGTGGCCGCCTCCCGGGCAAGGGTTCTCCCGGGGGCTTTTTTTAGATAAAACCCGGCACCCTTGTCGATAAAGTATACCCGGGCTTTGGTAGAGCTGCTGCTGTCAAACAGCCGGGCCCCCGCCAGGAGCGGGTGGAAGCTTTCCGGAAAGGCTTCCGTGCAAAAGTTGATGGGCGTGCGTTTCATGGCTCGTTACTCGCTGTCCAGCAGCAGTACCTGCTGGAATTCGAACCAATCCCGCACCAGGTCCAGCACCATATCCCAGGCGCCGTCCTCCTGGAACCGATGGCTGGTGCCGGGGATGATCACCAATTGGCTGCCCTCGTTGATCCGGCGGAAGTTCTGAATGTCGCCCATAGGGATGTAGGAATCTTCCTGGCCGTGGAGGATCAGCATGGGGATGGGGTGGGGGATGAGCATGGCGTTGGCCATGGCCTCCTTGTAGAACCGGTAAGTCACCGTCAGGGGGCGAACAGTGGGGAAGGTCACGGAACCGATACGCTCAAAATCCGCCTGGTTCAGCCGGGCCATGCGCAGCAGGGTGTTGTGCAGCAGTACCGGCGGGGTCTGCACCACCAACCGCAGCTTTCCGGGCAGCTGGGTCAGCTCCGGCAGACAGCACAGGGTGACAAAAGCACCCAGACCGGTGGCGAAGATGCACAGCTCCTCAATTTCGGGATACTTCTCCTTGGCGCACTGGGCTACCGCCAGCAGGGTGCGGGTGCAGCCGTCCAGGGTCAGCTCTTCTGCCGGATTTTCGCCGTGGGCGGGGAAATCAAAGCGGAACACCGCGGAGGAAAACAGAGTCATCTCTTCCGCGAGGCTTTCCTGGATGCTGTCACAGATGCTGCCACCCAGACCATGGACGCCCAGCACCACCCGACGGATCTGTCCGAAGGCGGGGAGATTCAGTTTACAGGGGATGGAAAGGTCTCCCCGGGAAAGAAGAAACGCTTGCTCCATGACGATCTCCTTAAAGAAAAGATTTTTCCTCATATTAGCAGAAAATGGTTCTTTTTTCAACAGTTTTTTTGCGACAGGCATCCTTCGGCGGCGTTGCTTTTGGAAGCTTTCCGTGGTATACTGAGAAAAAACGCAGGAGGCAGAAGTATGGAACTGGATCTCGTGGAAGCGGTCGCCTATTACCGTCGCCAGGGTGCGCCGGCAGATCAGACCGCCCTGACCGCCCTTTTGCGGGAGGTGCAGCAAGGCTGCGGCGGCAGCATTCCCCAATGGATCATCCCCCAGTTGGCACAGCTGCTGGAAACCAAGGAGAGCTTTCTTTTGGCGATCATTCGCCGGATCCCCAGCCTGCGCCTGAGCGGGGAGCATCTTTTGGAGCTGTGCGGCGGGCCGAATTGCAGCAAGCGGGCAGCCCTGGCCGCCTTCGTCACCCGTACCTATGGAGAAAAGCCCAAGGGCTTTGGGGTGAAGTTTGTGCCCTGCATGCGTCTGTGCGGGAAAGGGCCGAACATTAAGTGGGATGGAAAAGTGTATCACGGCGCGGATGAGGCCCTCATCCGCCGGCTGGTGGAGGAAAGCAAATGACGGAAAGACCCATCACAGACGTGGTGGCGGCGCTGATTTGGCAGGAGGGGAAGTTCCTCATTTGCCAGCGCCCCGCCCATAAAGCCCGGGGACTTCTGTGGGAGTTCGTGGGCGGCAAGGTAGAGCCGGGGGAGACCCGGGAAGCGGCGCTGATCCGGGAATGCCGGGAAGAATTGGCCATCGAGCTGGCCGTGGGGGATGTTTTCATGGAAGTGGTGCATCCGTACCCGGATCTTACCGTGCATTTGATCCTGTTTCATGCCGCCATTGCGGAAGGTACGCCGCAGCGATTGGAGCATGTGGATCTCCAATGGATCCTGCCCAGCCAGATCCCGGAATTTGATTTTTGCCCGGCGGATAAAGATATTTTGGAAAGGATCGTGGCGGAATATGGTGAAAGAACTGGTGCATGATCCGATCCTTTTGGCCCGCAAGTCGGTGGAGGCCACCGGGGAAGACCTGGAGGTAGCGCAAGATCTGCAGGACACGCTGCTGGCCCATAAGGAGACCTGCGTGGGCATGGCCGCCAATATGATCGGCGTTTGCAAAAAAATCATCGCTTTCGATGACGGCGGTGTGGTGCGGGTGATGCTCAACCCGGAGATCCTGAAAACCGAGGGAGCATACGATACCGAGGAAGGCTGCCTGAGCCTTTTGGGCGGCCCCCGGAAGACCACGCGGTTTCGGAAGATCAAGGTGCGCTACCAAACCCTTCAGCTGCAGGTGCGGCTGAAGACCTTTGAAGGCTTTACCGCCCAGATCATCCAGCACGAGGTGGATCACTGCAACGGGATCTTGATTTAGACAACCAGGAAAGGAAGGAGTCATTCTATGAAACTGCTGCGGAATGCCCTGGTGAAATTTACCTGTGGCCTTTTGCTGGTGGGGCTGCTGATTTTTCTGCCGGCAGGCACCCTGGCCTATGCCAACGGCTGGCTGCTGGTGGGTTTGCTGTTCGGGCCGATGCTCATCGCCGGCTTTGTAATGCTGGCAAAGACTCCGGCGTTTTTGGAAAAACGGCTGGACGCCAAGGAAAAGCAGGCCACCCAAAAGGGTGTGCTGGCGTTTTCTGGGCTGATGTTTATCGCCGGCTTTGTGGTGGCGGGCCTGGATTATCGCTTTGGCTGGTCGGAGGTTCCGGATTGGGTGGTCATTGCCGCGTCGGTGTTGTTTTTGCTCGCCTATGCCTTGTACGCGGAAGTGATGCGGGAAAACGCCTATCTCAGCCGCACGATCAAGGTAGAGGAAGGACAGACGGTGGTGGATACCGGCCTTTACGGCATCGTGCGCCATCCCATGTACATGGCAACGCTGCTGCTGTTTTTGGTCATCCCCCTGATCCTGGGTTCCTGGTACGCCCTGATTGCCTTCGGGTTCTACCCGGTGATCATCATCGTGCGGCTCCGGGATGAGGAAGACCTGCTGACCCGGGAGCTGCCGGGGTATGATGCGTATAAGAAGAAGGTAAAATACCGGCTCATTCCCTTTGTTTGGTAAGGAGGCGCTATGCTGATCAGAGGTTGCCAGGAGGGCAAGGCTACGCCCCGGCTTGTGGAAGTGAAGTGTCCCAAATGCGCAGCATATGTGGAGGTATTTGTGCGGATGGGCGGCCCCATCGGCAAGACCGGCACGCTGGCCGGGGATGAGGTCTGCGCTTGCGGAAATGTGCTTCCGGAGGGGAGCTTTGAAACGGATTACGAGGCATAAAAAGAGGACGCTCTTAGAGCGTCCTCTTGTTTTATTGCTTTTCGGAAAGGGTGGCGGAAATCAGACCCGTGGGTTCGGGGAAGGAGAAAATGTTGTTGAGCTTGGTGCGCATGGTCAGTTCAATGACATTTTCACCCTCTGTCAGGTATCCGGTAAGGTCGCAGACCCGGGGGGTGTAGACCAGGTTGCACACCTTGGTGCCGTTGACGGCCACCTCTACCGTGTCGTAAGCATCCACCTGCAAAAGGGTCTTTTGGTTGCCGTTGACGGTTGCCCGGTAGCGGAGGATGCCGGCAAAGTTGGGGTAGCCCAGGGTGGTGATGTCGCCGCAGGGGAGTTCCTGCTTCCCGGACAGCAGCACCTCCTGTTCTCCCAGGAGGAACTGGCCCTTCAGGCAGGTGAAGGGGATGGCGTGGAAACGACCCCAATTCGGGCAGTTACCCCGGAGGATCACGGTGTTCTTTCCCGGATGCAGCAGCTTCGCTACTTCCGCGCAGCCGTCATCGGGGTGGAGGATGTGGGTCTTCTTCATCCGCAGCAGCTGTCCGTTGAGGATCACCTGGGTGTCGTAAAGGGTCTCGCTGAGCAGCTGCACGGAAGGCAGCTTGTCGCATACTTCAAATTCCGCGTAGACCACAAAGGGCTTGCCCTTTTCCACGGCGGTGTACATCTGCTGATCGCCGCAGTAGGGGAAGTTGGCGTACATCTCTTCCTTTTTCCCCATGGGCTTGAGGTAGGCATCCGGATTTTCCCGCAGCAGCTGCTCCAACTGTGCCGGGGCGATTTGCGCAAGTTCTGCGCCCTTTTCCGGGAGATTTCCCCGGAAGGCCAGGGTCTTGAGGTTGTAGGGCATCGCCACCGTGGGCTGCAGAGCCAGCTTGCTTCCGGCAGGCTGCAGGGGACGAATCGGCTCTGCACCGGAGATGGCGGCCTGTACCGCATCCCGGCGGCCAGCCAGCATCACCATGCCGCCGCAGCTTTCAAAGTCCAAAACCGCCGTTTCACCCTGCTTCACCACGGCGCAGAGCTTCAGGGTGGAAGCGTCCAGCACTGCGGCCAGTTCATAGCCGTCGTTGCACAGCTGTACCCGGTTGGGCCGGTACAGGTCGTTTACCAGGAAGACGCAGGCCATGTTTTCTGCCTGGCGCAGACCGGAGAATACCCCCTGGCCCAGGATGCGGAAATCTTCCCGGACGCCGAAGGCGGTGTAGACCTTTTCCAGCACCTTGGCGATGCGGGCTTTGTTTTCCAGGCGGGTGTCGTTGGTCACAAGAGAGACCACATTCTTCTTCCGGTAAACGAAGGTCTCCCGGGGGCTTTCGGCGGTGCCGGCACGCTGAAGGGCGAACTGCTTCTGCGCCCGCAGGTCGGAGCGCAGCACCACGGCCCGGTTGCGGTCGATGTTGCGCACCACCGGGGAATTGGCCAGGATCAGCTTGCCGCCCTGGGCGACAAATTCCCGCAGAAGCCGGGCGGTGTGATCCTCAATGTAGTCCACGCCCGGCAGCACGATCACTTCATACACGCTGCCGCACAGGTGCAGCTTACCATCCTTGACCTGCGCATCCCCCAGGACTTCCTCAAAACCGAACTGGAAGGAGCGGTTCATGGCCTGCAGAGCGTTGACAAAGGCGGCGATGGTGGCGTCCTTGTAGATGAAATCGCCGGGGGAGTAGTAGTCCGCGGCCATTTCGTCAAAGTGGCGGAAATTTCCGGTGCTCTGGCACTTGCAGCTGGTGTAGGGGTGCAGCAGCAGGGTCTTGCCGTCGGGGACGGTCTCCCCGGACAGGTACTGCAGCCGGGCCAGGTAGGTATTGAAATCCTTGTAGTAGACGAACTGGGGGTTCAGGCCGTTGTGGGGTGGGGGGTAGGAATTGGGGAACATCTTCCGGGCGCCCCGGACGCTGTAGTAGGCCGCCATATACTGCAGGAAGTTGACACCGCCGAGCACAATGCGGTTGGCGATACGCTTTTGGTCATAGGCGGAGAAATCCCAGCCGGAGCCGGTGAAGGTCTCCGACAAAATCCGCTTCTTGCCGGCAAATTTGGCGGCGGAGGCGGTGATGTAGGCGGCGATGTTGAACCGGTCGGTATCGATCTGCTGCTTGGACAGGATGGTGTCCATGCCGCAGCGGTCGAAATGCCGCTGGAAGTTGAAGAAGCTGCCGCTGTGATAGGTCTGATACAGCACATCCTCTTCCCAGTTCAGGTGGCCGGTGAAAATGAGATTATTCTTGGCACACCAATCGTGGTAACGCTGGGCAAAATTGGTTTCAAACAGGTAAGACAGCACCTCGTGCCAATCCTTCTTGAACACCATATATCGAGGGTCGCTGCCGTCAGTAAACAGCATCCAGGCCTTGGGCCGGGCGTTGTAGCCCTTCAGCGCCCGGAAGGTGGCGTAGAAGCTGTCGGTGAAGGAAATGTGGCCGTTGGGGGCCGAGGTGGGGAATTGGTAGGTCGGCTCGTCGGTGAAAGCGCCCTTGATGGTCTTGCCGAATTCGTCACCAAAGTAGCGCTTGTACTCCTCGTGGGTGTACTTCAGGAACAGGTCCACCACCTTGGGATTCATCAGATCCACATAGCCCTTGTGGTCGGTGCTGTATTTGGCGCCGCCGGTAGCCGCGGTGCCGGAGGTGTGATACACCCGGTAAATGACGGTCAGGGTGCCGGCAACGCCCCGGGTATTGCACCAGCAGAAGCGGCCTTTGTCCTTTTTAACGCCCTGCACATGGACAGTTCTGCCGGTTTCCGGGGTGAAGTAGCCGTCCATCACGATGCCGGGAACTTCATTTTCCACCGTTTCCCCGGCGCCCACCGGGAATTTCTTGTGGCTGAGGTAAGAGGATTTGGCCCAGGGATGCAGGCGCATCATCTTGTTGCCGGCGGTGCCGGAGGGCCAGTTGTATTCGTCGTAGATCCAGAACTTCATGCCGTTTTCCTTGGCGCAGGAAACCGCGATGCCGATGAGGCGGAAAAAGTCCTGGGAAAGGTAACGGTGTTCAAAGCCATACATGGGATGGATGAAGAATTCGAAAATATTGGCGTCCCGGTACTCCTTGATCTGTCGACGGATCTCCGATTCCGTGATCTTGCCGTTCCAGAACCACATGATGCAGGGGTAGCTGTCCTTGGGAGGCTGCTGCAGGGTCTGCAAAAGGTTCGAGTCAATGTGCATAGCTGGTCACTCCTTGTCCGTGGGCGAGGCCCCATGATGAAAATATTATAATCTTGGTTTTGGGGAAAAGCAATATAAAGCGGAGAATAAGTAAAAAAGCGCAAAAAGAAAGTGGGAAAAGGAAACAAAACCGCAAATTCCCTTGCGCTTTTTCCTCAAAGGGTATATAATGGGCGAAAAAAGAAAGAGGAGAGATTTTATGGTGAAAAAAATCTTCCGGGCAATCGGACTGCTCATCTTTCTGGGCTGCTGGGCGGGCATGCTGTACTACGGCCACTGGTATATGCGCACCGGCTGGGATCAGCCCAATGAGATCATGAAGTACTGCGCCACCCTGAACCACACGGAGCTGGGCTGGTTCAAGTATGTTTGCGGCCACGGTGTGCTGAATTTTGTGGCCGGTTATGCGGCTCTGTATCCTGTGGCGGCGCCTCTGATTTTCCTGGTGGAGTGGGTGATCCAGGGCGGTTTCTTCAAGGCGATCAAGAAAACCGTGGCGCTGTTCTTCGTGCTGCTGTTCGCGGTTGCTATCTGCGCCTGCTGCCTGTACAGTGTCTTTTATTTTATTACGGTACATTGGCTGTTGGCGGGACTTTTCATCCTCTGCTCTATTTTCGCGGTGCTTAGCTCTTGCGTTAGTACCTATACGGTATTTATTGTGAAGGACTAAAAAATGGGCGGCTCGAAAGAGCCGCCCAACATATTTATCATACCATAAGCATCCCAGGGAAGTCAATGGTAAGTTGCGCATCCTGAAAAGATTCTCCTTTTTGCCCTATTTTGCGGCGTTTGCAGAACTTTTTGACCCTGAAAACTTGTGGAATATCCCATCTTGCAAATGGGCGCATTATCCGCTATTATGAAGGTACAAAAAGGAGTGATACCAATGACCTGAGAAGGCCGGATCCTTGAAGAAGCAGGATCCAAAAGAAGAAGGCGAGGAATCTAAGAAAGAGAGGTTACCCAATGATCGAACCCAAGAATTCACAGAAATGACCCTCAACCGTTACAGTGAAAAGGTAACGCGTTGAGGGTCATTTCTTTTTTATGTGCCGCCCGGTGGGGCGGTTTTTTTACATCAGGCCCATGCACCAGATCACCCCGAGGGCGGTCAGGGTCACCAGGGTGTCGATGGTAATGCCGTAGAACATGGGCTTCAGGCCGGCCTTTCTGAAATCGGCAAGGCTGGTGTTCAGGCCGATGGCTGCCAGGGCGGTGACCATCAGGAATTTGCTGGCGCGCTTCATTACACCGGACACCTCCCCCGGGATCCAGCCGACGCTGTTTACCACAGCCAGCGCCAGGAAGCCGCCGATGAACCAGGGGATGATCTTTATAAGGTTCACCTTCTTGCCGTCGCCGCTTTGCTGCATTTCCTTTTTCTTCATCCGCACGCCGATCCAGGCGAACACCAGCACCGTGGGGATGATGGCGATGGTGCGGGTGAGCTTGACCATGGTGGCAAAATCGCCGGCGGCCTCGGAGAAGGCGTAACCGGAGGCCACCACGCTGGCGGTATCGTTGACCGATGTGCCGGCCCAAATGCCATAGGCGATGTCGGACATACCCAGGGCCTTGCCCATCAGGGGGTACAGGGCGACCATCACCATGTCAAACAGGAAGGTGGAGGACATAGCAAAGGCGATGTCCTTGTCGTCGGCGTCGA
>JAZREG010000101.1:0-22679 GCA_045660725.1 Faecousia sp.
GCCCGCATTAACTGAATTTGATCCTCAACCAGCTTGATCTGCACATATTTTCTCTTTGGCATAACAATACCCCCTAATGTAGTTATTATCCTACATCAGGGGGCTTTTTGTCTATTGTCCAGTTTTACTGGTTCGGTTCACTGTCTTACCGCAGACTTTTTCGTTTACAACAGGATCTGCTCGTTGATGATCAGACGGAACTCCAGGCCCAGGGCCTCCGCCGCTTTGCGGCACAGGATCATCCGGTTCATGAAGATCTCGAAATAGTTCATCACCGGGCTGAAATGGGTGTCAACGGTAAGCTTCAGCTTCACCGCGGTCTTCTTCTCGTTGATCTTCAACTCCGATTTGGTAACCGAGTAATTCACCCGGTCATGGATGTCAAACCTGGCAGGATCCTTCTCCCGAACACGGCTGCGCCGCACATCAGACTTGTCCGCCAGGATCAGCGCCGCGGCCACAGGATTCACAGGAACGCCGGTTCCCTCATCGTGATTGCCGATGGCGGTGACCACAGTACAGATCTCCTCTGCGGGAAAATCCATCTTATCCAAAAGCCGGAAAGCCAACACGGCACCGGACTGACTATGCTCCACCCGGTTGACCAGGTTGCCAATATCGTGGAGGTAGCCGGCGATCTTCGCCAGTTCCACCGTCCGGGCAGGATACTGAAGGGTCTCCAGCAGGTAACCTGCCATCTCAGCCACCTGGCCCACATGGGCAAAGCTATGCTCTGTGAATCCCAGCGCAGACAGGGACGCATCCGCCTGGCGGATGTAGGTGCGGATGGATTCGTCTTTTTTAATCATTTCATAGGTCATAGGGTTTCCTCCGTGAAATAACGCTACGTTCAGTATAGCCTTTTATGGCCATTTTTGCAAGAAGGAAAAAATGACCAATGACAGTATCCCGTCATTGGTCAAATAAATTCCTTCGTACTGTCAGTTTTTTCAGCTCTGCCAGGTCCTGAATGCCCACAGCCTCCGCACCCAGCTGCACCAGCTCTGCCACCGCCGGGCTTCCGTCCGCAAAACAGAACACGCTGCTCCAGCCGGCCTTCAGATTTCGTTCGGTACCGCTCCAGGTGCCGCCTTTCCCCAAATCGCATTGGGCAACAAAGGTTGCTTCCGCCAGGGCGTGGATCACCCGATTTCTCCGCAGCGCCCGCAGCGGGGAGAAATCCTCATCAAAATCCTCTTCAGACAGGTATAGCACACCCTGCTGCGGTTTCTTATCCCACAACCGATCCGCCACCACGCTGATGACCTTGCCACCTTGCTCCAGGCACGCCTGTTGCGCGATGCGATCCGCCCCACGGGCATTGCCGGAAACCAGCGCATAGCCCTGCAGCGCCGCCTGACGGCCCACTTCCCGGGCAAAGGCCTCGTTTTCCCGGGAAATATCCCGGCTGCCCACCAAGGCGATCCGGGGCATCGACAGCACAGACAGGTCCCCCCTGGCCCACAGGCATCCGGGGCTATCCTCCCCCAGGCGCAGCCGCAAAACGGCAGGATATCCTTCCGTGATCCGGGTCAGCGGAACGCAGCCCCGGCATCTGGCCTTGTGCAGGTAGTGCTGCAGCAGCGCCTCCTCGGATAGCAGCGCCAGGATCCGGTAAGCCATGTCTCTTCCGTAGCCGATGGCAAGCAGATCTTCCAGCTCCAGCTCCCTGTCTGTGTTCTTTCGCTCCAGCAGCGCCGCCCGCTGGGTCAGCACGCCCAGCTGGCTTTGGGTAAGAGGATGCCGATCGGGGTTGCCCAAAAGGCTTGTCAGCAGGAGAAACCCCTGCTCCGCCGGTCTCAACGGAAGCGCTTCTTAATCGGAGCCGGTGCCTTGACCTCTTCTACTGCCAGGCTGCCGTCCTGTCCCAGAAGCATGGGGGTAATGGTATAGTTGGAGAATTTCGCGATCTCGTCCAGCTTGGCCTTCTCCGGGAAATTGCCCACAATGGACCAGGCCACGCCCTTGCGCTTGGCTCTGCCGGTACGGCCGATGCGGTGGACATAGTATTCGTTTTCTTCCGGCACATCATAGTTGATGACGCAATCCACATCATCCACATCAATACCACGGGAGGCCACATCGGTGGCGATGAGAACCTGGAGCTTACCATCCCGGTAGCGCTGCATGGTCTTCTCCCGCTGGCTCTGCTTGATGTCGCCATGGATGCAATCGGCATCCAGGCCGGCCCGCTGCATCTCATCGCTGAGGCGCTGGCACATATGCTTGGTGTTGCAGAAGATCATCACCCGCTCATAGCCCTGGGTGCGGATCAGCCGCAGGGTGGTCTCCGCCTTTTCCAGGGGCGTCACGGTCATGCAGTACTGGTCGATGTCCGGCCGGTCTTCCTGCTTAGGCTCCACGGTGATCTCCACCTCGTCCCGCTGGTACATCCAGGAAACGGTCATGACCTCCTGAGAAATGGTGGCGGAAAACAGGCCCAGGTTCTTCCGGTTTTTCACCTTCTCGATGATCCGGGTCACATCCTTGAAAAATCCCATATCCAGCATCCTGTCCGCCTCATCCAGCACGATGGTCTGGATTTTGTCCAGGCGAACGGTCTTGTGGTTATAGTGATCCATCAGACGGCCGGGAGTCGCCACCACGATCTGGGGCTTCTTTTCCAGCTGCTTGATCTGGCCTCCGATGCCGGCGCCGCCATACAGCACCGCGATGCGGATACCTTCAAAGTAAGTCAGCAGCGACCGCAGCTCATCACCGATCTGAATGGCCAGTTCCCGGGTAGGTGCCAGGATCAGGCCCTGGACATCAGAGCAATTGGCGTCGATATGTTCGATCATAGGGATGCCGAAGGCAAAGGTCTTACCGGTACCGGTGGGTGCCTTGGCGATGACATCCTTCCACTGCATAAAATGCGGGATCGCTTCTGCCTGAATGGTAGTGGGATAACCGTAGCCCTTCTTCTCCAATACCTTCAGCATGGCCTCGCTAAGGCCCAGGTCTGCAAAAGTTATGTTTTCCATATTCACTCGTCCTTAAAAATGCAAAGTTTTTGTTATTATATCATGTTCTGCCAAGATTTGCAAGGCTTCTGTTCCACGAGAACAATGCACTTGGTTGTGGACAAATCCGCAGAAATGTGGTATGATATGATATCATGGTATATGTATGCGCAGGAGGCATCAAAATGGGCAAGCTAATCGTAATCGAAGGCACCGACGGTTCCGGAAAATCCACCCAATTTAAGGCGCTGACGCAGCGGCTCCGGGAAGAGAATACCGCATTCAAGACCCTGGTCTTCCCCCGGTACAGCGAGGAAAGCTCCGCGCTGATCCGCATGTATCTAAGCGGCCAGTTCGGTTCCCGGCCGGACGATGTAAATGCCTATGCCGCAGCATCCTTCTTCGCAGTGGATCGCTACGCTTCCTATAAGCAGGATTGGGGAACCTGGTACGAGGAGGGCGGCCTGATCGTTTCCGACCGCTACACCACCTCCAATGCCGTCCACCAGGCTTCTAAGGAGCAGGGTGAAGCGCAGCAGGCGTTTTTGAAGTGGCTGTATGAATTTGAGTATGACAAGCTGGGTCTCCCCCGCCCGGATCTTGTGATCTATTTGGATGTTCCCACCGCATTTACCGAAAAGATGATGCGCTCCCGGGAGGCCGCCACCAACACCCAGGCGGACATCCACGAACAGGACATGACCTACCTGACCACCTGCCGGGAGACCGGCCGGGCGGCGGCAAACTATTACGGCTGGAAGATCATTGAATGCGTCCGGGATGGGCAGATGCGCACCATCGAGGACATCCACCAGGAGATCTATCAGTTGGTGCACAAATGCATGGAGGAATAAGTTATGGTATATATGCTCCTTGGTACCGGTTTTGAGGAAACGGAGGCCATTGCGCCCCTGGATCTTCTGCGCCGTGCAGGCATCCCGGTACAAACCGTTGGCATCACCGGCAAGACCGTCTTTGGCGGCCACGGCATCGGTGTGGAAGCCGACATTCTGATCGGTGAAATGGATCTGAGCCAGCTGGAAATGATCATTCTCCCCGGCGGCCTGGGCGGCGTCGCCTCTGCCCGTGCCAGCAAAGAAGCCATGAACGCCCTGCGCTTTGCCTGGGAAGAGGGCAAATATGTTGCCGCCATTTGTGCCGGCCCCACGGTGCTGGCTGATTTGGGCATCTGCGACGGCAAAGAGGCAGTGTGCTATCCAGGCTGTGAAGAAGGCATGGGCAGCGCCAAGATTTTGCCGGATGCCAGCTGCACCCAGGACGGTAAGCTGATCACCGGCGCCTCTGCCGGCTGCGCCATCCCCTTCGGTCTGAAGCTCATCGCCGCCCTGAAGGGCCAGGCTGCCGCGGATGCGGTGCAAAAGCAGATCGTAATCCGCTGATTGGAGGAAACGATATGGAAAACAAAAATACGCCCGTCCAGCCTGATGACAACAGCTGGTTCGACGAATGGCTGAAAAGCGACGATCCTGCCACTGAGATCGGCGCCGACGAGCAGGCCCTATCCGGCTCCGGCCTGACGGATATTTCCGACATGGAGCTGGAGCGGATCCTGCGGGAAACTGCCGGTGAGGATTGGGATCCCGCTGTAGCGGAGGCCATCCAGCCTCCTGTGGAATTCTCCGAAGAGGAAGCACCGCCGGAAGCGACCCTTCCCGAAGAGGAAGTTGTAGGCACCGATGAAGAAGAATTGCCGGATGTGCTTATAGAGGACCCGGAAGAGGATGCTCCGGAGGATGTATATACCCAGGAACCGGAAGCCGAATCCGAAGAGCCGGCAGACGACGGCCGCCCTGTTCGTAAGGTGCGGCCCCGCCGCAAGGCAGGCTACGGTCTGTTCGGCATCCCCCACCTTCTGTCCACCGCCATTTGGCTGGCCATCGCCGTGCTGATCGGCGTTTCCCTGGGAAGACTCCTGTGGGTTTGCGCCAGCGATGTGCTGGCCTTCGGCCGGGAAGATCAGAAGATCTCCATCACCATTACCGAATCCGATAATTTGGACACCATCACCGACAAGCTGTACAATGCGGGCCTGATCAAGTACAAGCAGCTGTTCAAGCTCTACGGCCAGCTTGCCAAGGTAGAGGAAAAGAACAAGATCAGTACCGGCACCTTCGAGCTGAACAGCCTCTACGACTATCACGCCCTGGTGGGCGCCATGTCCTATAACTCTGCCGACCGTGAGATCGTTGAAGATGTTATGATCCCGGAAGGCTACACCTGCGCACAGATCTTCGCCCTGCTGGAAGAAAAGGGCGTGTGTTCCGTGGCAGACCTGGAAGAATGCGCCGCCAATGGTGAGCTGAACGAGTACTGGTTCCTGGAGGGCGTGGCCCGTGGGGACAAGTACTGCCTGGAAGGCTTCCTGTTCCCGGATACCTACGACTTCTACTCCGGTGACACCCCCAAGCGTGTTCTGCACAAGCTGCTCAACCGGTTCGAAGACCAGTTCACCGAGGAAATGCAGGAGCAGTTGGAAGCCCTGAATCAGTTGCTTGCGGAAAAGATGCGCAAGAACGGCTACGGCGAGGACTTCATCCAGGATAACCAGCTGACTCTGCGTGAGTTGGTCATCGTGGCCTCCATGATTGAAAAGGAAAGCGCCCACAGCGGCGAAAGCCAGGACATCGCAGCGGTCATCTACAACCGTCTGTGCAACCGCCGGGAATTCAAGTATCTGAACATCGACGCTACCATCGTCTATGCTTTGGGCGGCAAGACCGACTTGACCCCGGAGGACATGCTCATCGATCACCCCTATAACACCTATAACCATGAAGGCCTCACCCCCGGCCCCATTTCCAACCCGGGTCTGCTGAGCCTGAAGGCTGCCTTGGCCCCCTCTGAGGAGAACTACTATTACTACGCCCTGGATCCCAGCATTGGCGAGCATCACTTCTCCAAGACCTACGAGGAGCATAAAAAGTTCCTGGAATCCCTGAGGTGATCAAATGGCTAAATTGGAATTACTCAGCCCTGCCGGTGATATGGAACGGTTGAAAATGGCGGTGCTGTATGGCGCGGATGCGGTATACCTGGCCGGCACCAGCTTCGGAATGCGCTCCTTCGCGGGAAATTTCACCCCGGAGGAGCTGCCCGTGGCAGTGAAATTCGCCCACGACCACGGGGTAAAGGTTCACGTCACCGTGAACACCATGCCCCGCAACGAAGAAGTCGATCAGCTCCCCGCCTACCTGGAGCAGCTTCAGGACGCCAATGTGGACGCGCTGATCGTTGCTGACCTGGGTGCATTCATGCTGGCAGGCAAATATGCCCCCAATTGCCAGCGGCACATTTCTACCCAGCAATCCATCGCCAATTACGAGTGCGCCCAAAGCTGGTTTGATCTGGGCGCCCAGCGGGTGGTCCTGGCCCGGGAGCTGAGCCTCCGGGAAATCGCCACCATCCGACAGAAGGTGGATCCTAAGCTGGAGATCGAGACCTTTGGCCACGGCGCTATGTGCGTCAGCTATTCCGGCCGCTGCCTGCTGTCCAACTATATGACCGGCCGGGACTCCAACCGGGGTGCCTGCGCCCAGCCCTGCCGCTACCAGTACGCCCTGATGGAAGAAAAGCGCCCGGGAGAATATTTCCCCGTTTATGAAGACGAAAAAGGCACCTACATCCTCAATTCCAAGGATATGTGTACCATCGACCATCTGCAGGAGCTGATGGATGCGGGAATCGATTGCATCAAGATCGAAGGCCGTGCCAAAAGTGCTTACTATGCCGCCATCGTCACCGGTGCCTACCGCCATGTGATCGATGACATTTGCGCCGGCCGGCAAATTGACCGTGTATGGCGGGATGAAGTAGATCATGTTTCCCACCGGATCTACTCCACCGGCTTCTACTTTGGAGAGCCGGGGCAGTACACCGAGCATTCCCGGTACATCCGGGATTGGCAGATCGTTGCCAAGGTGGAAAGCTGCGACGAAAAGGGCCTTGCCCTGTGCAGCCTGAACAACAAGTTCCGTGCAGGAGACGAACTGGAGATTGTCGGCCCGGATCTGCGTCCCTTCCCGATCACCGCCGACGGCATGACCGACCTGGAAGGTGCCGCCCTGGAAGAGCCGAGAACGCCCCAAATGCAGTTCTACATCCAGCTTCCCAAGGCAGTTCCCGCCCACTCCATTCTTCGTCGAGGCGTAGACCTTTCCGCAAAATAAGTATAAAAGCACCGGACGAAATGTCCGGTGCTTTCTTTTTAGTTCTTCAAGCTCTGAATGGGCGCAGGGATCCGGCCGCCCCGGGCAATGAATGCCGCGGGAGACTCGGGATGCACCGGCATTACCGGAGCGCTGCCCAGCAGGCCGCCCATTTCCACCCGATCACCCACGACCTTATTGGGTGCGGGGATAATACGCACGGCAGTGGTCTTGCTGTTGACCATACCGATCGCCGCTTCATCAGCGATAATGGCGGAAATGGTGTCGGCGGAGGTATCGCCGGGAACGGCGATCATATCCAGGCCCACAGAGCATACGCAGGTCATGGCTTCCAGCTTATCCAGGGTCAGGGTGCCACACTCGGCAGCTGCGATCATGCCCTCGTCCTCGGACACGGGAATAAACGCTCCGGACAGGCCGCCCACATGGTTACTGGCCATAACGCCACCCTTCTTGACCGCGTCATTGAGCATTGCCAGGGCGGCGGTGGTGCCGTGGGTACCGCAGACCTCCAGGCCCATTTCCTCCAGGATCCGAGCCACGCTGTCGCCCACCGCAGGAGTGGGAGCAAGGGACAGGTCTACGATGCCAAAGGGTACGCCCAGCCGCTTGGATGCCTCCACGCCAACGATCTGACCCATGCGGGTGATCCGGAAGGCGGTCTTCTTGATGGTCTCCGCCACCACGTCGAAGGGCTGGCCCTTCACGCTCTGCAAAGCGTGGTACACAACACCGGGACCGGAAACGCCTACATTCAGCACGCACTCCGGCTCGCCCACACCGTGGAAGGCGCCGGCCATGAAGGGGTTATCCTCCACAGCATTGGCAAACACCACCAGCTTGGCGCAGCCCAGGCCATCCTGATCCGCGGTGATTTCAGCGGTTTTCTTAATAATTTTACCCATTTCGGCCACGGCATCCATGTTGATGCCGGCCTTGGTAGAGCCTACATTCACGCTGGAACAAACACGCTGGGTCGTCTTCATGGCCTCCGGGATGGAGCGGATCAGCTTCCAATCCGCCTCCGTAGCGCCCTTCTGCACCAGGGCAGAAAAACCGCCAATGAAGTTGACACCGCAGGCATCCGCGGCAGCATCCAGGGTCTGGGCGATCTTCACATAGGAATCCGTCTGACAGGACGCCGCCACCAGAGCGATGGGCGTGACGGAAATGCGCTTATTAACGATGGGAATACCAAATTCCCGCTCGATCTCCTGGCCCACCTTCACCAAATCCTTGGCACAGCGGGTGATCTTGCGGTAGATCTTATCACAGCAGGCATCCAAATCCGCATCACAGCAGTCCAGCAGCGAAATGCCCATAGTGATGGTGCGGATATCCAGGTGCCGCTTGTCGATCATATCCAGGGTCTGTAAAATATCTTTCTGATTCAGCATACTCTACCCTCAGATCCGGTGCATAGCCTCGAAAATATCCTCCCGCTGGACACGGATGGACAAATTCTTTTCCTTACCGCTCTCCTCCATGGCAACGCAAAGCTGCTCCATAGGAACATTACACTGGGAAATATCCACCACCATCATCATGGTGAAGTAACCCTGCATAACCGTCTGGCTGATATCCAGCACGTTGACATTGTACTCCGCCAGCTTGATGCACACGCCGGCAATGATGCCCACCTGGTCTTTACCAACAACCGTAACAATCGCTTTCATAGTTACACCTCATAATCCGCGGCCACCCGGGTATCCAGGAAGTGATGGAAATGCTTCTTCGCTTCCAGGTGCAGGGGGTGAACAGCATAATCGCGCAGTGCCTGCGCACTTTCAAATTCAGAATACAGGGCATAGTCCATACCCTGGAACGCTCTGCGGATCTCCATATGCAGCAGGCCGGGGATCTTGCCCACCAGAGGCTCCAAGCAGGACGCAACGATGGAAACGGCCTCATCCTTATTGACGCCTTCCTTCAGGGTATACAAAACGATGTGCTTGACCATATGTAGTCCTCCTTTTAAACAAATACCGGGACCGGCAATTGTCGGTCCCGGTATGTAGGATCTTATTCCTCAGTTTCCTCAGCGGGCTCCTCGTCGCTGGTCTCCAGCAGAGCGCGGATGGACAGGGAGATACGCTTGTGCTCAGCATCCACATCGGTGATCTTAGCCTGGACTTCCTGGCCCTCAGCCAGCACGTCCTCGGGCTTGCCGATACGCTTGTCAGCGATCTGAGAAATGTGGATCAGGCCGTCAACGCCGGGCAGGATCTCAGCGAAGGCGCCGAAGGTCATCAGCTTGACGATCTTAGCGGTGACCACATCGCCCACATTGTAACCGGTCATGAACTGGTTCCAGGGGTTCATTTCGCTGGTCTTGTACCCCAGGGAGATCTTCTTCTTCTCGGGGTCGAAGGAGATGACGTAAACGTCGATCTCGTCGCCAACCTTAACCACCTCAGCGGGGTTCTTGATGCGGTTCCAGCTCAGCTCGGAAACATGGACCATGCCGTCCACGCCGCCGATGTCCACGAAAGCGCCGTAAGAAGTCAGGGACTTGACGGTGCCGTGATACTTCTTGCCTTCCTCGATCTCGGCCCACAGCTTCTCCTGGTTGGCCTTGCGGTCCTCGGAAGCAACAGCGCGGATGGAGCCGATGACACGGCGGCGAGCGCGGTTGACCTCGGTGGTCTTCAGCTTAACGGTCTTGCCAACCTGGCCAGCCATATCGCCGCCCTTGGCAACACCGGACTGGGAAGCGGGGATGAAGACGCGGATGCCCTTAACAGTGGCAACCAGGCCGCCCTTGTTCTCCTCAGAGATAACGCCTTCCACAGTGGTCTTCTCTTCCACATAGGTGCCCATCTCGTCCCAGATCTTCATGCCGTCCAGCTTCTTCTTGGACAGCTGAACAGTACCTTCCTGATCGTTGACGCGCACAACGAAGACCTCGATCTCGTCGCCCACATGGAGGATGTCCTCAGGCTTCACAGAAGGATCGGCACTGACTTCATCGTAGGGAATGTAGCCGGCGTGCTTGGTGCCCAGATCCACCTGGATCTCGGTGTTGCCAATACCGGTAACGGTTCCGATAACCTTATCTCCTGTATTTAAAGTCTTGATGGACTGCTCCAGAAGCTCGGCAAAGCTAGCCTCCTGTACAGCATCAGCATTGATGATTTCGCTCATAGTCTTATTGACCTCCTTTATTATCCACGCCGGGGTAGATGCACCGGCCGTGATTCCAACTTGTGTCGCACCGCGGAAGAAGTCCGGACACAGCTCGGACGCGTTGTCCACCAAAACAACCTTCTCGCAATGCTCCCGGCAAATGGTGACCAGGCGGCCGGTGTTGGAGCTTTTCGCATCGCCCACCACGACCATGGCCTGACAGGATCCGCTCAGATCCGCCGCTTCCGTCTGCCGAAATTCCGTTGCTCTGCATATTGTATCAAATATTTTCAAGTTAGTAAACTCTTTTTTTGCAATTTGGACGCTTTTTTTCCACAAAGATTCGGTGGAAGTAGTTTGGGAAACCATGCAAATTGGCAAATCCCTGTCCGTTTCAGGATTTTGCGCCCACAGGGCCAATTCCTCCGGGGTCTCGAAGATCCTGCACTTACCGCACCAGCCGGCAATGCCCTGAACTTCCGGATGGGTGGGGGTGCCAATGATCACCGGCAAGGCGCCCTCCGCTTCCGCCTTCTCCACGATGCCGTGGATCCGCTTGACGAAGGGACAGGTGGCATCAATGATCTGCACCTGCCGTGCTTCCAGGGCCTGATACACCGCCTTAGCCACGCCGTGGGAGCGGATGATCACCGTCATGCCGGGTACCGCCTCTTCCGGTGTATCAATGACCTGCACGCCCATTTGGGAGAACTTGTCCACCACATGGCGGTTGTGGATGATGGGGCCCAGGGTAACCACCCGGCGGCCTTCGTTCGCTGCCTTCTCCACCGTTTCTACCGCACGGCTGACGCCGAAGCAAAAGCCGGCGCTTTTTGCTACAGTAATGCTCATACGGAAACCTTCTTCTGCACGATTTCCCGAATGGTCTGCAGAACGGTTTCAATATCCATGTCGGAGGTATCCACCTTCACAGATTCCTTGGTCATCTTCAGCGGCGCAATGGGGCGGTGGGTATCCTGATAATCCCGCTGCTGGATCTCCTTGAGGATGGTGTCGAAATTTGCCTTCTGACCCTTGGCCAGCAGCTCATCGGTGGGACGGCGGGCACGGACCTCCGCAGAGGCAGTGAGGAAAATCTTCACATCCGCATTGGGCAGCACCACAGTGCCGATGTCACGGCCATCCATGACCACGTTATAGTTCTTTGCCATATCCCGCTGCATATCCAGCAGCACCTCCCGCACCACGGGCTGGGCGCTGATGAGGGATGCCTTCTGAGAAATGTCCTGGGTGCGGATATCGCCGGTAACATCCATGCCGTTCATCAGCATATGCTGCAGCCCATCCTCGTCATACTCGATGTCGATGGTCAGCTCGTCGATGTAGCGCTCCACACCGTCGGTGTCCTTGGGGCTGACCCCCAAAAGATCCATAAAGTATGCCACCGTGCGATAGATCGCACCGGTATCCACATAGTAGTAGCCCAGTTCCTTTGCCAGACGCTTGGCGATGGTGCTCTTACCCGCACCGGCAGGGCCATCAATGGCGATAGAATACGTTTTTGCCATAACCATTACCTCTTTCTATTATCCTTGTCCCCGCAAACGGGTCAGCGCCGCGGCTTCCCGCTGGGTCACTTCTGCCGGGGTAAGACCCAGCAGCCGGCCCACTTCTTCCGCATTCATTGGCTTGCCGCCCTCCAGGCCGTAGCGCAGGGTCAACAGCCGGGTATCTGCCTCGTCCAAACCGGAAAGCAGCTCCGCGATTCGTTGGCGCTGTTGGAAGTACGCGGTGTCCTCCACTGCCTGATCCTCTTCCTGAGGCACCTCCTCCGGCGCAACATCCCCCTTGGCCCGGTGCATATTCCGGGCATTTTCCAGCATGGATGCCACAACAGATGCTTCCTGGGGCTGCATATGCAGCTCAAGGGCGATCTCTTCCAGGGTGGGATTCCGGCCCAACTCTGCCAGCAGCCGCTCATCCACAGCCCGGTAATCCTCCAGGGCCTGGCGCATCTTCTGTCCCAGGCCACCGGCGATGGATTGGTGAATCACCGCCTGGGCCATGGCCTGACGGATGCGAAAATCCCGGAACAGGCCAAAATCGCCGCCGGTGTAGCTACCCATACCGGCCCACAGGCCCATACTGCCCTCCTGGATCAGGTCCATCAGCAGCACGCCGTAGCCCACATATTCCCGGGCGATGTCCACCACCCGGTGCAGGCTCAGATTGAGCAGCTTGTTCCAAAGGTCAGGATCCTCTTCCCCGGCCTTTTCTGCCAACTTTTCCGCCAGGAGCGCCTCGTCACCCTGGGCAGGGATCCGTGCAAGCTCCTGCAGATACACCGCCAGAGGATCTGTTTCCTCCAGGGCGGTCAAAAAATCTCCCTTTTCGGCCAAGTCCTCTTCATAGCGCAGCCGCACCGCCGCCTCGCCGATGCCATGGATCTTGGGCAGTTCCGCCACAGAAAGAGGTACTCCCATCTGCGTCAGCCGCTCAAAGGCCTCCTGCAGCTCGTCACCAGCATCCTCTGCCACAGCCAGCAACGCCGCTGCGGACAAGGGCTTCCCCGGGATCGCGCTGTTTACCAGCAGTTCCAGGGGGCTATCCTCAAAGGAAATATCCACAAAATTCATTTCAAGAAATCCTCCAATCCAATGCCGGCGCCCAGCTTTTGCAGCTTTTCAATGGCCTGCTTCTCGATCTGCCGGGCCCGTTCCTTGGAAATTTCCAGGATGCCGCCAATCTCCTCCAGGGAGTGGCAGATCCCGTCCTCCATGCCAAAGCGCAGCCGCAGCAGCCGCTGCTGGCGGTCATTGAGCATCCCCAGCAGATCGCTGATGGTGCGGTTCAACTCCTCACGCACCAGTTCCTCGTAGGGCTGGGGCGCCTGGGCATCCTTCAGCAAAATACCAAGGGTGGCATCCTCTTCTCCGGCCGGGGCGTCCAGGGACCAAATCTCCGGATGCAGCTGCTGCAGCTGCAGCACCTTTGCTTCCGGGATACCACAGACCTGGGCGATCTGGGCGGTGGTAGGCTCTTCCCCTGTTTCCTGCAAAAGCTGGCTGTGGACCTGGGCCACCTTCCGGATCCGCTCTGCCGTATGGGCAGGCACACGGATCAGACCGTGGTTGGCAATACAGCGGGTGATGCCTTGGCGGATCCACTTGGTGGCGTATGTAGAGAAGCGGTACTCCAGGGTATAATCAAACTTCCGTGCCGCTGCCAACAGACCGATGCTACCCTCCTGGATCAGATCCAGCAGCGGCACACCCCGTCCGGCATATTCTCTTGCCACAGAGACCACCAGCCGCAGGTTGGCGCTGACCATATGGCGGACAGCATCCTCATCCCCCTGGGCGCAGCGCATTGCCAAAGACCGCTCCTCCTCCGGGCTTAGCCGGGGGATGTTGCGGATCTCACGCATCAGCTGGCGGACATCCTCTTCCCCGGTGTTCGCCGGAGAAGCCTGGTTGGACAGCAGTTGTGATGTCATTTTTTCGTTCCTTTTCTTTCCTTTAGCTTGCTCTGCCATGCCAGCAGATCGTCCTCCGTGGTCACAGAGGCGGCCTGATATTCACTCTGGATCGTGCGGACACAATCGGCAAAAGCAGCGCTGTTCACCGGCCCTTCCAGCCGGTGCAGGAGACCCGCGATGTGGGACATCTCCTCCTGGCTCAGTTCCGCCAGCACCGCCAGGGATACTTCCATCCCGGACTTGTGCCGAGAACAGATCTGGGCAAACACCCGGCCCAGCAGCGGTGAGGAGAACATCTCCTGGCGCAGCCCGCCGGCCTGATCCAACAATGTCGGATCCCGCAGGGCCTGGGCTACCACCACTTCTTCAGCCATGGCAGACTTCATATTGTCATACCGGATCTCCCGGCTCTTGGGCTGCAGATTCTTGGCAGGGGCCAGGTCAATGGCTTCCTGCTTCTTCTTTTCTCGGGCGATTCTGCGCTTACGGGCCTTTTCCACTTCCAGCTTCATGGCTTCAAAGCCGATCTTGGCGGTCTCCGCGATGCGGTGGCTGTAAACCTCCTGCTGCACTGCGCTGGAAAGGGTGCTGATCAGTTCCGCAGATTCCTGGAGATACTTGACCTTCTGATCGTCCTCCCGCAGGTCGTACTTGCGGTAAATCACATTCAGCTGATACTCCACCCGGTTGGCAGACTCCTCCAAAAGGAGCTTAAACCGGTCAGCACCAAACTTCTTCAAAAATTCATCCGGATCCTTTGCATCCCGCAGCTGCAAAACCTTCACCTGCAACCCCGCCTTTTCCAGGATGGGGATCGCCCGCTTGGTGGCGTTCTGACCTGCCTGGTCACCGTCATAGATCAGGATGATCTGCTCGGCATACTTGCTCATAAGGGCTGCCTGCTCCTCGGTCAAACTGGTACCCAGGGAGGCCACCGCATTGTCAAAGCCGTACTGGTGCAGGGCCACCACATCGATGTTGCCCTCTACCAGGATCAAACTGCCCTGCTTTGTCTTTTTCGCAAGGTTCAGGCCAAAAAGATTCTTTCGCTTGTTAAAGATCATGGTCTCCGGAGAGTTGAGGTACTTGGCCACATTGTCGCCGCCCTTGATGGTACGGCCGCCAAAGCCGATAACATTGCCCCGGACATCGATAATAGGAAACATCAACCGGTCCCGGAATCGGTCAAAAAGATTGCCGTTCTTTTGGGAAACCGTGACCAAACCGGAATCCCGCAGCTCCTCATCGGTATAGCCCCTGGCCCGCATGGCCTTGACCATGCTGTCCCAGCTATCCGGCGCATAGCCCACGCCGAAGGCGGTCAAAATATTCCGGCTCATACCACGGCCCAGGGCATAATTCAGCGCTTCCTTGCCCACCGGGGCATACAGCTGGCTGTGGAAGAAACGAGCCGCCTCCTTATGCAGACCCCAAAGCCGCTCCTGCTTGCGGTAACGGGATTGGTACTGCTCGTCCTCCGGCACTTCCATGCCCACCCGCTTGGCCAGCGCCCGAACGGCATCAGGATAGCTCAGGCCGTCGATTTCCATTTGGAAATTGATAACGCCGCCGCCCTTATGGCAGCCGAAGCAGTAATAAATCCCCTTATCCGGGGCAACGGAGAAGGATGCGGTCTTCTCACCATGGAAGGGGCAAAGGCCAAACATATTGGCACCGGCTCGGCGCAGCTGCACATGCTGGCCCACCACGTCCTCAATGGGGTTACGCTGGATCAGTTCGTCAATAAAAGATTCGGGAAACGCCATATTTGCCCCTCCTTTCCAATCGATTTATTATAACACATTATCCCCGGACTTGCCAACCCGCGGGAATAAAAATCTCGGTATATTTGTCTACGGCATAGTTATCCGTCATGCCGGCAATATAGTCGCAAACGGTGCGCTCCAGCCCGTCAAAGGACATTTGGGGCTGGAAATCCTCCGGAAGCTGTTCCGGATGGGCAAAATAGTATTCAAACAGCCGGGAGAGCATGGCCTTCGCCTTGCTTTCCTCCCCTTTTGCCACCGGGTTGCGGTAGACCCGTTCAAACATGAAGCTTCGCAGCTCCTGCAGCGCCTGATCCACCTGGGGAGAGAAACAGATCACGCCGGCTTCCCGGGAGGTCTGAATGGCATCGCACACCAGGGTATTGATCCGCTGGCTGTGGTTGCTGCCCAAAATATCCGCAATGCTCCTGGGGATATCTTCATTGGTCAGGATCCCTGCCCGGATGGCGTCATCGATGTCGTGATTCACATAGGCCACCTGGTCGGATTTCCGAACCACCTGACCCTCCAGGGTCTCGGGGATGTAATCGCCGGTATGGCCTAAAATGCCCAGGCGTACCTCATGGGTCAGGTTCAATCCCGCGCCGTCATTTTCCAAAACATCCACCACCCGCAGGCTCTGCTCATTGTGGCGGAAGGGCAGCCCCAGGCAGGCAGAAAGAGCGGATTCACCCGCATGGCCAAAGGGAGTGTGGCCCAAATCGTGGCCCAAAGCAATCGCCTCGGTCAGATCCTCATTCAGTGCCAGCGCCCGGGTGATGGTACGGGCGATCCGGGAGACCTCAATGGTATGGGTCATTCGGGTACGGTAATGGTCACCCTCCGGCTGCAAAAACACCTGGGTCTTGTGCATCAGCCGGCGAAACGCCTTGCTATGGACGATCCGGTCGGTGTCCCGCTGATAGCAGGTGCGTACATCCAGCGCATCCGGCTCCTGAAATACCGGTCTGCCTTTGCTTTGATCAGAAAATGCCGCCTTGGGATTCAGCCGGCGATGCTCCTGATATTCCAGTTCTTCCCGAATGGTCATTTAAGATCATCCTTTCCAAAATCTACATCACACCGGGAAAGCCCGGTACTCTTTTCCCGTTTCCAGCGTCTCGATGGTGGCGGCGGACATATCCGTCAGCCGCAGCACAAAGGGCTGCACCCGGTCCTCCGCCAGCAGCACCTCCAGCTCCACCTCAGAGCCGAACTCCGTGGAGCGGATGATGCCGCCATAGGCTTCCACTTCCAGCTTGACCCGTTCATAGTAGGAGTAAGGACAGGGTACATACAGCACCGTCCACACCCGCTTCATGCTCTTGCCCGCTGCGTCCACCGCGATCTTTGCGCCCTTGGTATAAGCCCGCACCAGGCCACCTGCCCCCAGCAGAATGCCGCCAAAGTACCGGGTCACCACGCAGACCACATTATAAAGCCCCTCCCGCTGCAGTACCTGCAGCATGGGCATACCGGCGGTGCCGCCGGGCTCGCCGTCGTCGGAAAAGCGGACGGCGCCGTCTTTGATGATGTACGCCCAGCAGTTGTGGGTCGCATCGTAATGCTGCTTTTTCATCTGCTGGATCTTTTCCAGAGCTTCTTCCTCGGTCTCCACCAGCCAAACCCGGCCGATGAAGCGGGATTTCTTCTCGGTAAATTCGTCTTCTCCGAACCCTGTGGGTACCAGATACTCGTCCAAGGTCACACTTCCTTCACCACGAACTCTTTGAGTCTTCCATAGAGAATGTCGTCCAAAATTGTTTCAATTTCAATACCATCTGCAGTATAATCCACATTTTTTACCTGCGCATTGTTGTGCAGCGTTTCCACCATGCCGCCCATGGAATAAGGCAGACACACCACCACATGGTGCCGGGCCTGGCCCAGAGCCTTCTCAATGGCCGCAAGCAGCTGCTCCATGCCTTTGCCGGTGGCTGCGGAAATAGCCACCACATCATCGCCAACAGGAATATCGGTTTTATCCACCAGGTCCGCCTTGTTGTAGCACTGCAGCACCGGGATGCCGGGCTTGGCCAGCTGGGTGATCAACCGATCCACCACCGCGATATGCTCCTGGCGGTTTTCGTCCGCGGAATCGATCACATGCAGCAGCAGATCCGCGTACTCCAGTTCTTCCAGGGTGGCCCGGAAGGCGTCCACCAAATGGTGGGGCAGCTTGGCGATAAAGCCAACGGTATCCGTCAGCACCACATCCAGATTATCAGACACCGTCAGACGCCGGGAGGTGGTGTCCAAGGTGTCAAAGAGCCGATTGTTGGCAGGAATGCCCGCATCGGTAAGCCGGTTCAGCAGTGTGGATTTGCCTGCGTTGGTGTAACCCACGATGGCCACCACCGGGACAGAATTCTTCATTCGTCGTTCCCGCTGGACGCTGCGCACCTGGCGCACCTGCTCGATCTCCGTCTGCAGCCGGGCGATCCGCTCACGGATGTGCCGGCGGTCGGACTCCAGTTTGGTCTCACCGGGGCCACGGGTACCGATACCGCCACCCTGACGGGACAGGCTCTTGCCCATACCGGACAGCCGGGGCAGCAGATACTGATACTGTGCCAGCTCCACCTGGAGCCGACCTTCCCGGGTCTTGGCCCGCTGGGCGAAAATATCCAGGATCAGCGCACTGCGATCCAGCACCGTTACGCCCATGATCTCTTCCAAAGCCCGGATATTGCCCGGAGAAAGCTCGTTATCAAATACCACCATGGTAGAAGCAGTGGCCTCCACCAGCATTTTCACCTCAAGGGCCTTTCCCTCGCCGATAAAGCTGTGGGAATCAGGGGTATGGCGGTTCTGAAGCATTTTACCGGTGCAGAAGCCGCCGGCAGTCTCCAAAAGGGCTTCCAGCTCCTCCAGGGACTCCTCCGTAGCGGTCTGCTCCTGACGAAAACAGGCAGCGTTTAATCCCACAAGGACAGCTCGCTCCTGAATAGTTTCAAATGTAGGTTCCATAGGTTCCTCCGTTGCTTGTTGTACTTTTATTATACCATAAAACACGCAGTACGGACAGCCTTTTCGACAAAAATATACAAAAAGTCCGCACCACGATCACGCAGTGCGGACTTTGCTCTTACTTCAGGCCAAAACGCTTGTTGAAACGATCAACACGTCCACCGGTGTCAACCAGCTTCTGCTTGCCGGTATAGAAAGGGTGGCACTTGGAGCAGATCTCAACGCGGATGTCCTTCTTGGTGGAGCCGGTCGTAAAGACGTTGCCACAGGCACAGCGAATGGTGGTCTGTTCCTAATTGGGATGGATACCTTCCTTCATGTTGTTCACCTCTTTCTTATCATGTAAAAGGGCATAATTGCCCTAAGCAATTTCAATCGCCCGGATATCATAACACATCCGATTACAGATTGCAAGTGTTTTTTTCGTTTTTTTGCAGAAAAATCAGATCAAAAAGCCCAGTTGCCGTTCCGGAAGATGGCAACCACCTTGCCGTCGGCGCAAATGGCATCGATATTCATGGTATCGCAGCCGATCATGAAGTCCTCATGGATCATGGAGTCGTTGATGCCCAGCTGACGGCACTCCTCCAGGGTCTTATTATGGTGATCCCGGATGGTATCGGCAAAGCCCATGCCCATGGCCAGGTGGCAGGCAGCATTCTCATCGAACAGAGTGTTATAGAACAGGATGCCGCTTTCGCAGATGGGGCTGGCCTGAGGCACCAGGGCGCACTCGCCCAGGTAGGCAGCGCCTTCATCCATGGACAGCATGGTGGCCAGCAGTTCGGCGCCTACTTCCGCGCCGGACTCCACAGCCTTGCCGTTTTCAAAGCGGATGAAGAAATTCTCAATGAGCTGGCCCTGATAGGACAGCGGCTTGGTGGAATAGACGATGCCCTCTGCCTCACCCCGCATGGGAGAAATGAAGCACTCTTCCGTGGGGATGTTGGGGTTAAAGGTAACGCCCAGGCGGCTGACCTCAGCGCCACCGCAGAAAATTGCCTCGGGGATCATGCCCACGGTCAGGTCGGTGCCGTTGGCGGCAGTATAGTGCAGCTGACGGATCCCCAGGTTATTGAGGTACTCGCAGCGCTTGCGCAGATCCTCGTTATGCGCTTCCCATGCCTTCACCGGATCTTCGTTAACACGGCTGGTCAGGATGATGGCCTCCCACAGCTTTTCCATAGCCAGGCTGGTACGCATACCGGCCAAGACCTTCTTGGCCCAGGCCTTGCCGGGAACCGCGGCGATGCACCACTGCTGCTTGCCTTCCAGCTGGTCAGCATAGGGCTTCAGGATGGGATAGGTCATCCGACGAGCCTTGGCCATCTTGGCAATGTTCATGCCCTTCAAGCCGTCCGGGTCCTCAGAGATCAGGTGAATCCGGCAAGGAACGGTGTCCACCATGTGCTGGCGGCGAGCCTTCTGCCACTCGGGAACAGTACCCAGGGTCTTGACAGACTGGTAACGGACATGGATCTTGCTCAGGGGCTGATAGTTCCACTCCACGATGACCTTGGCAGCCTTAGCCTTGTAGGCCTCCTCCACCACCAGCTGGACAAACTCCGGCTGATCCAAGTCGGCATAGATCATCATTTCCTGGCCCTTCTGCACATTGACGCCACAGCGGACGATCAGTTTGGCATATTCGCGCAAAACAGTTTTCTTCATAAGGTTTTCTCCTTTTTTCGAAATTATCTCTATGGTAACAGATTTTTATGTTTCCGTCAATCGTTATTGCATTCTTTCCCGTTTCAGGCTATAATAGTAGAAAATCGACAGGAGGCAGCGGTATGCTCACCAAAGAACAATTGCACCTGAAGCTGGCCCAGGGCGTCCGCTTCCTGGACGGTGCTACCGGCTCCAATCTGCGCAAGGCCGGGATGCCCCGTAGCGCCTGTACAGAGCAATGGGTGCTGGAGCATCCGGAACCCCTGGTCGCCCTGCAGCGGCGCTATGCCCAGGCAGGCAGTCAGATTCTCTACGCCCCCACCTTTCAGGCCCAACCCATTGCCCTGAAGGCCGTCGGCCTGGATCGGAGTACCGAAGCGGTAAACGAAGCTCTGGTCAACTTGAGCCGCAGCGCCGCTCCTGAGTGCCTGATTGCGGGAGATCTGACCACCCTGGCTGCCTTCTGTGACAGCTGGGATCCAGCGAATTTTGACCTGCTGGTGGAAAATTACCGTCGGCAGATCCACGGCCTCATGGGTGGCGGTGCGGATCTGCTGGTGGCCGAGACCCTCATGTACCCCCAGGAGGCGGAAGCCATCCTGACAGCGGCAGAGCTGGAAGGGGCCGGAGCTGTGATGTACAGCTTTGTGATGCAGCCGGACGGATCCTTGTTTTCCGGCATGGACGCCGGCCCTGTGCGTCGTTCCCTGGAGGATGCAGGCGCTGCCGCGGTCGGCTTTAACTGCGTCGCTGCCGATGAAATGACCCCCGGCCTGGTAAGCAAGCTTCGTCGATATGTCCGCATCCCGCTGCTTTGCAAGCCCAACGCCGGCAACCCTGTGATCGACGGCAACGGCGTTGCCCAGTACAGCATGCAGCCTGAAGAGTTTGCCGCGATCGTTTGCCAATGCGCCGAAAACGGTGCCGCCCTGGTGGGTGGCTGCTGTGGCACGGATCCGGACTTTATCCGTTGTCTTACGGACAAAATGAAATAAACGCACCTGCCTCCGGCAGAAAGATAAGGAGGACAACCTATGCCCGAAACCAACCCCCGTCCCAATCCCCGCCGCCGCAAAGTTCCCAAGTGGAAGCGTTTTCTGCGGCGCTACTCCCCCACGATCCTGCTGATGGTGCTGGTGATGCTGAGCGTCACCATGATCATCGTTACCGTCACCGGTATTTCCGCCATCCTCAACAGCACCAACACCACCACGCCCCAGCTTCAGGCCCCCACTACAGTGACCGACCCCACCCTGAGCATTTCTCAGGCAAAGGTCAAGGAAGCCCTCAGTGAAGCGGAAAAGCTGGCTGCGGGTTATGACTACAAGGGTGCCATCGCTCTGCTTGAGGGGCTGGAAAACTTCGATACCATCTCTGAGGTCACCAACACCATCGATAAATACAAGGAAGCGGACAAGAAGCTGGTCTCCTACACCGACCTGGACAACATCACCCACCTGTTCTTCCACTCTCTCATCGCGGAGCCTGAACGGGCCTTCGACGGCGACCGGGAGCAGGACGGCTTCAATCTGTACATGGTCACCGTGAAGGAATTTAAGGCCATTTTGCAGAGCATGCATGATCGGGGCTTTGTCCTGGTCTCCCCCTATGACATTGCCTATGAAGTGGTGGACGACAACGGCGCTCGATTCGTCTACGGCGACATCCGGCTGCCCGAAGGCAAGACCCCCTTCCTCATGAGCCAGGACGATGTGAATTACTATGGCTACATGATCGGCAGCGGCAGCGGCGTGGACGAGACTCCCATTTTCGCCAGCTCTGACGGTGACGGCTTTGCAAGCCGCCTGGTCATTGGTGAGGATGGCTACCCCACCTGTGAATACATGGACATCAACGGCAACATCACCTATGGCGATTATGACCTGGTTCCGGTGCTGGAGCGATTCATTCAGGAACATCCGGACTTTTCCTACCATGGCGCCCGTGCCATCCTGGGTGTCACCGGCTACGAAGGCGTATTTGGCTACCGCACCAAGCCCTCTTACGAGACAGCCCTGGGTACGGAACGCTACCAAAAGGAAGTGGAGGACGCCAAGAAGGTCGCCCAGTGTCTGAAGGATCACGGCTGGATCCTTGCCAGCCACTCCTATGGCCACCCCGCCTACGGCAACCTCACCCCCGAGCGGGTGGAGGCAGACTCCACCAAGTGGGAAGACACCGTGCAGTATATTGTGGGCGAAACGGATATCATCCTCTTCCCCCACGGCTCGGATATCGGCAGCTTCCGCAATTACGCCCCGGACAACGAAAAGTTTAAGATTCTCTACGAGGATGGCTACCGCTACTTCTTCAACGTCGACTCCAAGATCGCCTGGACCCAGGTAGGCACCAACTACTTCCGTGGCTCCCGGCGAAACATCGACGGTTACCGGATGTACCATCATCCCGAGAAGCTGGAAGACCTGTTTGATGTAAGCAAAGTCTTCGACCCCATCCGTCCCACCCCTGTCCCTCCCCTGAGCGGAGGTATGTAACAGATAAAAAATCAGGCCGCCCAAATTGCGCGGGGTTTTTTTTTTTAATCTCTTCTGTGGCT
>JAZREG010000102.1:0-2415 GCA_045660725.1 Faecousia sp.
GGGTTGTCAAAGTTACGACAATCCCTCAGTCAAAAATCGGATTTGCATCCGATTTTTGACAGCTCCCTTTACACAAGGGAGCCTTTGGCGCTCTACCAAACAGCTCGCTAAACTCCAATTTACTTTTCCATCCCTTTGGGATCCAAAATCGCCACTACCGCCGCATCCACCGCGGCATCCATGCAGTACCGGGACGCCACCGTTCCGGTCGCCAGCACCACATGATCCCCCACCCCAGCGCCCACCTGGTCTGCCGCCACCAGGGTCTCCTGGTTCACATCCACCACCAAAAAAGTCTGTCCCTGAAGGCACGCTGCCTTCCGGGTAGCCCAAACCGACCCTGTCACTTTTCCGATCTTCAATCCGATCCCTCCAAAATTTCCTTCGCCAGGGGCGTCATCACCGCCCCGGGGCCGGGGCGCAGCCCCTTCTGCCGCAGAAGCTTCGCCTCCTGGGCGGTGACCAGCTTTTTCCGACCACCGTCCGTAAAGATCACGCCCCAGTTTTTCAGCTCCCGCTGGCTGGCTGCCAGGGTCGCCGCCAGCGCCCGGTTTCCAGGCGCCTCCGGCAGCCCCGGGGTGTACAGATATACCGGTTTCCCCTGGGCCAACGCCTCCAATACCGCTTCCTCCCGAAATCGCACCAACTGAGAAAGCCTCAGTGACCCCATCACCACCGCGTCATAGGGCATTTGGGTCACATATTCCCATTCCGGCAGCCCCGCCGGCTCCTTTCCGATGAGCAGCGCCCTCACGACAGGATCCTCCCCAGGCTCCCGGGCCGAAAACCGCAGGCGTTGGCCTCATCGTAGTCCAAATGCACGAAATCCGCAAACGCCGGGCTGACCCGCACCGCCACATCCTCAAAAACCAGCGGCCGGGAAGTATATACCTGCAACCGCACCGTCTGCCCGTCTGTCACGCCCATTGCCCGGGCTTTTTCCGGGGTCATGTGGATATGCCGCCGGGCAGCGATGACGCCCCGCTCCAGCCGCACACGCCCCTGGGGGCCAACCAGCTCCGCCCCGGGCGTCCCTGCCACATCCCCGGAAAGCCGCACCGGCGCCTCGATCCCCAGCACCCTGCCATCGGTCAGGGAGATCTCCACCTGGCCCTCCTTGCGCTCCGGGCCCAAAACCGCCACATTTCGAAATTCTCCCTTCGGCCCTACCACTGAAACCCGCTCATTGGCCAGGAACTGCCCCGGCTGAGACAGTTCCCGCTTCGGTGTCAGCCCGTGGCCAAACAGCGCCTGGGCCTGGGCTTTCGTCACATGCACATGCCGCCCGGAGGCCTCCAATTCCACAAACAGCCGACCGATGACCGCATCTGCCAGGGCCTGTACATTCCTGCTATCCATCGCATTCTTCCTTTTTCTTCCGGATCATCAATATATAGAGCATGCTGCTCACCCGGTTCATTCCCCGGAGCAGATCCTCCCGGGTGGGCGCTCCCTCCCGGTCGGTAAATGCCGCCACCGCGGAAAGCTCCGCCTCCCGGGCAGCGCACCTGGCCCGATTCAGCCAAAGCAGCCCCTCCCCATCGGATGCCGAGGGCATAAAATGGGGCTGATCGTAAAATTCCTGGGGCCGATGGCTGTGCAGCCGGATCTCCTGCTCCGTCATGCCGCACAGCCGCTGCCCCTCCACCGGAGCGTCCAGCACATCGCACCGCAGCAGAACCCGGATAAATTCCAGGATCTGCCCCAATTCTTTCGAGAACTGCGGCACTTTTAGTTGACATAACACAATCTCCGCTTCCAGCGTATCCATTTTTCCCCGAAAAAGGATCCTGGGATGGGTCTTCGGCACCATGGTATCCCCGTTCAGATGGGTCATATGCTCCGGCTTTTCCCGAATAACCCCGCCTCCCAGCAGCCGGTATTCCTCCGGCCGCGCCTGGCTGGGATCCAGGATCTCGATTTTTTCCCGGTTCAGCCAATCCCTTGCCCCGGGGGTCAGGCGGTCTTCCTTGCCCAGGATAAAGACCCTTTTCCCTTCCCGGTTGCGGACGTTGTCCCGGACGGATTGCTCCGTATACAGCATCAGGCCTTAGGCGCAGGGCCGCTTCTGCGATCCTTGGGCAGAATGGCATCCACCTCGGTGTGGGGCCGGGCGATGACATGGACGGAGATCAGCTCCCCCACCTTTTCCGCCGCGGCGGCACCGGCATCGGTGGCCGCCTTCACCGCGCCCACATCACCCCGGACCATGACGGTGACCAGGCCGCCGCCTACCCCTTCCTTGCCCACCAGCTGCACATTGGCAGACTTGACCATGGCATCGGCAGCCTCAATAGCGCCGATCAGGCCCTTCGTTTCGATCATACCCAAAGAATTGGTGTCCATACTGTTTACTTCCTTTCAAATTTCAGTTTGTCGCTCCGTTAGTCGGTTGCGCCGCACAAAAAAATACGG
>JAZREG010000103.1:0-3419 GCA_045660725.1 Faecousia sp.
ATGCCTTTGCAGAACTGACTGTATAAAAAATGAGAACGCAATTGCGTTCCGATTTTTTATTGCTTGTTTTGTTCCAGCCAAATCAGCAGCACCCCGATGTCCGAGGGGCTGACGCCGGAGATGCGGCCGGCCTGACCGACGGACATGGGGCGCACCGCGTCCAGCTTTTCCCGGGCTTCCAGCCGCAGGCCGGCGATGGCGTGGTAGTCCATGTTTTCCGGCAGCAGCCGGGATTCCTCCCGCTTAAAATCCTCCACCTGCTGCAGTTGCCGCTGGAGGTAGCCGGCGTACTTGATCTGGATCTCCACCTCCTGGGTCACTGTTTCGGGCAGTTGGGGCCGGTCCGGGTCGAAGGGGGCGATGTCGGCGTAGCTGACCTGGGGGCGGCGCAGCAGATCCGCAAGTCTTGCGGAGTTGGTCACAGGAGCGGTATCCCTGGCGGCCAGCATGGCGTTTAGCGCTTCGGAGGCGGGGACACCGCTGCCTTCCAGCCGGGCCACTTCCCGGCGGACCTGGGCGTATTTTTCTTCCACTTCCTGAAGCCGGGACGAAGGCACCAGGCCCACAGCGGCGCCGATGTGGCACAGCCGCTGGTCGGCGTTGTCCTGGCGGTGGAGCAGCCGGTATTCAGACCGGCTGGTCATGATCCGGTAGGGCTCTTCCGTGCCCTTGGTCACCAGGTCATCAATGAGGGTGCCGATGTAGCTGGTATCCCGGGTGAGGATCAGGGGATCTTTTCCCTGCAGCCGCAGGGCGGCGTTGATGCCGGCGATGAGCCCCTGGGCGGCGGCTTCCTCGTAACCGGAGGTGCCGTTGAACTGGCCCGCGCCGTAAAGATTGCGGATCTTTTTGGCCTCCAGGGTGGGCAGCAGTGCCGTGGGGTCGATGCATTCGTACTCGATGGCATAGGCCGGGCGCATCATTTCCGCATGCTCCAGGCCGGGGGTGGTGCGCATCATGGCCAGCTGCACATCCTCGGGAAGAGAAGAGGAGAAGCCCTGGATATACATTTCCTCGGTGTCCAGGCCGCAGGGTTCGATGAACAGCTGGTGCCGGGGCTTGTCAGCGAAGCGGACGATCTTCGTTTCGATGCTGGGGCAGTACCGGGGGCCGACACCCTGGATGGTGCCGTCGTACATGGGGGAGCGGTGCAGATTCTCTTTGATAATCTCGTGGGTGCGCTGGTTGGTATAGGTCAGGTAGCACACCGCGGCGTTCCGGGGGGCGAAATCGGTGCGGAAGGAGAAGGGCTCACAGATCTCGTCCCCGGGCTGCAGTTCCAGTTGGGAAAAGTCGATCGACCGGCGGTTGACCCGAGGCGGGGTGCCGGTTTTGAATCGGCGCAGGGGCAGCCCCAAAGTGCGGAGATTGTCTGCCAGGCCGATGGCAGGGTGCATACCGTCAGGGCCGGAGGAAAGCACCACCTCGCCGGTGATGCAGGTGCTGTCCAGGTATGTGCCGGTGGCGATGATCACCGCCTTGGCGTCATACAGGGCGCCCAGCTGGGTGCGCACGCCGGTGACGGCACCGTTTTCTGTCAGGATCTGCACGATTTGGGCCTGCTTCAGTTCCAGGTTCTCCTGCTGTTCCAGGGTGTGCTTCATCACCTGCTGGTAGGCACGGCGATCCGCCTGGGCCCGAAGGGAATGGACAGCCGGGCCTTTGCCCCGGTTGAGCATCCGGTACTGGATGCAGGCTTTGTCTGCGGCAACGCCCATTTCCCCACCCAGGGCATCCAGCTCCCGGACAAGGTGACCCTTGCCGGTGCCGCCGATGGCGGGGTTGCAGGGCATATTGCCCCCCGCATCCATATTGATGGTAAAGAGGATGGTGTGACAGCCTAACCGGGCTGCAGCCAGTGCCGCCTCGATGCCGGCGTGACCAGCACCAATCACCGCCACCTCACATTGTCCCATAGGGTAGCTCATTGGGCTTCCTCCGCTTTTTTCTCCTCTTTCGGCAGCTCAAAAGGTTTACATAAAACTTCACAACGGTTGATGGGTGTACCCAATGCGTGGAATTTTCCTTCGTAGCCGGTCATAATGCCGACCACACCATTTTCGTGCAAATTCCGGGTGCAGTTTTTCACTTCCAAACCGCAAGCTTCAAACTCCTCCAAAGAGAACTCGAACAAGGGGGCGTTGTCGGTCTTATAGTGGATCTCGCCCTTGACCACCCGGCAGTACTTGTCCAAAAAGCCTCGGTGGGTCAGGCGGCGCTTGGCGTTTTTCTTCCGGGGCCAGGGGTCGGGGAAGTTGATAAACAGCCGGTCAATTTCAAAGGAAGCAAAAATTTCCTCGATTTTCTCCACAACCATATCGATAAAAAACACGTTGGTCAGTCCCATAGACTGGGCTTTTTCCATGGCAACCACCATTGCCTCCCGGCAGCGCTCCACCGCAATGAGCAGAACGTCGGGGTTCGCCTGGGCGGTTTCGGCGGTAAATTTGCCTTTACCGCAGCCTACCTCCACCCAAAGAGCGGTGGCATCAGGCTTCAGGCTGCGCCAGTTTCCCTTGTAGCTTTCCGGGTTTTCAATCCGCACGCTAGCGCATTTTTCCATTCTGGGGACTAAATTCTTCATTTTCCGCATTCTCATAGGTCATTCCTCCTAATTTCATAATATTGTACCAAAAAACCCGGTTGCCGTCAATAAATATCCTCCTTGGGGGGTTGTAAACCCCTGGATTTTGCAGTATAATATAAAAAATTTTGTAAGGAGGGCGTAAGATGCATCACCACGATCACGAACACGATCACGAATATATGCACGCCCACGGCATCGCCCACTCCCACGGTCACGTCCACGAAAACCAGAAGGCGGTGGTCAACCGGCTGGCTCGTGCCATCGGTCATCTGGAAAAGGTGAAAAGAATGGTGGAGGAAGGTCACGACTGCTCCGAGGTTTTGGTGCAGCTGGCAGCTGTCCGGTCTGCTTTGGAGAATACCGGCAAGGTCATCTTAAAAGACCATATGCGCCACTGTATGGTGGATGCGGTTGCCGCCGGGGATGAAGAAGCCATCGACGACCTGTGCGAAGCCATTGATAAGTTTATCAAATAAAAACAGCCCCTCAGGGGCTGTTTTTTTATAAGCTTGCTTGTAATGTGTTGGCAATGGCGGTGAGGAAGTCTGCGCTGTTGACCTTTTTCTTGTTTTCCAGGGTGGACATCACGTACAGGTCGCCGGTCATCACGCCGCTTTCAATGGTGTCGATGGTGGCCTGTTCCAGCTTGTCGGCAAATGCTACCAGCTGGGGCAGTTCGTCCAACTCACCACGCTTGCGCAGGGCACCAGACCAGGCGAAAATGGTGGCCACGGAGTTGGTGGAGGTCTCCTCGCCCTTCAGGTGACGGTAGTAGTGGCGGGTCACGGTGCCGTGCGCGGCCTCGTACTCATATTTGCCGTCGGGCGAAACA
>JAZREG010000104.1:0-5836 GCA_045660725.1 Faecousia sp.
GCCGTTGGAGTAGAACAGGTTCTCCTCGAACAGCTTCTTAGCGGACTCAGCCATTGCCCAGACCAGGGGCTCCAGAGATTCACGCATCATCTGGGGGCCACGGCGGCCGTCAACGATGGGGCGAATACCGATTACGGGATAGTCGCCGACGTATCTGTTTTTTGCCATAGGTTTTTCCTCCTGATTCTTACCGCTTACGCGGTGATATTACATAATTTATAAAAACGCATCCGCGTTTCTACACAAACTTAATCCGGCACCAACCGGCAGGCAAACCGTGTAGTCCGGGGTTCGCCGTCATAACCTTCCAGCCGCTCAATGAGGTACGCGGCGGCCTTTTGGCCGATCTCCGCCTCCGGCTGGTGTACCACCGGCAGGGGCGGGTTCATCACGGAGCAGGCGGTGACGCAGTCAAAGCCGCAGATATCCAGCTTCTCCGGGATCCGCACACCCTTTTCCCGGGCGGCGGTGATGAGGCCGATGGTGATGTCATAATTGGTGGCGAAGATCGCCGTAGGGGGATCCGGCAGCTGCAGCAGCGCCTCACAGCCCCGATAGCCGGTGGCAAAGGCGTTGGCATCGCTGACCACCAAAGCGTCGTCATACAGCACACCGTGGTCGCTCAGCGCCCGCAGATAGCCCACCAGCCGCTCCCGGGCAGAGAACACAGACTTGGGGCCTGTGATGATGCCGATGCGCCGATGGCCGCCGGAAAGGAGCTTGCTCACCGCCTGGTAAGAAGCCTGGGCATTGTCCACCAGCACCGCGTCGCTGCGGACACCCTGGATGATCCGATCCACCTGGACCATGGGGATGGCCCGGCTGGCGGTCAATTCATAAAACTCCTCGGCAGAAATGTTCTCCGGGGCATACACAAGCCCGTCGATGCCGTTGGAAAGCAAAAATTGCAGGTTGTCCCGCTCCAGGCCATGATCAGAGCCGTAGCAGGAAATGAGGCAGTGATAGCCATGCTCCCGCAGGGCCTTATCCAAGGCCATGACCACCGTGCCGTAAAAGGGTGCGGTCATATCCGGCAGCAGGATGCCGATGGAACGGCTGCAACGGGTCTTCAGATTCCGGGCAAAGGGATTGACCCGATAATCCAGCTCCGCAATGGCCTGGCGAATGGCGTCCGCGATTTCCGGGCGGACATTGCCGCCGTTCATGTACTTGGAGATGGTGGATTGGGAAACACCGGCTTTCCGGGCCACATCCTTGATCGTTGCCATCCGGCCACCTCCCCAAAGCGCGAATCGTTTCGCGCATAAGTCATGCCAAACTGAGAGGTCTTCCCTCCCTGCTATAATAATATTAAATTTAAATTGTGCTGTCAATACAATTTTAGCGAAAAATGCCTTGATTTTTTAGGCAAAGTTTATTATAGTATAGAGGTGATTATAGGGGGATTTTCGGCTTTCGGCCCCCATAGCGCAAATCGTTTCGCGCTACTGCGCCGCTTTCTTGGAAAAACTACCCTTTTTGCAGGAGGTTGACAATGAAAAAAGTACGCAATATGATCGCTTTTGACCTGGGTGCCAGCAACGGTCGCGCGATCCTTGGCCAGTTTGACGGTGAAAAACTGACCATGACGGAACTGCACCGCTTCGAAAACAACTATGTGGAGATGAACGGCGTCTTCTACTGGGACACCCCCTACCTCTACAGCCAGCTGAAGAAGGGCCTTCTGAAGTTCGCCCAGGGCGGCTACGGAGAGCTTGACTCCTTCGGCATCGACACCTGGGGCGTGGACTACGGTCTGCTGGACCGCAACGGCCAGCTGGCAGGCGTCCCCCGTTCCTACCGCCTGGGTACCCAGGAGGACATCGACGCGGTGAAGGAAAAAATCCCCGCGGATGTGCTGTACGCCCGCAGCGGTATCGACACCACCCTGACCTTCAACACCCTTTACCAGCTCTACCGCCGCAAGCGGGAAAATGACAGCGCCCTGGAAATCGCAGATACCCTGCTGCTGACCCCCGACCTGCTGGGCTACTTCCTCACCGGCGCCAAGGGTACGGAATATACCATCGCCACCACCACCCAGCTGTACAACCCCACCACCCGGGATTGGGACTGGGAGACCATCCAGGAGCTGGGCCTGCCCAAGCATATCTTCACCAAGATCGAGCCCACCGGCACCATCCGCGGCTACCTGCGCCCGGAGCTGTGCGAGGAACTGGGCCTGAACGCCGCTGCTTTTGTGGCCGTTGGCGGACATGATACCGCCTCTGCTGTGGCTGCCATCCCCGGCACCGGCAGCTTCGCCTTCTGCTCTTCCGGCACCTGGAGCCTGTTCGGCGCGGAAATGGACAAGCCCGACCTGTCCCCCGAGGCCGCTGCCGCCCACTTCTCCAATGAAGGCACCGTCCAGGGTACCTTCCGTCCCCTGAACAACATCATCGGCATGTGGATCATCCAGGAATGCCGCCGTGACTGGATCAAGAACGGCCTGGACATCTCCTGGGACGATGTGGTGAACGAGGCCCGGAAGGCAGAACCCCTGCGCTCCATCATCAATCCCGACTCCCCCGAGTTCTATGCCGGCGGAAACATGGAAAACAAGGTCCAGGACTTCTGCCGGAACACCAACCAGCCCGGTCCCGAGACCGTGGGCCAGGTGGCTCGCTGCGTCTACGAATCCCTGGCACTGAAGTACCGCCACGCTTTGGAGGGCCTGGAAAAGATGAAGGGTCAGCGGATCGACTCCCTGAACATCGTCGGCGGCCCCATCAACAACAAGTTCCTGGATCAGCTCATCGCTGACTCCCTGGACCGTCCCGTGATCACCGGCCCCGTGGAGGGCGCCGCCATGGGCAACATCCTGACCCAGGCCATGGCTCTGGGCGACATCGCAGACCTGGCCGCCCTTCGGCAGGTGGTCCGCAATTCCGAAAAGGTGGAAACCTGGCAGCCTAACCACACGGCCGACTGGGAAGAAGCATATCAGAAACTACTTACATTCTTGAAATAAGGAGTCATGAACATGAGCGTAGATATGACCAAGTGGCAGGAAATTGCCAAGGAAAACATCCACAACCGTCCCGCAGGCCAGGGCCGTCTGGCCGGTAAGATCACCATCGTCACCGGTGCCGCCCAGGGCTTCGGCAAGGGCATTGCTGAGGAGCTGTACGCCGAGGGCGCTACCATCATCACCCCCGACATGAACCAGCCCCTGGCTGAGTCCGTGGCCGCTGAGATGGGCGAGCGCGCCTACGCCATCGCCGTCAACGTTTCCGACGAGGAGAGCGTGGCCAACCTGGTGGCACAGACTGTCGAGAAGTTCGGCGGCCTGGATATCATGGTTGCCAACGCCGGTGTCGTCCGCTCCGGCCCCATCGCTTCCTTCGAGAAGAAGGACTTCGAGTTCGTCACCGCCATCAACTACACCGGCCTGTTCCTGACCTGCAAGTACGCTGCCATCATCATGCAGGCTCAGCACGAGGCTGACCCCACCGCTTCCTTCGACATCATCGCCATGTCCTCCAAGTCCGGCCTGGAAGGCTCCAACAAGAACTTCGCCTACGCAGGCAGCAAGTTCGGTGCCATCGGCCTGGTCCAGTCCTGGGCCCTGGAGCTGTGCGCTTACAACATCAAGGTCAACGCCATCTGCCCCGGCAACTACCTGGACGGCCCCCTGTGGTCCGACCCCGTCCGTGGCCTGTTCGTTCAGTACCTGGAGGCCGGCAAGGTTCCCGGCGCCAAGACCGTGGACGATGTCCGTCGCTTCTACGAGTCCAAGGTTCCCATGAACCGTGGCTGCCTGCCCATCGACGTGGCCCGGGCTGTTATGTACTGCGTGGAGCAGAAGTATGAGACCGGTCAGGCCATCCCTGTCACCGGCGGTCAGGTCATGCTGAACTAAGGAGAAGACCATGATCGATATTGCTGTTCTTAACAAGCTGAACGCCCCTGCCAAGGAAGAGCGGCTTGCCGCCCTGCGGGAAGCGGTGAAGACCGTCCAGTTCCCTCCCATGGTGCCTCAGTACATCAATAACCACATCCACACCACCTACTCCTTCTCCCCCTACTCCCCCACGGCCGCTGTGTACGCCGCCCGTATGGAGGGTCTGTGCACCGCCGGTATCATCGACCATGATTCCATCTCCGGTGCCCGGGAGTTCCTGGAGGCTGCCGAGATCGTGGGCATCCCCGTGACCATCGGCATGGAGGCCCGTGTATCCATGGCCGGCACCCGGCTGGAAGGCCGCCGCACCAACAACCCTGACCAGGTTGGCGTTTCCTACATGACCATCCAGGGTGTCCCCCATGACAAGATTGATGTGCTCACCGAGTTCTTTAAGCCCTACCAGGCTGCCCGTCACGCCCGTAACCGTGCCATGATCGAAAAGATCAACGCTCTGGTGGGCGTGGAGCTGGACTACGAACGGGATGTGCTGCCCCTTAGCGAAGCTGCTGAAAACGGCGGCGTTACCGAGCGCCACCTGATGTATGCCCTGGCCCTGGAGCTGGAAAAGCAGGTCGGCAAGGGCCAACCCATGATCGACAAGCTCACTTCCCTGGGCATGAACCTGAGCGAAAAGCAGAAGGCTATGCTGCTGGATACCGCGTATCCCTTCTACGCCTACGATGTACTGGGCATGCTGAAGGGCACCTTCGTTCCCAAGGTCTTCATCGACGCTACCGCCGAATGCCCCAAGCTGCCTGACATGGTCAAGCTGTGCGCAGATGTGGACGCATACCTGTGCTACGCTTACCTGGGCGACGTGGGTGACAGCGTTACCGGTGACAAGAAGGCCCAGAAATTCGAGGACGACTACCTGGACGATGTGTTCGAGTGCCTGAAGGAAGAGGGCGTCAAGGCCGTCACCTACATGCCCACCCGGGACACCCCCGCTCAGCTGGAGCGACTGCGCAAGCTCTGCGACGACTACGGCATGTTCCAGATCTCCGGTGAGGATATCAATTCTCCCCGTCAGAGCTTCATCATCCGGGCCATGGAGAACCCCATGTTCCAGAACCTGATCGATGCTACCTGGAAGCTCATTGAGCATGAAAAGAATACTTAATAGGAGGAACTATTTATGAATACCAAAGCAGTAAGAATCCATGGCAAGATGGACCTGCGGCTGGATGATGTCCAGCTGCCCGAGATCGGCCCCGACGGTGTCCGCGTCCGCGTTGTTTCTGACAGCCTGTGCATGTCCAGCTACAAGGCTGCCGTCGAAGGCGGCGACCACAAGCGCGTTCCCGACCGCTGCGACCTGACCCCCACCATCGTGGGCCACGAGTTCTGCGGCGACATCGTGGAAGTGGGCGAAAACTGGAAGCACAAGTATAAGGTCGGCGACAAGTTCGTCATTCAGCCCGCCCACTATCACAAGGGCTCCCAGATGGCGCCCGGCTACTCCTACGAGTTCTGCGGCGGCGATGCCCAGTACGGCAACATCCCCATCGAGACCCTGCTGGAGAACTGCCTGCTGCCCTACAACTCCGACACCTACTACTACGGCTCCCTGGCTGAGCCTCTGAGCTGCGTCATCGGCACCTTCCACGCCATGTACCACACCAAGGCCGGTTCCTATGTCCACGAGATGGGCATCAAGGAAGGCGGCAAGATGTGCCTGCTGGCTTCCGTCGGCCCCATGGGTCTGGCTGCCATTGACTACGCCATCCACTGCGACCGCCGTCCCTCCCTGCTGGTCATCACCGACATCGACGAGGCCCGTCTGACCCGCGCCGCTTCCATCTACACCGTGGAAGAGGCTGCCAAGTACGGCATCGAGCTGCACTATGTCAACACCCGCATGGAGAACGCCACCGAGTACCTGCGGTCCCTCACCGGCGGCACCGGCTACGACGATGTGGTCTGCTTCGC
>JAZREG010000105.1:0-11564 GCA_045660725.1 Faecousia sp.
ATATCTTCAAGCAGATCGCACAGAACTATCTGAAGTTCCGTAACACTGCCCGTTACTTCCTGGGCAATCTGAATGAGTTCGATCCCAACAATCTGGTTGCTCCCGAGGATATGGAGGAGCTGGATAAGTGGGCGCTGACCAAGCTGAACGACTTGATCCAGTTCTGCCGCAACGCTTATAACAACTATGAATTCCATCAGGTTTCCCATGCAATCAACGATTTCTGCGTGGTGGAGCTCAGCTCCTTCTACCTGGACATTCTGAAGGACCGGCTGTACTGCGAAGAGAAGGACGGCCTGCGCCGCCGCTCCGCACAGACCGCCCTGTTCCTGATCCTGGGCGCCATGGCAAAGCTGTTCGCTCCCATCCTGGCCTTCACCTGCGATGAGATTTGGCAGGCCATGCCTCACCGCGAAAGCGACGATGCCCGGAACGTGCTGCTGAATCAGATGCCCGAGGACTTTGCCGCCTACTGCCTGGCAGAAAGCGACATGGAAAAGTGGGCCACCGTCATGAAGCTGCGCCAGGATGTCAACGGCGTGCTGGAAAAGGCCCGTGCTGACAAGCGTATCGGCAAGGCTCTGGAAGCCCATGTCACCCTGTCCACCGACGACGAGACCGTCAAGGCCGCCTGCGAGGGCAAGAACCTGGCGGAGATCTGCATCGTGTCCGCTGTGGACTGGTGCGAGGCGGAAGAGGGCGCGGAAGTGGCTCAGGGTGTCAACTACCCCGGCCTGACCGTTGGCGTTTCCGAAGCCAAGGGCGAAAAGTGCCCCCGCTGCTGGATGCACTCCCTGGATGCCAATGCCGAGGGTCTGTGCCCCCGGTGTGCCGCTGTCGTTTCCAAGCTGGAGATCGAAGAGTAATAAAAGAACCGGCCGTTCCAAAAGGAACGGCCGGGTTTTTTATATTCGTGGTTTGTGGAAAAATCAATCGCAGATTTTACATTGCGTTTTTTCTGTCCCGGATGAGGGTTCTCATGCCGGTGAATTCCTTCTCGATGATGGAGTTGTCCAGATCGGTGGAAAGGGTAGCGGTGTGGTTGCAGCCGCTGGCGAAGATCTTGACGCACTCGAAGAGGATGCGCTCGAACTTCTTCTTCTTGTAGTTGAAGACCTTCTCTCTTTCCTGCAGGAAGGAGATGGCGTTGATGTCGGAGTAGAAGTACTCATGGGTACCCTCGGAGTACACAAGACCGGTGCACAGGTCCACGTTGGCGTAGTAGATGTACAGCTGGGTCTCGCCGAACATGAACACGGAGATGCTGATCAGGGAGCAGCGATACTTGTCGTCGGAGCCGATACGGGCCATGTAGATAGGATCATCGATGGTGTCCTTCTTGGAGGACTTTCTCTTGAACAGGTTCTTCAGCACGCTGCTCTTGGCGACCAGGCTGGAAGATGCGGGCTCATAGCCACGGCCGGAAACCACCACAGGAGGCACATCCTGCACCTGCTCGTCCAAAAGATTCAGCTTTTTCAAAGCTCTCTGCTTTGCCAGGTTGATCTCGTATTCCTTGCCCTTGTCCACTTCGTTCTCGCCGGCGTGGTCAACAGCGAACTTGTTGTACAGCCACCAAACCAGAGCGCCCAGCAGCAGCAGAACGCCGATGCCCAAAGCAACGGTCAGCAGGCCCAGAATGAGCAGCACCAGGGGGCCGGTCATACTTCTGCCGACGAAGTATCTCTTAATAATTTTACGATTCAGTTCTTCCATAATAAACCGTCCTTAATTCTCTTTTTTCTTTTCCACGATTTTTCCACAAAAGACAACGATCAAACGCCCGCCGGTGCGGGGACGCGCAGAAGCGCAAACAGCGACTGGATCTCCTTATCGGTGATGCCCAGCTCCCGGGCTTTCTGCAGATGGTAGAGATAGTCCGGATTTGCCCGGAGCATCTTGCTGTGATGGTAGTCATACTTGACATAGGACAGCAGATAATGATAGATCGCTTCCTCCTGGATCTCGTTGGCGACCTCCAGGCAGTCGACGATCCGGTTGATCACCTGTTTGTTGGAAAGGAACGGCCGCTTTGCTTCCAAAAGGACCACTGCATAGTAGAAGTGGACCTGCGCATTGGAGATATCCGAACGCATCGCCTCGTCCATATAGGTCTTGGCCTGCTGGTACTGCCGATGCTGCAGGGCGCGAATGCCCTCCTGGATCAGGTTCTTGCCGTTGGTAGAAGAAAACGCAGGCTTCGGCGTATGAAGCATTCCAACGAGTTTATTGACGAAGTCGCCAAAGTAGTCATACACCACTCTAACACGTTCCAAATGCTCCAAATCCCGGATTCCCTCCGGCATCTGCGTCCAATCGGGATCTACAAAATCCTCCATAGCCACAGGAATGATGTTTTTGTTCAATTCAAAAGCCATCTCGATCTCCTGGCGGACCCAGTCGTCTTTGTTCACGCAGCGATCCAGCGCCTCGGGGGGCAGAACCAGTACAAAATCGGTGCATTCCCGGATGGCAGCCTTAATCTGCTCGTTGAATTTACCCTCGTGCATGGATTCCAGATCGTAAAACACGCTGTAGCCCTGTCCCACAAGTCTGTCCTGGATCCGTCCGGCCATATCGGTGCCAAAGCGGCGGCGATAGCTGATAAAGATGTCGTATGCCATTTTTTGCATCCCTCCTTGAGAAAAGTATACCACGGGAAAATTTCCATTTCAAGGCTTTTTTGACATTTTCCACCAATGATTTCCCTGGATTTGGTCAGTTTTTGTATTTTTTGAAAAAAGAAAAAAAGTGCTTGACAAACCGGGGTCTCGCCGCTATAATAAGCATGTTCTGTTTGAGCCGCCGGTATAGCTCAGTTGGTAGAGCAGCTGATTTGTAATCAGCAGGTCGGGGGTTCGAGTCCGTCTACCGGCTCCATTCAGAGGTAGATCGTATGCAGACTCGAAAATCAAATGCAACGCGGACGAGCGTTGCCGGCGAGGGCTGGACCGAGCCGCACCTTGGTTGGCGAGTCCGTCTACCGGCTCCAAGCAGAGACGGAACTGAATTTCATATGGGGGAGTTCCCGAGTGGCCAAAGGGGACAGACTGTAAATCTGCTGCGTATCGCTTCGATGGTTCGAATCCGTCCTCCCCCACCACAAAAAGTCCAACCCTTTTCGGTGTTGAACTTTTTGTATTGAGGGCGGATTCGAACAATCAAATGCAACAGTCCGGTGGACTGTTGTTCGATCCCGGCTCGACGGGATCGACACCTTAATTTTCATTCCCTTCTGGGAATGAAAATGCAAACGAATCCGTCCTCCCCCACCACAAGAGCTCTTGTTGCATACTTCCGTGCAACTTTCTGCCGATTTGAGCCTACGGATAGAAGGACGAAGTCCTTACTAACCGCAGGAGGTAAATCATGACAGAAGAAAACTACAATTACCGCACTAGCCAGGCACTATTACGCAATCAGTTTCCCGGAAGTGGGAAACTCAAAATTCCCATCATCCCCAAGTTTGAAGCAAAGCCGGGGGGACTTTGACGATCTGCTTCTAATCGGTTTTAACAAGACTCATTTAGAGGACAACAACCATTTAGATAGAATGGTTCACTTCTTCCTTTACGACTATCGCTTCGAGCGGGTCTGGAAGAATCCCGACAACGATATTGAAAAGTTGTCCCGTTACAGAGCGGTTCTGTCGCCAGACTTCAGTATGTATCTGGAAATGGCCCCGGTGATACAAATCTACAATGTATTCCGCAATCGCTGGTGCGGCGCATATTGGGCAGCCAAAGGTATCCGGGTCATTCCTTCCGTGAACTGGGGCGATGAATCCACATTTGATTTCTGCTTTCAGGGAATTGAGAAGGGCAGCACAGTAGCGGTATCCACTTATATGGCCTCAGAAAGCGAACATCACGCAGACCAGAAAGAGTGGTTTATGGCGGGTTATAATGAAATGCTGCGGCAGATTGAGCCGGAACGAATAATCTGCTACAATACACCTTTTCCTGAAATGACCGGTAACATTGTATATGTGGACTACGATCGCAGTTCCTGGCGGTATATGAACTACGAGCGATCCTATCTGAAAGATGATTTGGATTGTTATAAAATAGGTGGTACAATTCGGCAAGAATATGATATAATGGCACCATACCGCATTGGAAAAGGTGGAGGCAGCGCAAACGGCGGAGATTGGAAACCCAGTCCGAATAAGCCGGGAGATCAACGATTCCTAGGGGAGCCCGGAAGCATCAAGCAACATGGATATTCCAAAACGCATATCGGAAATGATGGAAAAGCGGACTATGAACGTCACGAAACAAGCCACAGCAATCCCAACGCGCATTCCAACCCGCACGATCATAAAATTGACTGGAGCAAAGGCTTTCCGGATCCGGGAAAACCAATTAATTATCCTGACGGCGCCCCGCCTTTTGAAGATGTATATGGAGGAGAAAGTAGTAGCATGAATAGTGGTTTTACATCAGGCAACTTGAATGAGGGTTGTAGTTTTACTAGCATTAGCGATTTTAAATGGAGCATGAAATGTGGAGGAGAAGTCGTATTTAGGTGGAACGGGACAGAATACTGCTGTTTCGGCAAACTTGAGTATCCGGAAAATGGGAAGACAATGATGTTTATTTCCAAAACTTCTCGCGAAGACGATTGGGAAGCTTCCGAAAAATGGTGTGATACTTCGGACGAAGTTTTGGAGTACATGGTTGGGTTTGATCGACTGCGGGATGTAATTACCCAAGTCACTGTTATTGAGCGTACTATCTAATATCTATTAAGTTCAAACACATAATTCAATCATTCCGTGAATACTTCAAAGCCGAAAACCATTGCAATTCAACGGTTTTTCATCTTGAACACTTCCAAACGCCCATCGCAAATATACATTAAGTTCAATACTGCCACAAAGAAGTCCAACACCATTGGGTGTTGAACTTCTTGTCGTTGTGGTTGAATACGAACGCACTAAATGCAGGTGCGCACCCAACACCGCCGGCGAAGGCCAGCTCAAGCCGTACCTTTATTTTCTTTCGCTGTTGCGAAAGAAAATGCCAATCGAATCCGTCCCCCCATGGAGCTATTCTGTCTTTTCGATTATGCATTTTTTTGCTAATATAGGCATATACTTGTAAGCTTTTAAAGATTTTGTTGTCTTATAGGGTGAGAGGATCCTAAAAGAAGGGGGAATATCATGGAAGACGACCGGATCGTGGCGCTATACTGGCGAAAAAACCCGGATGCGATCAAAGAAACGGAAAACAAGTACGGCGCCTACTGTTTTTCCATCGCGGACAATATTTTACATTGCAAAGAAGACGCCGAAGAGTGTGTCAACGACACCTGGCTAAAGACTTGGGATGCCATACCGCCGCAGAAGCCCGGCAAACTGCAACTGTTTCTGGCGAGAATCACCAGAAATCTGTCCTTTAACCGCTATAAAGCCAGAACTGCCGAAAAACGGGGCGGCGGAGAAATAGGCCTTGTTCTGGACGAGTTATCCGAGTGCGTAGCCGGCAATACAACGGTGGAACAGGTGTATGCAGCCAAAGAACTGTCGGAATTCATCTGCCTGTTTGTCCGCGCCCTGCCGGAACGGGACGCAAATGTGTTTGTACGCCGCTATTTCTTTACGGAATCCGTGTCGGAAATCGCAAAAAAGTATGCGCTGACCGAGAATCATGTCATAGTGATCCTGAGCAGAATACGGAAGAAATTGAAATCACAGCTGATAAAGGAGGGGTTCTACGGTGGATAGGAACGCTTTGTATCTCAGCTTCAGTGCGATCGATGATGAGATCCTGGAACGCAGCGAAAGCGCCATCGTTACCGGTAGGATCCCCCTGCGCCACCGCTGGTCGGTGGTGCTGATCGCGGCACTTTTGGCCCTTCTTCTCATGGGCGCAAGCGCGGTGGCGCTCCTCCATGTTGACAGCGTTCAAAGTTGGCTTAGCTACTGTTGGAAGTACGCCACCGGTGAACCGTTGAGTGATCAACACGCGGCGCTGATCGATCACCTAAGCCAGGAAATCGGCTTGCAGGAAACGGTCGACGGCGTTACCGTGACCGTGGATTCCGCAATGGTGGGAGAAAAGAACATTTACATTCTGCTGCGGGTGGAGGGTGTGGAAATTTCCCCCAAGCATCACTACAGCTTTGAGGAAGAACAAGTATTCCTGAAGGATGCGGCAGAGCAGGGGGCCAGCGGAGCGGGCTACAGCTGCGATCATATAGGCATGGATCGCAACGGAGCGGCCTTGATGTTGGTCAGGTATTCTTACTCAACAAGGGGGCCTGCACCGGAAACGAAACCACCGCTGCAAATTACACTTACCCTAAACAATTTCGCACAAGATCTGCACGCAAGCAGGTATCAGCGACTGGCCGAGGGAGAATGGCGGTTCGTGCTTTTGCTGAACAGAGGTGAGAGCGAAGTGAGAAATCTCCCGGATACCCAGGTTATGGGCATCGATTATTCGAAGAAGCAGTGGAACAAAGAAACATCGATCTTACTGACAAACGTGGTGCTGACGAATACGGACCTCAGCTTCCAATATGATTGGCGGGGTGGCGATGTGGTTATGGATGTCCGCTTACAGCAGATCTGTGTGATGCTCGAAAACGGTCAGGAGATCAGCGCCGGTAGCGGCGGTGGAACCAGCCTGGACAGCGGAGAAAGGCATGTCACCTACACATGGTGGATCCCGGTGGTGTTGGAGAAAGTAGTTGCGGTCAGGATCGGTGATGTAGTGATTCCGGTCGAATAGCGCCTTCAGTTTTTGTAAAGTACACCGACATCAAGAAGTCCAACACCATTGGGTGTTGGACTTCTTGTCGTTGTGGACGGATTCCATCACTGCATCCGGTCTTATGCTTTTGCGCGGCAATGCAAGATCGCCTGCTGGAACTGCTCCAACATTCCCTGGGTAACGCCCTTAACAAGGCGAAAATCTTTCATTTTCTTTCCAATATTCATTTCCTGATCCCTCCGATCTGTAGTGGTCGACCCGGTTTTAGTATACCGCGCCCTTTTCAAAAAGGCAATCAACCGGGGCGGAAGCGGGGTTAACAAACCGTTGATTTCGATCCGTTTTCGCGGATTCACCCGCCCACACCGCAGGGCCGCATTTTTCTTGCATCCCGCGGCAAGTTGTGATAGACTAATTGCAGCAAAAAAGGAGGTTTTCCTATGAAATTGATCGTTCTTGCTATGCTGATCCTGGGCACTGTTTACCGCCTGGCCCTGAATCTTGTGCAATACCGCTCCGCCGGCAACCCCATTCCGGAAAATGTGTCGGATGTTTTTGACGGAGAAACCTATGAAAAATGGCGCCGCTACAGTGCGGAACACTGCCGGCTGAGCATTTTTTCCACCGTTTTCTCCTTCGTCATTTCCCTGGTGCTGCTCTGCACCAATGCTTACGCCGCCTTTGCCTCCCTGTTCGGCGCGGGCATCCTGCTGCAGCTGCTGGCGGTGGTGCTGCTGGACAGCCTTGTGGGCATTGTTGTAGATGCGCTGATCGGATATTACAGCACCATGGTCATCGAAGAAAAATACGGCTTCAACCGTTCTTCCGCCAAGACCTTTGCCGCCGATCAGATCCGTAATTTCCTGCTGGGCCTCGGCCTGAATCTGCTCATCGCCTGGCTGCTTTCCCTGCTGCACACCTGGCTGTGGGATTGGGTGATCCTGGCCTTTGCCATTGTAGTTTTCGGTATCACTTTGACCATTTCTTTCCTGTACCCCATCTTCAGCCGGCTGGGCAACAAGTTCGTACCTCTGGAGGAAGGGGAGCTGAAGGATCGGCTGATGGCCCTGCTGACCAAGCATGGCTACCAGGTCAAGGCCATTGAGGTCATGGACGCCTCCCGCCGCACCACCAAGCTCAACGCCTATTTCACCGGCTTCGGCAAGCTCAAGACCATCGTTTTGTATGATAATCTGGTCAACACCATGTCCACCGACGAGATCTGCGCCGTGTTTTCCCACGAGTTGGGCCACGGTCTGCACAAGGATGTGCTGAAAATGCAGATCATGAACTTCGGTAACCTGCTGCTGATGGCCTTCATCGCCTGGCTGGCCCTGCGGGATCCCCAGCTGCATGCCGCCTTCGGCTTTGCGGAGGTGAACTACGGCTTTGCCTACATCCTCATCGGCATCGGCCTGGGCCTGACCCAGCCCCTGAGCAGCATGGGCATCAACGCCTACAGCCGCTTTGCCGAATATCTGGCTGACCGGCAGGCCGTGGAGGAAGGCTACAGCGATGCCCTGGTCACGGCGCTGAAAAAGCTGGCGAAAGAAAACTTCGCCCACCTGGCCCCCTCTCCCATCAACGTGTTCCTGGAATACAGCCACCCGCCCCTGAGCCAGCGGATCTGCCGCATCCAGAAAAATAAAGCACCTTCGGAGGAAACAAAATGATTCGCGTCGGTACATATAACACCGGTGATTTTTCCGGTGACGGCGTCCCCGCCGGCAGCGAGCAAGCAAAAGCCTGCTTCAGAGAGGTCATTGAAGCCGAGGGTGTTGCCCTTTGGGGGCTGCAGGAGGATGTGGGCCTGTTCAATCCCCAGACCGGGGAAACGCCCTATGATGCAATCTATTCCGGCTACAAGAATTATCGGCGCTGCGGCGTCAAAAAGTATAACTACAAGGCATTCCTCACCGATCTGCCCATCAGCCAGGCAGAGCAGGTCTACTATGTGGGCGAGCGCAAATTCCACCATCCCTGGTTTCTTCACGCCCAGGTGCAGATCGAGGGCAAGGATGTTTGCGTCATTACTCTGCATTTTGACTGGCAGGATCGGACCACCCGGGAAATGCAGATCCGCCAGGTCATCGCCTTTGCTGCCCAATACCCCTATGTGATGATCCTGGGTGACTTTAACCCCACGAATTTTGTGGAATATGAGCAGCAAAGCCCCCTGCTTATCTACGAGTATGACCTTGACCTGTTCCGGGAAGCTGGTTTTTCCGTGGCAAATACCGACAAATTCGGCACCTTTACCACCATCGTAGGCAGAGACCCCTGTTATCCCTGCGATAATATCGTGGTCTCCCCCAACATCAAAATTTGCAAAGTCGGCCGGATCTTCCGGGATTGGATGAACGACCACACCGCCCTTTGGGCCGATGTGGAACTGACTTAAGCTCCAGGGAGGCATTCCCTCAGGAACTTTTTCTGCGGGGGCAAGTTGACCGAACAAAACGCCTGCACAGCGCCCACCAGGGATCTGTGCAGGCTTTTCCTATATCCCTCCACACTTTGACGGGAAACTTTTGGGGATGCGTTTGGAAAAAAACTGTGATTCTGCCCCCATCCGCGAAAATCTCCTGGTATTTTATGGGCAAACATCACGAATTTGCGGGAAAAGTATTGTAAATTTCCGCTTCATGCATTATAATGGTACGCACGCAAAAATGCCGTCCGCCGGACGGCCAATTCCGTCTGTTTTTTAGGAAGGTGAAGAAGTGGAAAACTATACCAAATACGCCCTTAAGTCCTGGGGCGCGCTGGCAGATCTGCTGGAAAACAAAGACAATCTCTTTGTGATCGCCTGCAACAAGTGCTTTAAGGCTTTCGAAACCACCAAGGAGCCTGAGTGCGATCAGCTGCTTTCCCTGGCTTCCGGCTTGGACAAGACCGTCACCGGTGTTGCCAAGGTGGATTTCCTGTGTAATGAAGCCAAGGCCCAAAAGGGCCTGCCCAACATGATCCCCGAAAATACGGAGCATGTGGTGGTGATCTCCTGCGGCCTGGGTGTACAGACCGTGGCCGCAATTTGCGGTAAGCCCACCTACGCGGCCTGCGATTCTGTCAGCTACAACGGCCATCATGGCATGGCCCTGACCAAGAAGTCCTGCGACGCCTGTGCCCAGTGCTACCTGGGAATGACCGGCGGCATCTGCCCCGTGGTGGATTGCTCCAAGAGCCTGATCAACGGCCAGTGCGGCGGCGCCAAGAACGGCAAGTGCGAAGTGGATCCTGAAAAGGATTGCGCCTGGGAGAAGATCCAGCAGCGGCTGGCCGCCCAGGGTCGTATCGACGAACTGACTGCCCAGGCAGTGCAGGTTCGTGACTACGCCAAGGTCAACTTCAAGCGCATTAATGAATATGTCAAGGCCATCCGGGCCCAGCGTCGGGAAGGCTGGTACGGCGGCATCCACCCTGTAGAAGGCAAGGAACCCACCGAGCATAAGCCCCTGGTGCGCTTCCCTGTGCCGGAGACGGTGGTCATCCCCCTGTCCATGCACCTGGGCGCTCCTGCCAACGCCATCGTCAATGTAGGCGACTATGTGAAGCTGGGTCAGAAGATCGGCGAGGCCGCCGGCTTCATCTCTGCTCCCGTCCATTCCTCCGTCAGCGGTACCGTCATTGCCATCGAGGATCGGCCCCACGCCACCCGTGGCACCTGCCCCAGCATCGTCATCGCCAACGACGGCAAGGATCTGCTCCACGAGTCCGTCAAGCCCAACAAGTCCCTGGAAGAGCTGACCCCCGCCGAGATCATCGAGATCGTCAAGGAAGCGGGCATCGTAGGTATGGGCGGCGCCGGCTTCCCCACCTATGTCAAGCTCAACCCCGGCAAGCCCATTGATGCTGTGCTGGTCAACGCCTGTGAATGTGAGCCTATGCTCACCGCCGACCACCGGGTGCTGCTGGAGTATGCCGATGACATCATCTTCGGCTTGCTGGCAGAAATGAAGACTGTGGCTGCCCCCAAGGGCATCATCGTCATCGAAGAGAACAAGCCCGACGCCATCGCGCTGCTGCGGGAAAAGACCGCTGCCATCGAGGGCATCGAAGTGCTGGAAGTTGCCACCCAGTACCCCCAGGGCGGCGAAAAAATGCTCATCAAGCGCGCCCTGGGCCGCAGCGTTCCCAGCGGCAAGCTGCCTGCGGATGTGGGCGCCTGCGTCAGCAACGTCTCCACCGTCAAGGCCATCGCCGATGCCATCAAGACCGGCATGCCCCTTGTTGAGCGTGTGACCACCGTCACCGGCAAGTACATCCCCAACCCTCAGAACTTCATCGTCCGGGTGGGCACCCCCGCTTCCGCCCTTGTGGAAGCCTGCGGCGGCATCTCCGGTGAGGATGTGCTGGTCAAGGCCGGCGGCCCCATGATGGGCTTCCCCCAGACCACTCTGGATACCCCCATTATGAAGGGCAGTAACGGCATCATCGCCATTGACAACGACACCACCGAGGCCCAGGAATGCATCAAGTGCGGCCGCTGCGTGGATGTGTGTCCCATGGAGCTGAAGCCCCTGCACTACTTCAAGCTGGTAGGCACGCAGGATTGGCAGGGCTGCAAGGATATGAACATCATGGACTGCATGGAGTGCCGCTGCTGCGAATATATCTGCTCTTCCAAGCTGCCCCTGGTCACCATGATCAAGATGGGCAAGAACGGCGTAAGGGGGCTGAAGTAAGATGCTGATTACCGAACTGAAAGCAAAAGAAAAATTAAACTCCCTGGTAAAGGGCAAGGTGTTTGCGCTGCTTTGCCACGGCTGTAAGGAGATCCGCTTCCCTGAGCAGGAGGCAGATGCGCTGGTGGCAGAAATGACCGCTGCCGGTATCGTCACCGGT
>JAZREG010000106.1:0-16328 GCA_045660725.1 Faecousia sp.
ATGGCCAAATAGCCCGCGTTACGGCCCATGACCTCCACCACGGAGCAGCGCTCGTGGGATTGCATAGTGTCACGGAGCTTATCGATGCACTCGATGGCGGTGTTGGCTGCGGTATCGAAGCCGATGCTGTAATTGGTGCAGCACAGGTCGTTATCGATGGTTGCGGGGATGGCGATGACATTGATGCCGTGTCGGGACAGAGCGACCGCGCCCCGGAAGGTGCCGTCACCACCGATGGTGATGATGCTGTCGAGGCCCAGGAACTTGCAGGTAGAGACCGGTTTGCGCTGGCCTTCTTCCGTCATGAATTCCATGCTTCTTGCGGTGTTGAGGATGGTACCGCCGCGGTTGATGATATGACCGACGCTTTTCTCATCCAGTCTGATGATATCGCCGTTAATGAGGCCGTTGTAGCCTCTGCGGATGCCATAGCACTCCACGCCATGAAAGGTCGCGGTGCGCACCACCGCACGGACACAGGCGTTCATACCCGGCGCGTCGCCGCCGCTGGTGAGGACACCGATTCTTTTAACTGCCATAGGAATTCCTCCAATTGCAACGAATTCTGCTGTTATTTTACCTTTCTTCCGGATAAATGTAAAGTGTTATTTTCGTTTTCGTCATTGACAGTAAAAGCAAATCCACTTATAGTAAGAAAAAGATTTTGGAGGTGGGTGTATGATCGAAACCTGGAGCGTACAGATTCCGGCTCTGTCCGGCGCATTGGAACGGCTGGCCTACTGCTATCTTCCGGATTCCTATGAGGAAGGGGAGAAGCGGTATCCTGTTTTGTATATGTTTGACGGCCACAATGTATTCTTTGATGATCATGCCACTTACGGCAAATCCTGGGGCATGAAGGAATACCTGGAGCGTGGCAGCAAGGAGCTGATCGTGGTGGCCGTTGCCAGCCATCCTGACGGCGTTCAGCGCCTGAGTGAGTATTCACCCTATGACTTGGAAATTCCCGGCCTGGGTGCCTTGGAGGGCCGGGGAGAGGTGTATATGCAGTGGCTGACAGAAATCCTAAAGCCTTACATTGACAACCGATTCAGAACATTGCCTGATCGGGAATATACCTATATCGCCGGTTCTTCCATGGGTGGTCTCATGAGTCTGTATGGGGCTGTAAAATATCCGCAATTGTTCTGTGGGGCTGCTTGCCTGAGCCCCAGTCTTTGGACGAATCCGGAGGAAATCGCAAAGCTTCTGGAGAATGCTGTTCTTCCCGAAGATATGCGGATCTATATGGATTACGGTAGCGAAGAGCTGGGGAATCACCCGGAAAATCCACAAGTGCTGCAGCGCACCGTGGAGCAGCTGGAAAAAGGCGGTACCCAGGTGCTTTTCCGCATTGTCCCCGGCGGACAGCATTGTGAAGCGTCCTGGGAGAAGCAGATCCCGGTTTTTATGGAATTTTTGGGATTTTGAGGAAATTATGCTTGACTGTGAACCTGCTTTATAGTGTAGCATGGGGGTAGGAGGGATGAAATATGCGAATTCAGGAACTTGAAGTAACGACGGGTCTTGACCGGGCCACCATTCGCTATTACGAAAAAGAGAACATGATCACGCCTCAACGCCGTGAAAACGGCTACCGGGATTATTCTGAGCTGGATGCGCAGCATTTGCTGAAGATCAAACTGCTGCGTCAGCTGGGAATGTCCCTGGATAAGATCCGTGCGCTCCAGCAGGGAAGTGAGGATATGGGAAGTGTCCTGCAGGAGCAGATCCTCAGGCTGCGGGAACAGCAGAAAACGGTTCAGCGCTCCCTGGATCTTTGCGTACAATTGCGCAATGATGGCGTATCCTACGAGAATATGGATCCTGTGCGCTATCTGGAGCAGTTAACAACGCAAACTCCGACAATAAGCCCAGCAAAGCCGGACAACAAACCGTTTCACGAGCTGGTAGCGATTCCGTATTATCCCTGGCGGCATCTGTTTGCCCGAATCGTGGATTTCGGCATCCTGTTCCTTATGATTGTATTTTTGATGCTGGTATTTTATCGCACAGATGCCTATCCGGTGATGTGGGCGATTGCGAATACGCCGATCCTCCTTGTGATGATCACCTTGGAAGCTTTGTGTTATAAGCTGTTTGCAACGACGCCCGGCAAATATCTGTTTGGCATACAAGTGCTGCATGCAGATGGCTGTAAACATACATTCCGCTCCGGTTTTGCCCGTGCCTTTGGCGCGCACTTCTACGGATATGCCCTGGGCATTCCGATCCTCAATATTTGGCGGATGTGGAAGAGTTTTCGAAATTACGAATTCGGTCAGAATGAATGGAATAAGAATACTGAGCTGGTCTACAAACCCTACACCTGGCGACAGGCGGTGGGCTGGATCCTGGTCGTGGTGCTGATTTTGGGCAGCGTTGGGGCCTATATCGGGAATGTTGAAACAGCCCCCTATTACGGCAGACCCGTTACGATTACGGAGTTTTCGGAGAATTTTAACCATTATTACCGGGAGAAATTCAAAGAAAAACCGGAAATTATGGACGAAAACGGCATTTTGATCCAACATAAGAAACAAGAGAACAATAACGTCATCTATATTAACGGGCGTATTGAGCCTGAAAATCTTCCGGATTTTGATTATGCGGTGGAAGACGGATACTTGACCGGTATTTCCTGTAAAGACTCCTTTTCTTTCCGCGGCTATACTTCGATACTCCCCAAGCGGTATCAAATCGGCATTCTTTCGCTGCTGGCGTCCGGGGAAGGGGAGAACGGCAGAGCATCGTATGAGATCATTGAGGAACTGAAGAGCGCGTTTATGCATCAGATCAGCATTGGAAGCAGGAGATTGGTTTATGAAACCGAGCAGGCCACCATTGTCCTGGAAGTGCAAGCAAAAAGTGGACATCGCATCGGATATTTTACTGGCAACGAACCGGTCGTTTTTGCAGATGAAGACGGCGTGGGCAATGTTCGGATCAGTTTCTCGGTAAAAATGAAATGATTTATAAAAAGCCAACCTGACAAAACCTCGTCAGGTTGGCTTTTTTTCGTCTGGAATATAGAAAAAGAAGAGGGGACACATCTTGACAGATAACCATAGCTGTGCTATGCTTATATCGCCCCAACGCAACAAAATAAAAATTTTGTTGCGTTGGAGGTGGGGGTGTGCTATAATATAGGCAGATATAGGCAGATGCGTCCCTCAGCCGGCTGGCAACCTCTGCTGTGGCGCTTTTCCGGGTGTTCAGCGCCTATGCATCGCATGCTTCTGGAATTTGGTTTCGTTCCCGGGTGTATTCGCATGATCACAGGTTTTCTGTGTGTGCTTCTTTATCGGTGTCTCGCCGCACGATCCACTGGGATTTTTCTGTGCGTATCATTGTCTGCGATTGCTTTTTGCTTCTGTTTTCCGGAGATGATGAAATGCTTTTTCTTGCTGCGAAATCTCCCTGGAGCTTCGCGCCGCGCAGCAAGCCGTTTAATGTGCGCCCAGGGTTACGAAATTTGCTTTTGATTTTCCGGGATCATCTGCTACAATTGGCTTAGACCCGTTGCGGGTTTCCGTTTGCAGTGATTTGCGCTTTTGGTGGCGACAAACTGCGCATTTCCCGGTATCGACATTGTGAAATTTCCTTGCAATTTTGCTGTTTTCACAGTTCATTTAAGTGAACACATTTGTTCGAATATAAATTTTTGGGTCAAAATGCTGCAAAAACCATCAAAAACCGTGAAAAACATAACTATTATAACCACAAAACATGGGTTTGGAGTGTAAATTATGAGAAAATATACAGATTGCCCGCAAATTCTGCGAGATTTTTTGATCTATCACGAGACCATCAAGGGCCAATCGCCCCTGACCATCCACGAATATTACCTGGATCTGCGGATGTTTCTGCGATTTGTGATGCTCATGCGCAATGATATGCCCATGAATACGGATTTTGAGGTCATCGACATTCGTAGCGTAGATATTTCCTTCATCCGCGACATCCGAACTTCTGACATTTTCGATTTTCTTTCCTATTTGGCCAGCGATCGTCCGCTGAACCCGGAATCCGTTGTTTCGGATATGGGGGTCTCCCCTACTACCCGTGCCCGGAAGCTTTCCGCCATTAAGTCCTTCTACAAATACCTTACCGTACGAACCAAGCAGTTGCAAGAAAATCCTGTGGCGGACCTGGAATACCCGAAATTACGCAAAAGCTTGCCAAAATACCTTACTTTAGAGCAATCTGCCGCCCTTTTAAGCTCTGTTTCTGGGCAAAATGCTGCGAGAGATTATGCCATCCTGATGCTGTTCCTCAATTGCGGTATCCGAAGAAGCGAACTGGTGGGGCTGAATATCTCGGATGTGTACGAAGACCGGATCCGTGTGGTAGGCAAGGGTAACAAGGAACGGATCGTGTATTTCGGCTCTGCCTGCCGTAAGGCCATCGATGCGTATCTGGTGGAGCGTCACAAGAAGGTCCTGACGGACAATCGGGCGCTGTTTGGCTCCCGAAACGGCAACCGGATCACGGTGACGGCGGTGCATCGGCTGGTGGAGAAAGCGCTGCTGAAGGCAGGCCTGGATGCCACCCAATTCTCTGCCCACAAGCTGCGGCACACCGCTGCGACCATGATGCTCTCCGGTGGCGTGGATGTGAAGACCGTGCAGGAGGTGCTGGGTCACGAAAATCTGAATACCACGCAGATTTACACCCACATTGAAAGCACGGAGCTGAAGATCCCCGCCGAGGCCAATCCCCTCTCCAAACTGGATTTCTCCGATTCTACCGACGAATAAAACACGGGCCCCAACAATGTGGGGCCCGTAACTTTTTTTACTTGGACATCTGCGCTACCATGGCATCCAGAAGGCGCTTTGCGTCTTCCTTGGTTTCGCCTACGGCAGTGTAGTAGAACTTGACTTTAGGCTCGGTGCCGGAGGGACGGGCAATGACGCTTCCCTTCTGTCCCAGCAGCAGCTCCAGCACGTTGGATTTAGGCAGCTGGATGACAGATTCCGCGCCGGTGGCCAGATCTTTGGCGATGCCGGTCTTGTAGTCCCGGACACCGGTGACAGGGGCGCCGCCGATGGTTTCGGGAACCTGCGCCCGGAGATCAGCCATCATCATGGCAGCCTTCTCCATGGCGTCAGAGCCGGTCAGCTCGATGCTCTGCACGTAAGCAAGGTAGTAACCGTACTTGGCGTAGACCTCCTCCAGAGCGTCCAGGATGCTCTTGCCCTGCAGCTTCATGGAAGCGGCCAGCTCACAAACAAGCATGGAGGCAACGATGGCGTCCTTATCCCGGGCGTAGGTGCCCTTCAGGTAGCCGCAGCTTTCCTCAAAGCCGAAGAGGAAACGATACTCCTGACCCTGCTGCTCCAGCTCCAGAATCTCACCGCCGATGTACTTAAAGCCGGTAAGCACAGCCTTCATAGTCACGCCGTAATGCGCTGCGATCCGATCGGCCAAGGGAGAGGAAACGATGGAGCGAACCGTAATTGCTCCTTCGGGGATGTCGCCCTTCTCAGTGCGGGCCTTCAGCACATAATCCAGCAGCATGAAGCCCAGCTCGTTGCCGGAGAGCTTTGTGAAGCCGCCCTTGCCGTCAGGAACGGCGATGGCAACTCGGTCAGCGTCCGGGTCGGTGCCCAGGATCACATCGCAGGGAGCGGTCTGTGCCACCTTGTAGCTTTCGTTCAGGGCGGCGTCGGTCTCGGGGTTGGGATACTCGCAGGTCTTGAAGTCGCCGTCAGGCTTAGCCTGGCACGCTACTGTGGTGATATTCACGCCCAGGCGACCCAGTACCGCATGGACGGGCTCCATACCGGTGCCGCACAGGGGGGTGTAGACGATGTTCAGTCCTGCAGAGCGGAGCATCTCGGGGTCAACAGCCTCGTTCAGAACGGTTTCGTAGTACTTCTCCCACAGCTCCTGGCCGATATAGGTGATCAGGCCCTCTGCGCGATAGGTTTCAAAATCCTTGGTTTCCGGGACAAAGTAAGGGATCTTGGCGATCTGTGCGGTAACGATGGCGGCAGGCTCATCGGTCATCTGACAGCCGTCGGGGCCATAGCACTTCACACCATTGTAAGCGCCGGCGTTGTGGCTGGCGGAGATGACAATGCCGCAGCCGCAGCCCAGCTGACGGACAGCAAACGACAGCATAGGAGTGGGCGCCAGCCGGTCGTACAGGTAAGTTTCGATGCCTTTTTCCGCAAAGGCCACAGCGCAAACCTCCGCAAACAGCTGAGAATTATGCCGGGAGTCATAGCCGATGGCGGCCTTCTGCGGCAGATCGGTGCCGGAGAGCCATGCGGCCATGCCCTGCGCGGCTCTGCGAACGGTGTAGCGGTTCAGGCGGTTGCTGCCGGCACCCATGATGCCACGCATACCGGCAGTGCCGAACTGCAGGTCGCTGCCGAAACGGCCCTTTAGTTCTTCCTCGTTATTGGCGATGGAAGCCAGCTCCTGCTGAACGGAAGCGGGCAGACCGGCATTGCACCAAAATTGATAGCGGTCCATGTAATTCATAAAATAACCTCCAAAGTGAGAATGAAAAAACAGCCCAAATATTCATTTGAGCTGTTTTTGTTTCTATCTTAGCCCTCGGAATCCTCGGTCTGAGGCTGGGAAGCGGTCAGAGCGCGGAACTTGGCACGGGTATCCCGCACCTCGCCCAGGGACTGAGCAATGGCTTCCTCGGTACGGCGCAGAGCGTCGTCCATGTACTCGTTGCTGGCCTTACGCAGCTCAGCGATCTTGGTCTGGGTCTTGGCGACCATCTCCTGGCACTGACGGCGTGCTTCCTGATAGATGGCTTCCTGCTCTACCAGCTCGTTGGCCTTCTGCTGGGCCTGACGCACGATGCTCTCAGCCTCACGACGGGCCTGGCCGATCAGCTCATTCCGGGACTCCACGATGGTACGGGACTGCTTCAGCTCGCTGGGCAGCTGGGCGATGATCTCATCCAGCATATCCAGCACCTTATCCCGCTCCAGGATGCACTTGTCGGCGCCCAGGGGCAGCGCACGGGCGTCCTGAATCATGTCATACAGGGCGCTGATGATATCTTCAATGTGTTGCTCGTTCATTTTCTATTTCCTCCTTGATAGATGGTAGATACACGTTGTAAAAAGTCCGGAAGGATCTGCTCCGGAAGGAAGTCTCTCAGGTCCACATCATATGCGGCCAGTTCCTTGACCATGCTGGAGCTTAAGGACATATATTGATGCTCCGCGGTAAGAAACAGGGTGTCCAGCTGGGGGTTGATCTTCTTGTTGATCATGGCCATTTGGAATTCGTTTTCAAAATCAGAGCCGGCCCGCAGACCCTTGACGATGACACAGCTACCTTTCTCCTTGGCGTATTCTGCCAGGAGCTTATCAGAGGTATCTACCTCCACATTGGGAAGGTCCTCTGTGACGCGCCGCAGAAAATCCGCCCGCTCCTCCCGGGTAAACATGGGGTGTTTGCCGGAGTTGACCATGACGCACACGATCACACGGTCAAAGATATCCGCTGCACGGCGAATAATATTCAAATGTCCGATGGTCACCGGGTCAAAGCTGCCCGGATAGATTGCGATCTTCATAGCTCAGTCCTTCCGGTAGAGGGTAAGCAGCGTGTTGCCGTATTTGTAGTCTTTCGACCGGGTAAAACCGGGAAAATCCAGGGAAAGCGCCTTTTCTACAGGGCGTTCCGCAACTATTATAGCACCAGATTGCAAAATGTCAATTTCCGTGAGCTTTTTTAGTGCATTTTCTAAAAAAACTTCTGCATAAGGAGGGTCTAAAAGCACCAAATCAAAGGTTTCCCGGCATCGCTGCAGGTATTCCATATAATCCGCCCGAACCACCTGTGCCTGCGATTCCAGCTTGGTGCGCTTCAGGTTTTCCTGAATCAGGCGGCAGGCACGGTCATTTGCATCCACAAATACCGCATGCTTTGCTCCCCTGCTCAGGGCTTCGATGCCCAGCTGGCCGGTACCGCCGAAAAGATCCAGCACCCGTGCGCCGGGAATATCAAACTGAATGATGCTGAAAAGCGCTTCCTTGACCCGGTCAGCTGTGGGCCGGGTCACCATTCCTTCCGGGGTCTTCAGCTGAATGCCCCGGGCTTTTCCTGTAATGACACGCATAGGTCCTAGGTCTTCCCTTCTGTGTGAAAATGTTGATACACCGCGGCTGCGGCATCCTTGGGCAGGCATCGCTCCAGTTCCTGGCGGGATGCCTGAGAAATGGCCTGGATGGAGCGGAAGATTTTCAGCAGCTCCTGCTTCCGCTTAGGGCCGATGCCGGGGATCTGATCCAGCTGAGAGTAGCGCAGGCGCTTGCTGCGCAGCTGGCGGTGATAGGTAATGGCGAAGCGGTGGGTTTCCTCCTGGATATTGCCGATGAGAGAGAATACCGCCTGATTGTTTTCAATGGAGATGGTCTCCCCTTCCGGGGTCACCAGCGCCCGGGTGCGGTGTCGGTCATCCTTGACCATACCGAACACGGGAAAACACAGCTGCAGCGCTGCCAGGGCCTCCACAGCCACGCAGGCATGGGTGATACCACCGTCAATGAGCAGCAGGTCCGGTTTTTCTGCGAAACCCTTGTCTTCCTCCAGATAGTGGCGGAAGCGGCGGGTGATGACCTGGCGCATGGCACCGTAATCGTCCTGACCGTCCATGTTCTCCAGCTTAAACTTCTTATACTCGCTTTTCCGGGGCTTTCCCTCCTGGAAAACCACCATGCTTGCCACGATATCTGTGCCGGAAATGTTGGAAATATCAAAGGATTCGATGCGTTTTGGCGGCTCCATGGAGAGAATTTTTCCTAAATTCAAAAGGCTTGCACTGACACGTTCTTCCTTGCCGGTGATCCGCTCCGCTTCTTCCCGGGCGTTCTTGTTTGCCAGCTCCACCAGCCGCAGATTGTCACCCCGCTGAGGTGTGCGCAGGTGGGGACGCTTGCCGAACTGCTGGAGCATCAGCTCTTCAAACAGCTCACTGTCATCCAGAGAAAAAGGCAAAAATACTTGTTTCGGCGCATGGCCCCGGGACAGATAATACTGCTTCAGCAGACTCGATACCGCCTCCGCCGGATCATCCGGTACAGATAGGATCTCGTAATCCTTATCCAAGAGGTTGCCGCCGGAGAAATGCAGTACCGCAAAGCAGGCTTTGGTCTCGGTTTGTGCAAAGCCGATCACATCGGTATCCGCCAGAGTGCCGGCGGTAACCAACTGCTTTTGGCTCAGAGCTTCTACGGCGTTCAACCGATCCCTCAGGCTGGCAGCCAGCTCGAATTCCAAATTTTCCGCAGCCTGGAGCATCTGTTCCTTGATTTCGGAAGCCACATGACGGTAATTGCCCAGCAGCAGTTGGCGGGCCTGTTCCATGCGCAGACGGTAGGCTTCCTCCAGCTTGGCGTCCTGACACCAACCGGCGCATTGGTTCATGTGATAATTCAGGCAAGGTCTTCCCTTCCCCACATCCCGGGGGAATTCCTTTGCGCAGCCGGGAAGCTTCAGGGTCAGGCGAATGGCTTCCAGCAGGGCGTTGGTCACGCAACGGCTGCCGTAGGGGCCGAAATATTCCGCACCATCGTCGCTGATCCGGTTGACCAAAGTGATCTTGGGATAGCGCTGCTTCATATTCAGCCGCAGATAGGGATAGCCCTTATCATCCTTTAGGAGGATGTTGTACTTGGGCATATGACGCTTGATGAGGCTGCACTCCAGCACCAGTGCTTCAAACTCAGAGGCAGCAACGATCACATCAAAGTGGTCGATCTTGCTGACCATGATCCGGGTTTTGGGGCTGTGGTTGGCAGTATCCTGGAAATACTGGCTGACCCGATTCTTCAGTTTTTTCGCCTTGCCCACATAGATGACTTTGTCATTTTTGTCCCGCATGATGTAAACACCCGGGGCAAGGGGCAGGCTCAGGGCCTTTTCTTTCAAAAGATCAAATGTCATAAGCACTCCAAAAAGAACCGCCTCAATGCAGTGGATCCTGTCATCGAGGCGGTCAATCGCTTTCCAGTATCAATAAACGTCCCGCTGGAGCAGTGTTTCCAGAGCGGTCACTGCAGCCTCGGCATCCGCGCCAATGGCAGACAAGGTAATGGTGGCACCGGTGATCACACCGAGAGACATGATACCCAGCAAGCTTTTGGCATTCATCTTGCGGTTGTTGGATTCCAGCCAAATGCTGCACGCAAACTCATTGGCCTTCTGCACGAAGTATGTAGCCTGACGATTATGCAGGCCGGATTCACAGCGAACGACAATCTCTTTACTGAACATAATTTACACTCCTTTTGACGCAGACGCATATACGTCCTCCGTCTGAAGACTATCATAGCAAAATATACGGAAATGTCAACCCAAATTCGTATAATTTCCACAATGGAAGGCTCTGACAACCGCCTGTTAGCGGAATTCCGCGATGGTAACGCCGTCCTCGCCCTCGCCGTAGACGCCCAAACGGAAGGTTTTGATATGCTTGTTTTTCTTCAGTTCCTGGTGTACCGCAGCACGCAAGGTTCCGGTTCCCTTGCCGTGGATAATCCGTACAGAACTGAGATTGGAACGCATGGCGCTGTCCAAATACAGGGAAAGGGCGCAAATGGCTTCCACCGCATCCATGCCTCGCAGATCCACCTCGCTGGACATGGCGGTGGTTTGCATTTGCCGGCCGGAATGGGCAGGACGGCCCTTGGTCTTATAGGGGTTTTCTTCCTCCAGCAGATACACTTCGTCAGGCTTGGCGGTCATTTTCAGGATGCCGGCCTGGAGCTGATAGCTGCCGTCTTTGTTGATGGCGATGACGCTGGCCTTGGTACCCAGCTTCAAAAGTTCTACCGTATCACCCACCAAAACCCCGCGCTTGGGTGCAGGCCGCTTGACCTCAGTCTTGCCGGTTCTGAGCTTGCTCTCCGCCTCGTTCAGGCTGCGGCGCAGCTCTGCCTGGCGCTGATTGATATTGGTGGCATCGGCGCTGTCCTGCAGCTGCTTTCGAAGGGCTTTCAGCTCCTCAGCAGCGGCATTGGCGGTGCGACGGGCTTCGTCTATGATCTGCTGGGCCTCCCGTCGGGCAGATTCCATAGCCTTATCCTTCTCCTTTTGGAGCTGGATGCTGTATTCTTCGCTCTGCTTGCGGATCTTCTCCGTCTCTTGGCGCAGCCGTTCTGCTTCCTTCCGGGCAAGCTCCATCTGCTGACGCTGTGATTCCAGCTGAGAAAGCACATCCTCAAAGTCCTTATCGCTCTTGCCCACCAGGTCGGAAGCTTCCTTCAAAATGTCCTCAGAAAGGCCCAGTTTGCGGGAAATGGCAAAGGCGTTGGACTTGCCGGGGATGCCGATGAGCAGCTTATAGGTAGGCTGCAGGGTCTCCACATTAAACTCGCAGGAAGCGTTGATGACGCCGGCGGTACGCATGGCGTAAAGCTTCAGCTCTGCGTAGTGGGTGGTCGCGACGACGCGGCTGCCCATTTTGCGGCAGAATTCGACCAGCGCCATGGCCAGGGCCGCACCCTCAGCAGGGTCAGTGCCGGCGCCCAGCTCGTCAAAGAGAACCAGGGTCCGGTCGTCACATTTTTCCACCACATCCACGATGGTGCGCATGTGGCTGGAGAAGGTGGACAGGCTCTGGGCGATGGATTGCTCGTCGCCGATGTCCGCCAAAATGGCGTCGAAGGTAGAGAGGGTGCTGCCGTCCCCTGCCGGGATGTGCAGACCGCACTCAGCCATAAGGGTGAGTAGACCGATGGTTTTGAGGGTGACGGTCTTACCGCCGGTATTGGGGCCGGTGATGATCATGCTGTCAAAATCCTTGCCCAAATGCAGGGAGATGGGGACGACCTTGGTAGGATCAATCAGCGGGTGGCGGGCATTACGCAGCTCTACCCTGCCCTTGTCGTTCATCAGAGGCGCCCAGGCACGCATTTTGTAGGCCAGCCGGGCCTTGGCAAAAATCACATCCAGCCGTACCAGCAGCGTCACATTCAGGTTGATATTTTCCCGATGGGCGGCAGCTTCCGCGGAAAGCTCAGACAGGATCCGCTCGATCTCCTTCTTTTCCTTCAGATCCAGCTCCCGCAAGGCGTTGTTGGCGTTCACGGCGGACATAGGCTCGACAAAATAGGTAGAGCCGGTGGCGGATACATCATGCACCAGGCCGGGAACATCGCCCTTGTGTTCGCTCTTCACAGGCACCACATACCGTCCCTGACGGATGGTGATAATGGGATCCCGGAGGAATTTGGCATAAGCGGGAGAAGAGATGATCTTCTGCAGGCTGTCCTTGATCTTGCCGGCCTGAATGCGCATGTGGCGGCGGATGTCCATCAGGGCGGGGCTTGCATTGTCAGCAATCTCATCTTCGGACAAAATGGCACCGCTGATCCGGTCTTCCAGGTACTTGTTGGGAGAAAGGGCCTGGAACAGAGGGTTCAGCACGGTGGCTTTTTCCTCTTCGTCGCAGTAGCTTTTTACATTTCTGGCGCAGCGCAGGACACCGGCGATCCGCAGCAATTCCGCCGGCTGCAGGCAACCGCCCCGGTCAGCCCGCTCCAACGCGGCAGAAACATCCGTAACCCCGGCGAAGGAGGGATTTCCTTTTCTGGTGGCCAGGTCGGAGGCAGCGGTGGTCTCGTCCAGCAGCTGCTGCACGTCTTCCAGGTCGGACACGGGACGCAGGTTCCGGCAGACATCCTTGCCGTTTTCGCTGCCGGCGCAGGCGGCCAGCTGCTCCAAAACCTTATCCAGCTCCAGCTTGTATAAGGATCTTTCGTATAATTCGGACATGGTAAACTCCTAAATAAGTAGCGATTTATAAAAATCCAGGGCGGAAAAGCCCCGTTCCAGTTGTGTGGTCAGGTAGGCCTCTGTGATGGTGGACAGTTGCTGCAGGTTCTCCTGCCCCAGCTCAAAGGAAAACAGCCGTTTGGGGTCACAGAGGGTGATATAGCGCATGGCCTCCAGGGTTCCCGGAGAAACGGGCATCCGGATGCCGCCGGCACCGGCGATTCTGCACCCGGAACATTCCAAAAGTCCCGAGGAGAGGTCAAACCGGTCTGCTTTTGCCTCACCGCAAATATGACAGCCGTTGAGATCCGGCATATAACCGGAGAGCATGGCGCACCGCAGTTCAAATACGGCTTTGACCTTTTCCTCCGGCTGATTCAGCCGGCAAAGGGCATGCAGGCAGTTGAGCACCAGACTCAGAAGCTCCGGATTTGGCAGGTCTTCCTGGCTGCAAAGCTCCGCTACCTGGGCAAAATAGGTACCCAGGGAGAGCTTCGTCAGATCCCTGCGCAAGGGGGAAAACAGCTCCACAGAGGCCGCTTCATTCACCGTGTAGTAGTCCCGGTATTCAAACAGCGTAAAATCCCCAAAGGCCAACAGCTGACAGGGGGCGGTCAGGGGGCTGTTTTTCCTACGCAGACCCCTTGCCTTGGCGGTCACCTTGCCGTGATTTGGTGTCAGCAGGGTCAAAAGGGCATCTTTGTCATTGTAATCCGTGACCCGCAGCACCAGGGCCCGTGTGGTCAGATACATTTCCTGCCTCCATCTTCAGCGCACGGCTGTACATCAGGTACATTTCCGGTGCGCCGGTCTCTAAAAATAGGCGCCAGTAGTCGCTTGCATCCATGGTCATCCCTCCGCCCCTAGCTTTTGCATTTGGGCTGGGCCTTACTCATGGAAATTACTCACTATAGCCAAAGTTGCGAACCAGGAAATCGCTGTCCCGCCAGTTCTCCTTGACCTTGACCCAGGTGGTCAGGAACACCTTGGTTCCCATGAACTTTTCGCAGTCAGACCGGGCCATGGTAGAGATCTTCTTCAGCATGGCGCCCTGCTTGCCGATGATGATGCCCTTATGGCTGGCCTTCTCGCAGTAGATGGTGGCATCAATGTCGATAATGCCGCTGTCCCGCTCGGAGAACTTGGTGATCTCCACGGCGGTGCCATGAGGGATCTCCCGATCCAGATTCCACAGGATCTTTTCCCGGATGATCTCTGCCATCACCTGCCGCTCGGGCTGGTCGGTGGTCAGGTCCTCATCAAACAGGAAAGGAGAATCCACAGCGTACTTGCTGCACTGGGCCAGCAGTGCATCGACCCCATCGCCGGTCTTGGCGGAAATGGGGATAATGGCGGCAAACTCGAAGGCCTGGGAGTAAACGGCGATGACCTCCAGGAGTTTGTCCTTCTCCAGGGTGTCGATCTTATTGATGGCCAGGATCACCGGGCATTTTGTTGCCTTCAGCTTTTCCAGCAGGGCTTCTTCCTGGGCGCCCACATTGGCCACAGGCTCAACGACCAAAATGGTGGCATCCACGTCAGCGATGGATTCCCGGACGGTATTGACCATGTAATCACCCAGCTTGGTCCGGGCCCGGTGATAGCCGGGGGTATCCACAAACACATACTGGACATTTTCTTTTGTCACAATGCCGCAGATCCGGTTGCGGGTGGTCTGAGGCTTGTTGGAAACAATGGCGATCTTTTCACCCACCAGGTAATTGGTCAGGGTGGATTTGCCCACATTGGGGCGGCCTGCGATGGTGATCATAGCGGTTTTGGTGTTCATATCTTTTCTCCTATGTGAAATTCAAAGTGAACGATTTGGTCTTCCTTTGGAACATCGGTACGATGTTGGTCGCCCTGGATGCCGCCCATATGGCGATAAAAACCCATGGCGGGGGTGTTGTTGGCGTTGCAGCCGCAGAAGAAGCGATCGATCCCCTGGCTGCGGCAATATTCCCGGACAACAGAGAATGCCTGCCGGCCAAGACCCATGCCCTTATAGCCGTTGCGGATGTAAAGATGATTCAGGCAAAGGGCAAAATCCTTGTAGGTTCCGTAGTTATACGGACCAAATGAGAAAAATCCGACACAAGTGGTGCTGTCCATGAAGATGTAATGGTGGTGGTTTGGATCCGCAAGCTTTTCGGCAAAGCGCTGTGCCTGGGTCTCCAAATCATAGCCGTCGATCATTTCATCGGGATAGATCCCACGGTATGTTTCGTCCCATACCAGGTGCCTTACTTGCGCGATCCGGTACGCATCCGCAGGGGATGCTTTGATAAGGTCAATCACGGCGCATTCCGGGAATGGTGGCGGCGATGGCTTCCTCCCGGGCGCGCATCTGCTTCTTCTGTTCTCCCTCGTCCAGGTGGTCATAGCCCAGCAGATGGAGCATGGAGTGGATGGTCAGGTAACCCACTTCCCTTTTCACGCTGTGACCAAACTCCTTGGCCTGGGCGATGGCTCGCTCCAGCGAGATACACATATCGCCCAGGGGGCAGAAACCGGTCTCAAAATCCAGGTATTCCTCCCAATCCTGCGGAGGCGCACCGGGGATCAGCTCAAACATGGGAAAACTCAGCACATCCGTGGGCCGGTCGATGTCCCGGCTGGCCTTGTTGATGGCGTGGATGCCCTTGTCGTTGGTGATCAGGACGTTAATCTCGCAGGTGGGGGTGATATGCTCTGCTGTCAAAGTTGCTTCAATGCACTTGCTGATGATAGAAGCGATGATGGGCTGCCGCAAAGTGAAGCAGTCAAAGGTCATATTGATCTTGTGTGCCATATTATTTCTTCCTCTGATAATATCGTTCGCCGGTGGTGGGCTTGGGGGCTTCCGGCTTTTTGCTTGCCTTTTCGTAGGCGTTGATGATCTGCTGCACCAGGGCGTGGCGGACCACGTCGGCGGAAGTCAGGGTGCAGATGGCGATGTCCTTGACATTTTCCAACACCCGTACCGCGTCCTTCAGGCCCGAGACCTTGTCATCGGGCAGGTCGATCTGGGTCACGTCGCCGGTGATGACGATCTTAGAGCCGAAACCAAGACGGGTCAGGAACATTTTCATTTGCTCCCGGGTGGTGTTTTGGGCTTCGTCCAGGATGATGAAGCTGTCATCCAGGGTGCGGCCTCTCATATAAGCCAGGGGCGCCACTTCGATGCTGCCCCGCTCCTGGTACTTCTGGAAGGTTTCCGGGGCCAGCATGTCATACAGGGCGTCATACAGGGGCCGCAGGTAGGGGTCGACCTTGTTCTGCAGGTCGCCGGGCAGGAAACCCAGCCGCTCACCGGCCTCCACCGCCGGTCGGGTCAGGATGATCCGGTTGACGGTGCGCTCCCGGAAGGCGGCAACCGCGGCAGCCACCGCAAGATAGGTCTTGCCGGTACCTGCAGGGCCGACACCGATGGTGATGGTGTTGTTCTGAATGGCCTTCATATATTCCTGCTGGCCGATGGTCTTTGCCTTGATGGGCTTGCCCTTGGCGGTGATGCAGACCACATCCTTGGCCATTTTGGTCACCAGTTCGTCGTTGCCCTCCTGCACCAGGGTGATGAGGTAGCGCAC
>JAZREG010000107.1:0-5348 GCA_045660725.1 Faecousia sp.
GGACACGGCCACCGGATTCCGTTTCCGGTACCCGCTGCACCCGGTGGACACCGGATTCGTATTTCATCCGGGAGTAAGCCCCCCGGCCGTTGATGATAAAATCCACTTCCTTGATGCCTCCCAGCTCGGTTTCGCTGAGATTCATCAGTTCGATCTTCCAGCCCTTTTGGGCGGCGTACATGGAATACATCCGGAACAGGCTGTGGGCAAACAGAGCGCTTTCCTCACCGCCCACGCCGCCACGGATCTCCACGATGACGCTTTTTTCGTCGTTGGGGTCTTTGGGCAGCAGCAAAATTTGCATTTGGCGGTACAGCTCCTCGCTGCGGTTTTTCGCCTCCTGGAAGGTTTGCTGACAAAATTCCTTCATTTCCGGGTCGTTCATCAGCTCCTGGGCGTCCCGCATCTCCGCCAGGGCGGCGTTGTAGGCCTGGAAGCTCTCCACGATGGGTTCCAGTTCGTTTTTCTCCCGGAGCAGGGCCGCCGCCTTTTGGGGGTCGGCGTAAAAATCCGGCTGTTCCGACCGGGCGCACAGCTCGTCGAATTTATCCACAACGGATTGCAGTTTTTCAAGCATGGGTTTTCACCTTTCTGTGGGTGGTACTGTGTCGGCGGGAGGGGTTCCGTCAAATCGCCCGATAGATGTTCAGCACGCAGCTGGCGGTGTCGGTCAGAACGGGCGTTGCTGCCAGCGCTTCCGCGCCGGCCTTGCTGATGCGGTACACATGGGGGGTCATGGACAGCAGATTCTGCACCTGCGCCCCCTCCACGGTGAAGGAAAACCGGATGGGCACCGACTTTACAAGGGCAAAGCCCGGCAATTCCGGCACCGTGTCCTTTTCCCGCAGGTTCAGCTGGGGGTAAATGATGTTTTTCAGCCCCAGCAGATGGTCCTGGGCGGCCAAAACCTGAAAATACAGGCCATTTTCTTTCAGCACCCGGTGAAATTCCTCGGGCAGGGTCAGGGCGAACAGGCTGGTGACCAGTCCGCAGCTGCCATCCGCCACCGGCAGGTGGGCAGCGGTGCCACAGACCCACAGGGCGTCCTTGTACCGGCCGGCGGCATAGCGCACCGCTTCCTTGGAGATGTCCAGGCCCAAAAGGGGCGCGTTCAGCGCCTGGGAAAGGTGGCTGCTATAGTAGCCTTCGCCGCAGCCGGCGTCCAAAATCGGCCCTTCCGCGCCCAATTCCCGGGCCGCATCCACCAGCGCCTGGCGAATGGGGGCGTAGAAGCCGCCTTCCAGGAAGGCCCGGCGGGAGGCCACCTGCTCTTTGGTGTCCCCGGGATTTTTGGAATGCTTCTGCTGTACCGGCAGTAGGTTTACATAACCTTGCCGGGCAATATCAAAGCTGTGGCCCTGGGGGCAGCGGAAGCTGCGCTCCTGCCGCTGCAGGGGCTGCCGGCACAAAGGACAAACAAGCTGCACAGAACATTCCTCCTTACACGCCTTAACGGCGGCTCTTTTTTCTCTTGGTTCTGTATTTTCGCCGGGTCCAGGCTACGGCCCGGTCGCCCCAGTCAAAAATGCGCTGAATGGCGAAGAATACGGTTGGTGTCATAATCAGCAGCACCGCCATCACCAGCCGTACGCCGGGCAGGCTGGTGCGCAGGTCAAACAGGCTGCCCAGCAGGGTAAAGCACACCAGCAGGGCGACGGCCATGGCCCACCAAATGAGCTTGCGGAACTTGTCGAAGGGCTTGCAGGTCTGAAACAGCACCAATAGGCCCACCACCGCCAAAATGGCGGCGCACACCGTGGAGATGGGTTCCCGGGGCAGGGCAAACAGGGCCATAAATGCCTGGGCCATCAGCACCACGAAAATATTGGTCAGGCCGCCGGGGAAAGCTTTGCGCAGCACGCCCCGGAGGAAATTGCCGGAAAACCGCTCGTAATTGGGTTCCATAGCCAGGAAGAAGGAGGGAACGCCAATGGTCAGGGCGGAGATGACGCTCAGGTGGAAGGGGATCAGGGGGTAGGGCCAGTTGGTGAAGAAGGAGATCAGGGACAGGCCCAGGGAGAAGATGTTCTTCACCAAAAACAGGGTGGCCGCCCGCTGGATATTGTTGATCACCCGGCGGCCTTCTCCCACGATGCCGGGCATGGCGGAGAAGTTGCTCTCCAGCAGTACCAGCTGGGCCACCTGGCTGGCGGCCTTGGCGCCGCTGGCCATGGCGATGGAGCAATCGCTTTCCTTCATCGCCAGCACATCGTTGACGCCGTCGCCGGTCATGGCCACGGTGTGGCGGCGCTTTTTCAGCGCCCGGATGAGCTTCTTTTTCTGATCCGGGGTCACCCGGCCGAATACCGTGTATTCTTCCACGGCAGACAAGTAGTCTTTTTCTGTCTCCAGGCAGGAAGCATCCAGATATTTTTCCGCGTTTTGGATGCCCGCCCGGCGGGCAACCTCGGAAACGGTGACAGGGTTGTCACCGGAGATGACCTTGATGGCAACGCCCTGGCGGGCGAAGTAAGTAAAGGTCTCCTTGGCTTCCGGACGGATGCGGCTGGTGAGCATCACCAGGGCCAGGGGCCGCAGCTTTCCCGGCTCCAGACCGTTTTCCGGATCTGCCTCATATTGGGCCACCAGCAGCACCCGGTAGCCGCTGCCGGACCACTGCTCCACGGTCTCCCGGATCTCCTCGTACCGGGCGCCCATGGTATATTCCGGCGCGCCCACCACAAAGGTGCCTTGCCCCCGGAAGGTGGCGGCGCTCCACTTGGTTTGGGAGGTGAAGGGGATCCGGTTCAGGCATTCCCAATCGGATTCTCCCGCGAAAACCTCTGCCATGGCCCGGGCGGTGTCATTTTCCGGTTCACCGCCGGAGTACAGGGCCGCCAGGATCCGCTCCAGCCGCTCCGGAGGCTCCTGGGTCAGGGGCAGAACATTGTCCACTTCCATTTTGGCCTCGGTGATGGTGCCGGTTTTGTCCACGCACAGCACATCCACCCGGGCCAGGGTCTCGATACAGTTCATATCCTGCACCAGCACCCGGCTCCTGGTCAGCTTCAGGGCGGAAGCGGCCATGGCGATGCTGGTCAGCAGGTACAGGCCCTCGGGGATCATACCCACCAGGGCGCCTACCATACCCTCGGCGCTCTCCCGGAAGCTTTGGCCCCGGATGGAGAAGGCCTGATAGAAGAGAATGGCGCCGATGGGGATCAGGGCAATGCCCACCACCCGGATGAGCCGATCCAGGGAGCGCATCATTTCGCTTTTTGCCACCTTATGGTCAGCCTTGGCTTCCAGGGCCAGCTTGGCGGCGAAGGCGTCGGCGCCCACCTGGGTCAGCTGTACCCGGCCGGTGCCGGCCACCACGAAGGAGCCGGATTTCAGGGTGTCACCCGGGCGCTTGACGATGGCATCCTCCTCGCCGGTGACCAGAGATTCGTTCACCTGGAGCTTGCCGGTGCGCAGCACGCCGTCGGCGCAGATCTGATCGCCGGCGGTAAATTCTACAATGTCATCCCGCACCAAAAGGTCTGAGCGGAGCATTTGGGCTTTGCCGTCCCGGAGGGTTTTCAGCTGCTGGGCGGCCACCAGGGTCAGCTTGTCCACGGCCCGCTTGGCCCGGATCTCCTGATAGCAGCCGATGGCGGCGTTGCACACCACGACCACCAGGAAGGTCATATTTTTTATGGAAGAGCCGGCAATGACCAAAAATACCGCCATCACCACAAATACCAGATTAAAGAAGGTGAGCAGGTTCTGCAGCAGGATCTCTTTTTCTGTACGGCCTGCAGTTTGGGGCGCCAAATTGCGCCAGCCGCCTTCCAGGCGCAGGTCGGCCTCCCGGGCGGTCAGGCCCAGCTCCGGATCGGCCGCCGCCACCGGGATATCCTGGCGCTGGGGCAGGGAAATATGTTTCTCTTTCACGCCGTTACCCTCCTAGTTTCGTTGGGGAAACCCGTTTTTGCGATCCCACAGCACCAAAAGGCTTCCGTCCCGGACAGAAACGGTGGCATCGGTGCCGATAAAATGATTGCTCACCCCAAGGGGGAAGCCGGCGGTGAGGGTGCCGTCTTCCAGGGGATACTTCAGCCCCTCCAGGGTCACGCCCCGGGCGTCGGCGCCCAGGCAGAATAGGCTTACAATGCCGGTGGCCCCGGCGGGGAAGCGAAGGGTGCCGTTTTTTACCACGGTCACCAGGTAATCGGCGCCGATGAGGTAGCCGGTTGCCCCCTGGTCTTCCAAAAACTGCAGGGTCTGAAAGTTGGCGACGGTGTGATCCAGCCGTTTGCCGTCCAGGCTGCCGTAGAAGTAAAATTCGTCGCAGCCCCGGCGCAGGCCCTCCCGGGCTGCCAGCATGGCGTCGGTGTCGTCCTTTTCCACCGGGAAGACCAGACTCTCATCTGGGGTGTAGCCCAGGGAGTCGAAATCGCCCAGGATGAGGGTCGGGGTGATGCCTATGGCTTGGGTGTGGCGCAGGCCGCCGTCAGCGGCAATGACCAGATCGTCGATATCTATGGGCAGAGCCAGGCCGTCAAAGCCCGCGGCGCAGAAAATCACGCAGCGTTTCATAGGTTTTCTCCCCCTTTCCGAATGTTTCCATACAAATCCATTATATATAGTACCACATCCAAACCAAAAGGGAAACCCCGGAAAACAATTTTTTTAGCGCCATTATGTAGGGCGGGGTGATGACCCTCCCCTACAGAAACAGCGCAAATTTGCGTAGGGTGCAAAAAATAAGGGCGCAGCTTTGGGCGACCTCACTCAGGGATTTTTCCTCAAGACAAGAAAAAGTGCCACGGCAAGGCTGACGCCTACCGTGGCACTTTTGTGCAGTATTGGGGAGGAGCGTATAAATCCCTAAGTGAGGTCGCCCTTCGGCACGCCCTCTGTGGGTTTTTACTTATGGGTGCTGGTGCTTCTCAGGGTGACATCGTGGGCGCCGCCCTCGACGATGGAGGTGGCGGACACCAGGGTCAGCTTGGCATCCCGCTGCAGGTCGGGGATGTTGGTCACGCCCACATTGCACATGGTGGACTTGACCTTGTACAGGGAGGACTCCACATTGTCATGCAGGGAACCTGCGTAAGTAACATAGCTGTCCACGCCTTCCTCGAAGGTCAGCTTGGCGCTGCCGCCCAGGTCATAGCGCTGCCAGTTCCGGGCGCGGTTGGAGCCTTCGCCCCAGTATTCCTTCATGTATGCGCCGTTCACCATCACCTTGGGGGTGGGGGACTCGTCGAACCGGGCAAAATAACGGCCCAGCATCAAAAAGTCTGCGCCCATGGCCAGGGCCAGGGTCATGTGGTAATCGTGAACGATGCCGCCGTCGGAGCAGATGGGCACATAGATGCCGGTCTCCTTGAAGTACTCGTCCCGGGCTGCGGCTACCTCGA
>JAZREG010000108.1:0-3102 GCA_045660725.1 Faecousia sp.
CGCTGAAGGATGACACCCACATCGACCTGAAGGAGATCGTCCTGCGGAGGCAGAATCCCTGGAACGGGCTGCGGATCTCTGAACTGGACATCTCACGCCAGACCATCATCGTGATGGTGAAACGCAACGGCACCATGCTGATCCCCAGAGGTGATCTGATACTGCTGGAGGGCGACCACGTGATCCTTTACAGCCAGACCCATATTCCCGATGCGGATCAAATCACGATCTAAAGAAGCAAAGGCCTGCTGCAAAATGATATGATCCTCCCAAAGTAGACCATGGAAATATCCAATCTACTTTGGGAGGATATTTTTATGGCAAGGTCCAAATATTCACCAGCATTCAAGATTACTGTAGCAAAGGCATATTTGTCCGGGGAAGGTTCCCAGCGCTCTTTAGCCGCCCAATATGGGGTGAGCTATTCAAGCGTAGAAGATTGGGCTCTGAAATATAAAGAGTACGGAGAGCAGTGCTTTGAGAACTGCTTGGGCAATTCAAGCTACTCCTCAGAATTCAAGATAAAATGCGTTGAAATATATCTTCGGGGAGAAGATAGCTTAGATGCCATTGTAGCAAAGCACAATATTTCATCCAAATCAGTACTCCAAAGCTGGATTAAGCGTTATAATGCCAATAAAGAACTCAAGGACTACGATCCGAAACGGGAGGTCTATATGGCAGACGCAAGAAGAAAAACAACTTTGGAGGAGCGCAAGGAAATCACGGAGTATTGCATTACCCATAATAATGACTACAAGGGAACGGCAGCACTCTATAACGTTTCCTATAACCAGGTTTACATCTGGGTGAAGAAATATCTCACCGAGGGTGAAGAAGGTCTTGTGGACAAGCGGGGCCACCATAAAGCAGATGACGAAGTGGACGAGTTGGAACGCCTACGACGGGAAAATCTCCGCCTGAAGCGCCAGTTAGAAGAACAGAACATGATGGTAGAACTGCTAAAAAAAGTGAAAGAATTCGAAGGGATGTGAGGCTGGGCAAAGTACGCTTCGAAACAAAATATTTGGCTATTCAGCATTTCCATGCCGAAAAAGGTTGGAGTATCCGTTGGATGTGCCATCAATTGGGAGTTTCAAAAGCAGCCTATTACAAGTGGCTGCACCGTCCGATACCGCAAACCGAGCAGGACAACCTTGTTTTGGCCGAACTGATCCGTGAGTACGACGAACAATATAACCATATCCTGGGCTACCGCAGAATGACCGCATGGATCAACCGCTTTAACGGGACGTGTTTTAGCAAGAATCGGATTCACCGAATTATGCAGGCTATTGGCGTGCATTCGCTTATTCGCAAACAGCCGAGAAAGTACAAGAAGTCAACCCCGGAACGGACCGCGGAAAACGTTCTGAAGCGTGATTTTAACGCATCCAAACCGAATGAAAAGTGGGTCACGGATGTGACAGAGTTCAAATGGTACGATGGACCAGTGTGCCACAAACTCTATCTCAGTGCCATTCTGGATTTGTATGACCGTTCCGTTGTTGCCTATGTGATAAGCCGCCGGAACAACAACAGACTGGTCTTCCAAACCTTTGATAAAGCGATTGAAAATAACCCTGACGCCAAGCCCATCTTCCATTCCGATCGCGGTTTTCAATATACCGGTCGTGTATTTCAGACCAAATTGAGTAATCAGGGAATAGCGCAATCCATGTCCCGGGTCGGCCACTGCATTGACAACGGCCCGACCGAGGGGTTTTGGGGGATTATTAAATCCGAAATGTACTATCTACGGACATTCAAGGACGAGAAGTCTTTACGAACAGCCATTGAGAAATACATCCATTTCTACAACTACGAGCGTTTCCAGGAACGCTTTGCGATTCGCACCCCTATGGAAGTCCGCATGGAGGCATTAAACTCAAGCAATCCTGCTCTTTACCCCATTCCGGAAAATAAGCGGATCCAAAAGTACAAAGCAAAATTTGTCGCATAAAGAATCTCACCGCTACCAATTTGGTAACGGTGAGATTGTAAAACTGTTTTTTGTTTATTTCCCCGGTCTACCTTGACAGGGGCGGATCAGAACGGTGCGGGCGATCTTTTCAAAATTATTCTGCAGCCAGCAGGAATTGGCCATGATAACCGGGCGGAATATCCGTGGGTGCAGTGACCAACAGTGCCACCTGACAACCGGTGTCGGCAATGGCGTTTTCCACCAGAGAAGTGTCCACGCTGAAGTCGGCAGCAGGGAGGTAGATCCGGTCAAAATACTGTGCCAACTCTGCCACATCCTGTCCGGAAACGTCGTCCAGCAGATTTTCTGCAGCGGTCTGCGTCAACACCAGTCCCAACTCCAGATCGGTGGTCTGTCGCAGATCGGCTGCCAACTGGGTCAATGCCTGTCGACGAACCATTCCTTCGCCGTAGTTGATCAACTGCAGTTTGCCGGCGGTAGGATAGTGGAAGTTTTCCAGCACTACCTGGGTAAAGCCTGCGGCTTTACAGGCTTCCAACTGGGCGGTCAGCGCCGCAAGGGTATCTTTTCCCGCCGGGTCAAACCAGGCAGTGTATTCCCGGTCAAGCCAGGTGGAACCGCTGCTTACTTTCAGTGCAGAGGAACGGTAAACCGTTCGGGGGCGGACATTGTCCCGCAGGGCGGAGAGCAGTGCCACTTTGGGCTGCTCCACGCCTTCCAACGCCTGGGAAAAGGCCGGGGCATCGGGAGAGGTGCTGTCACGATGGGCACCGTCATCCACCAGAGAAACACCGTCAGCGGCCTTGATGCGCAGCGCCAGATGATCATATCCGGCGGCCTGCTGCAGCACGCCTTCCCGATTGGTCAGCAGGCTGCTGCCGGGGAAGATAAGGGCGCGAATCTCCACGGGAACCTCCGGTTCCGGCTGGGGTGCAGGTTCCGGCTCTTCCGGCTGAGTGGGCTGCGAAGGCTGGGGGAGACCGGGGGTGGGTTGCGGATCTTCGATCTCCAAAGGAACGTCATCCGGCAGATCCGCGGGATCATCCGCAGGCTTTTCTTCACGTCCAAAGGGAAGATGAAATCCCTCAGAAGTGAAGATGATGGCGTCCTGTAACAGGAAGAGAGCGGCTATGCTTACTACAACCAGCAGCAGCAAA
>JAZREG010000109.1:0-5675 GCA_045660725.1 Faecousia sp.
TTCCGAGGAAGACGAGGCTATGATTAAAGAGCTGCAGCGCAGCGCGGTGTACCGCAATGCCAATATGGCAGCTGCCAAGATGGTGGATGCCCAGGCGGAAGCTATGAAGGCAGCCGCCGCCAACCCCAATGGCGCTATGATGGGCTTCATGGGTATGGGTATGGCCCAGCAGGCCGGCGGTGTCAATGCTGCCCAGCTGTTCCAGATGGGTCAGCAGCAGACAGCACAGCAGCAGGCCCAGCAACTGGTTGATGCACAGGCCAAGGCAATGGCAAACGCGGCAGCAGATGGCTGGAAGTGCTCCTGCGGTGCAACCGCTACCGGCAAGTTCTGCCCCGAGTGCGGCACACCCAAGCCCGAAGACGGCTGGAAGTGTGCTTGCGGCGCAGCAAACAAGGGTAAATTCTGCACCGAGTGCGGCGCCAAGAAGCCCGCCGGCGTTCCCCAGTATCGCTGCGACAAGTGCGGCTGGCAGCCGGAGGATCCCACCAAGGCTCCCAAGTTCTGCCCCGAGTGCGGCGACCCCTTTGACGGCGGCGACATTGTCGGTTAACCTCCGCTCCCTGTAGCCGTAAAGAAAGGAGAAACCGACTTTGGAAGTCCTGCAGCAATATAAATGCCCCTGCTGCGACGGTGCCATTGAATTTGACACCTTCGCGCAAAAAATGAAATGCCCCTACTGCGACTCAGAATTCGATGTGGAGACCCTGAAGGCCTATGACGCGGAGCTGGCCGAACAGCCCCAGGAGGATATGTCCTGGCAGACCGACCCCGGCCAGGAATGGACCGAGGGAGAAACCGAGGGCCTGCGGGTCTACTGCTGCAACACCTGCGGCGGCGAGATCGTCACCGACGAGACCTCCGGTGCCACCCAATGCCCCTTCTGCGGCAACCCCGTGGTGATGATGGGCCAGTTTGCCGGCGACCTGAAGCCGGATCTGGTGATCCCCTTCCAGGTGGACAAAAAGAAGGCCATCGACATTCTCCACAACCACTACAAGGGAAAAATTCTGCTCCCAAAGGTATTTAAGGATCAGAACCACATCCAGGAAGTCAAGGGCATCTATGTCCCCGTTTGGCTGTTTGATGCCGACGCCGACGCCCATGTGCGCTACAAGGCCTCCCGCACCACCACCTGGAGCGACAGCCAGTACTACTACACCAAGACCAGCCATTACTCCGTCACCCGGGCGGGTAGCCTCGGCTTTGACAACGTGCCGGTGGACGGTTCCAGCAAAATGGATGACGCTTTAATGGAATCCATCGAACCGTTCCACCTGGAAGATGCGGTGGATTTCCAAACCGCCTACCTTTCCGGCTTCCTGGCGGACAAGTACGATGTGGATGCCCAGACCAGCATCGAACGGGCCAACCAGCGGATCCGAAACAGCACCGAGGATGCGTTTGCCTCCACGGTCATCGGCTATCACACTGTACTGCCTGTCAGTACCAACATCCGCCTGGAAAACGGCAAAGCCCGGTACGCCCTGTTCCCTGTCTGGGTCCTGAATACCCGATGGGAGGGCAAAACCTTCACCTTCGCCGTCAACGGCCAGACCGGCAAGATCGCCGGCAACCTTCCCATGGACAAGCGCGCCTTTTGGCAGTGGCTTTTGGGCGTTTCCGGTGCGGTTGCCGCCGTTGTTCTCGCCCTGCGCTACTTGCTGTGGCTGCTGTAAGGGAGGAATATGTTATGAAACGAATCCTTCTCTCCCTTGCCCTGGTTCTCGCCCTGTGCCTGAGCCTGTCGGCCACGGTTTTTGCCGACCAAAGCGCTTTGGTTTGGGATAATGCCCAGCTGCTGTCCCAGACAACGGAAGCCGAACTGAACAGAACCCTGGAAGAGATTAGCCAGCGCCACCAGGCCGAGATCCGCATCGTTACCGTTTCCGAAACCCCCGGCGGCAGTTCGGACGACTATGTGGAAGATCTCTTTGACAGCAACAAATTCGGCTACGGCGAAAACCGGGACGGCGTGCTACTGCTTTTATGCATGGACCTGCGGGAATTCCGGATCCTCAGCAACGGCTTTGCCGGCGACGCCATTGCCAACGACGAGATCCGGGACATCGCCATGACCATCGCCAACAACTTCTCCGAACTGGATTATCCCGCAGCTTTCTCCAATTTCGCGGAAAAGTGCGATTACTACCTCAACGGCTACCTCAACGGCTACCCTGAGGAATCCTCCATCGATTGGAAGGTCATGATCCCCGTAGCATTGGTCATCGGCTTTGTGGTGGGCCTGATCGTGGTGCTGATCCTGAGAGGGCAGCTGAAATCCGTCCGCAGGCAGAATCTTGCCGGCAACTACGTCCGTCAAAACAGCATGCGCCTGACCCATAGCAGCGACCTGTACCTGTACAGCCATGTCACCCGCACCCGGAAGGAGACCAACCGAAATTCCTCCGGCGGCTCCCGGGGTGGCGGCTCCCGCAGCATCGGCGGCGGCAGGTTTTAACAAACGCAAAAACGCCCAACGGCACACCGTTGGGCGTTTTTCTTATGCATTGACCGCTTCTACAAAGCGCTGGAAGGCCGTTTTTCCTTCCGGAGTGTTCTTGTAGACACCCGCATCCTCCAGCACCGCGGCAAAGACCTTGCCAGTCTCCTGCAGGAGAATCTCCAGGGCGTTGTCCCGGGTGAAAGTATACTGTGCCTTCAGTTCAGCCAGCCAGGCAGCATGCTTGCTCAGGGTCTCGTCGGAAGACACATCTGTGCCGGCCACCGCCGCTTCCGCCAAGTCAGCCAATTCCTTCTTCAGCCGGCTGGGCAGCACCGCCAGGCCCATGACCTCGATAAGGCCGATATTCTCCTTCTTGATGTGGTGCTTCTCCGCGTGGGGATGGAATACACCCATGGGATGCTCCTGGGTGGTGATGTTGCACCGCAGCACCAGATCCAGCTCGTAATCTTCCCCTCTGCGCCGGGCAATGGGCGTAATGGTATTGTGGGGCTGGCCGTCAGAGAAGGCAACGATGCCCACACTTTCGTCACTGTAGCCCCGCCAGGCCAGCAGGATCTTGTCTGCCAGGTCTGCGATCCAGGCAGGATCGGCGCCCCGCAGACGGATGACGCTCATGGGCCACTTGACAATGCCGGTCTTCACATCTTCAAAACCGCGGAAAGAAATTTCCCGCTCCACAGGGGCCGTCTCCATAGCAAAGGTGTAATGGCCACCCTGGAAATGCTCGTGGCTGAGGATGGAGCCGCCCACAATGGGCAGATCCGCATTGGAACCCACAAAGTAGTGTGGGAACACCCGCACAAAGTCCAACAGCTTTTCAAAAGCGGACTTGTCGATCTTCATGGGGGTATGCTCTGCATTGAACACGATACAATGCTCGTTGTAGTACACATAGGGGCTGTACTGCAGGCACCAATCGCCGCCGCAAACTTCAATGGGTACGATCCGGTGGTTGGCCCGGGCGGGATGGTTCATCCGGCCGGCATAGCCCTCATTCTCCCGGCACAGCTGGCACTTGGGGTAGGCTGTTTGGGGGGCATTCTTGGCGGCGGCAATGGCCTTGGGATCCTTTTCCGGTTTGGAAAGGTTGATGGTGATGTCCATTTCGCCGTACTGGCTCATGTACTTCCACCGCATATCCTTGGCGATCCGGTATCGACGGATATAGTCCGTGTCGCAGCTGAATTTATAGTACCAATCGGTGGCCTGCACCGGATCGGCCGCATATTTTTCCCGGAAGGTACGGATCACTTCCCGGGGCATAGGCGTCAGGGTACCCATGATGCGGGTATCGAAAATATCCCGAGCGGTGATGCCATCGTCACACAGGCCCTTTTCCACCGCATAATCCAGGATCCCCGCCAGGATCTGCTCCAGGTCTTCCGTCAGAAGCTCGTCCGAAGGCGTATAATCGTCCAGCCGCAGCAGATCCAGCAGCCGGTTGACCAGCACCTGGTGATCCTCCGGCTGCGTAAGGCCGGTATTCATTGCGTAGCACACCAGGGAATCGATATAGGTTTCGATCTTCATGCCTGTACCTCCATTTCCACGCCGCCCTGGGGACGGATGCGCAGCACATGGCAAGCGCCCTCGCCCAGCACGCCGTCGATACCGGCCCGGAAGGAATCCAAGATTTCAAAGGGTACAAAAGCCTGCACGGTACCGGCAAAGCCGCCGCCGTGGACCCGGTACGCGCCCTTGCCCTGGAGGTAATGCTCGCACATCGCCAGGGCCAGGGCCACATCCTGATGGGCCTTGTAGCCGGCAGGAATGACATTTTGCAGATACATATAAGAAGAGTAGCCGCTTTCCTTGATCAGCTTCAGGAAGGTAGCGAAGTCACCGCTTTCCAAAGCTGCCACCTGCTTCGGCACCCGGGCGTTCTCCTGGTAGAAGTGAACGGCCCGCAGCACGGCCCGGTCGCCGCATTTTTCCCGCAGGGTGGGAATGGCGGCAAAGAATTCCTCTTCCCCGATTTGGGTCAGCACTTCTTTGCCAAAGCATGCGGCTACCGCCTTGATCTCCCCGGGAACGGCGGCATACTCATCGGTCAGATCCGCGTGATCCGCGCCGGAATCGATGATGCACAGGGCATGGCCGCAAGAGGAGAAATCAAAGGAAACCGGCTGGATCAACGGGTGATCCTTGTCAAAAAAGTCGATGGTCACCAGGTTGCCCACGGCAGACGCGGTCTGATCCATCAGGCCGCAGGGCTTTCCAAAGAACACATTCTCCGCATATTGACCGATCTGCGCCACCTCCGCCTGGGTGACCTTTGCGTCAAAGAACAGGTGATTGATGATGGTACCGATGAGTACTTCATAGGCCGCGGAGGAACTCAGGCCACTGCCGGGCAGTACGGTGGACTCACAGTAGGCATCAAAGCCCCTTACCGGGCAGCCAAGCTGGACAAAGCGGGCTGCTACGCCCCGGATGAGGGCGGGGGTGGAATTGATCTCCTCTGCTTTGGGAGTCAGTTCCCCCAGGTCGATCTCACATTTCGGATAGCCCTTGGACAGGATGCGGATGGTATTGGTTCCGTTTTCCCGGACGGCTGCCACCGTATCCAGGTTCACCGCCGCAGCCAGGACCCGGCCCCGCTGATGATCCGTATGGTTGCCGCCGATCTCCGTACGGCCGGGTGCGGAGAAATAACGGGCAGGCGCACCGCCAAAGGCAGCGGCAAAGCCTTTGTCCAGAGTTTCCTTTTGTTGAGGATCTATCATAAGTACAGGTGTTGCGTTCATAGCACAAACCTCCCAGTGTATTTTCTTTATTATACATCCTCCGTCCAAAAAAAGGAATAGCCAAAAAAAGAAAAAATCCCGCTTACCGGTAGCCAACAGGGACTATTTTCATGGTGGACGATATAGAACTCGATTTAATCATGGTGTTGCCGCCGTCCAGCCGGCGGCAAGCAAGGCTCCCCCGGAGCCTTGCATTGGATGGGTTCGAGTCCTATGCCATCAAAAAGAAAAACCACACCGAATGATGTGGCGATAATCGGATGGGACGATATAGGACTCGATTTAATCACGGTGTTGCTGCGGTCTAGCCCGCAGCAAGCAAGGCTCCCCCGGAGCCTTGCATTGGATGGGTTCGAGTCCTATGTCCATTAGAAAAAGAAAAGACCACCCGTTGGGTGGTCTTTCTTTTTCTGGTGGACGATATAGGACTCGAACCTATGACCTTCCGCACGTCAAGCGGA
>JAZREG010000110.1:0-40098 GCA_045660725.1 Faecousia sp.
ACCCATAAAAACAGAAAAACATGGGGGACAGAAGTCCCCCATGCCCTTGACCCGCTTTGGCCGTGCGCATCCAATTATGACCTGCACCAATGGGCAGGTGGGTCGCCGCTCCGGATCTGAACTGCTCCCAACGTCCGCTTATCGTCGATGCGTAAGCGGGAGGTCTGCAAAACGAACAGGAAGTCAAGCATCCCTTATTATAAAATGTGGGTCCAAATGGACACATCACGTACCAAGCAGGAAGAAAATCAATCTTCGTCCTCTTCCTCGTAAAGCTGCTCCATGATCAGATCGTTCACAGCTTGCAGCTCCGCCTCATCCTCAATGGCGCACAGAATGCTTTCTCCGTCCTCGTCCACAGACTTGAGGATGCTTACGGACAGGGGATCCAGGTCGTTATTGTCCCCATCGGCGGGAACGACTGCCATGTAGGTGTAACCGTTGTATTCCAGGGTGGTAAGGATCTCCAGCTCGTATTCCGTGCCGTCTTCATCCACGATGGTCATAAAATCAGAACCGTAATCGTCAGCCATATCAGGAAGCCTCCTATATTTAATGTATGGTCATTATAGCCGATACAGGGGTCAAAATCAAGGGGGAATTGGTACCTTGACTCGGGGCACGGAGGCGGATGCAACAGCAGTATATGCGAAAATTATTCTTTTATTAACAATTAGGGTCTTTCGTTTTTACTTTGGGTATGCTATAATCGTATGCGTGAATCTATGCGAATATGATGGCAGCGGTATTTTTACCCCGGCCAAGCGCTGCAGTCATTGGAGGTATATACTATGGCAAAGGAAAATAACGGACGCAGAAGAGTGTTTCGGCAGTCCTGGAAACCCAACGGGATCCTGAAGCTCCTGATGAGTATCTGGACCGCGATCTATTCTGTTTTTAAGATTGTTGTGGGTGCATTGGCTACTGTGGCCGTGATCGCAGGTGTTTGCCTGCTGGTATTTGTGGGTACTCTGGGTGACTACCTGGAAAGTGATATTCTGCCCAATTCTGAGGTTACCCTGGAAGGCTTTGACCTGAGTCAGAACTCTGTGACGTACTATTTGGACGCCAATGGAGAGCTGCAGGTACTGCAGAAGCTGTACGCCACCACCATCAGCGACCGTGCCACCTACGAGGAGATCCCTGAGGCAATGATCAACGCCGCGGTGGCCATTGAAGATAAGCGTTTCTATGAGCATCAAGGCGTGGACTGGTTTACCACCATCAAGGCCTGCGTAAATATGTTTATCGGTTCCGGTGATCAGTTCGGCGGTTCCTCAATTACGCAGCAGCTGATCAAGAACCTGTTTGAAGCGGATGATATTACTGTGCAGAGAAAGGTGCAGGAGATTTTCCGTGCCACAGAGCTGGAAAAGCGGTATGACAAGAAGATCATCGTCACTTGGTACCTGAACGAAATTTATTTGGGCAACCGAATCAACGGCGTGAAGGCCGCGGCTTCCTATTATTTCGGTAAGGAACTGGAGCTGCTGACCCCTGCCGAGTGCGCCTGCCTGATCAGTATCACCAATAACCCCTCCATTTACGACCCCACCAGCGAAACGCTGATGCGCTATGAGGTGAAGGAAGGGGATATCCGCCTGCTCAATGGCTTTGAACGCAACCATATCCGTAAGGAAAACACCCTGTGGGTGATGCGTAACGAAGGCTACCTGACGGAAGAGGAGTACCAGGAAGCCCTGGCCTATCCCATCGTACTGAAGCGGGGCATCGATCCTGACGACAAGCTCGCCACCTGCCCCAACGAAAACTGCGGCTACCGGGATACCGTTGCTACCTATGATAAGCATGAAGACGGTGTTTATTACTGTCCCCAGTGCGGGGGCGCTACCACCATTGGCGAGGATGCCTCTCAGAACGTGTACTCCTGGATGGTGGACACGGTGCTGGAGGATGTGGCAACTGCCTTTGCTGCCCGTGACGGCCTGGTTTGGAGTGAACTGGACAAGTCTCAGAAGAACTTCTACAAGGAAGTTGTCTGCGGCGGTGGCTACCATATCTATACCACCTTGGACATGACGGTGCAGGAGGCGGTGGACACCATTTACAAGGATCTTTCTCAGATCCCCACCGCAAAGAGCGTCCAGCAGCTGCAGTCCGGTATTGTTGTCATTGACAACCGCACCGGTGATATCGTGGCCATGTCCGGCGGTGTCGGTGATGAAAAGGGCCATGATGACTTTAACCGTGCTACAGACGCAAAGCTGCAGCCCGGTTCTTCCATGAAGCCCCTGGCGGTGTATGCTCCTGCCTTTGAGCTGGGCCTCATCACCCCGGCTTCTGTGATCCTGGATATGCCCTATGAGATCCTGGAGGACGACCGGCCCTATCCCTATAATGATGATCGGCTCTATTCCTACTCCAGCACGGTGCTCAACGGTATCGAACAGTCCATCAACTGTGTTTCCGTCAACACCCTGGATGCCATGGGCGTCAGCTACAGCTATAATTTCGCCAAGAATCTGTTCGGTCTTTCCACCCTGACCAACAACTACGTCAATTCTGCCGGCACAATTTTCTCCGATGAAGCCCTGGCACCTTTGGGCATGGGCGCACCCACCTTGGGTATCACCCTGCGGGATATCACCGCGGCCTATGCTACCTTTGCCAATGAGGGCGTGTACCGTGAGGCCCGTACGTTTACCCGCATTTATAATAGTAAGGGCGAGCTGGTGCTGGACAATTCTCAGGATGAAAGAGCGATCCTCAGCGACAAGACCGTTGACTATGTCAACTACTGCCTGGATAACGCTGTTGCCAACGGTACCGGCTGGAACGCAGACCTGAAGTATGTGGGCGCCAACGGCACCCATATCGATGTGTGCGGCAAGACCGGTACTACCGCCAGCATGAAGGACCGCTGGTTCTGTGGTTATACCAACTATTACACCGCCGCGGTTTGGTGCGGCTATGACCTGCCGGAAGTCATCAAACTGACGGGTATCGATCAGTCCAACCCTGCCGGCCGCCTGTGGAAGAAGGTCATGGAGCCGCTGCACAAGGGCCTGAACAGCGTGCCGATGTATGATGCGGATAAGTTTGCCGCCGTGGACATCTGCCTGGATTGCGGCAAGCTGGCCACCGCCAACTGCAACAAGGATCCCCGCTACGTGGATAACAAGCTCAGCCGTGTGGAATACAACGTGCTGGTCTACCAGGAGGACATCCCCCTGGAGAAGTGCGATTGCCATGTGGAAGTGGATTGGTGCGACGATTGCAACGCGGCTGCCAACGAGTACTGCAAGAAGCTGGCCTCTGTGGGCCGTGGCTCTATCTCTAAGCGGTGCCTGGTAAAGATCACCAAGGCTGAGTTTGACGAGATCGTGCTGGTTTCTGACAAGGGCCTGTATTCCCAGCATTGTCAGGACAACTATATCTACCTGGTAGATAAGGATGGCAACGATCTGCCCTTCCCGGGTATTCAGGGTGATGCCAATGAGGGTGTGGATGCGCCGTATCTGGTGTGTGATGAGCATACCAAGAAAATGTGGGACGAATATTTGGAGGATCATCCGCTACAGGATTCTGCAGATTCGGATGATAGCGAAGAGGGAGGAGAGGACCAATGATCTGGTTATCGGATGAATGGAAGGATTATGAGGTCCTTGACACCTCTGACGGCGAGCGCCTGGAGCGCTGGGGCAGGTATATCCTGGTCCGTCCGGATCCCCAGGTGATCTGGAACACCCCCAAGACCCATCCGGGTTGGAAGAAATTCGATGCCCGGTATGTGCGTTCCAATACCGGTGGTGGCCATTGGTCTGACCATAATCTGCCGGAGCGTTGGCAGATCCGCTATAAGGACTACCTTACCTTTAATGTAAAGCCCATGAACTTTAAGCACACCGGCGTATTCCCGGAGCAGGCCGCAAACTGGGACTTCATTCGGGAAAAGTGTGCCAATGCCGGCCGTCCTGTACGGGTGCTGAATATGTTCGCCTATTCCGGCGGCGCAACCCTGGCTGCCGCTGCCGGTGGTGCGGAGGTTTGGCACGTGGACGCGTACAAGGGCATGGTGGCGTGGGCCAAGGAAAATGCCCAGGCCAGCGCCCTGGCGGACCGTCCCATCCACTGGATCGTGGATGACTGCGCCAAGTTTATCCAGCGGGAGATCCGTCGGGGACGCCGTTATGACGGCATCATTATGGACCCGCCCAGCTATGGTCGTGGTCCCAGTGGCGAGATCTGGAAGATGGAGACCAGCTTCTATCCCTTCCTTTTGGAAACGGTAAAGCTGTTGACAGACGATCCGCTGTTTGTTATCATCAATTCCTATACCACCGGCCTTGCGCCTTCCGCTGTGGGGTATGCCGCGGATGTGGCCTTCGGCTCCAAGTTTGGCGGAAGCACCCAGGTGGGAGAATTGGGCTTGCCGGTGGCAAGTACCGGAAAGATGCTGCCCTGCGGCAGCACCGGTCGCTGGACGCCCTGACAGGAGGATTTTATGATCCATGTCGATCATTTGAGTTTTGCGTACCCGGGCGTGGACAACACGCCCGGCGTCAGCGTATTTCAGGACCTGGAGCTTTCGGTGGAGGAAGGCAGCTTTGTGGCCATCCTGGGTGGCAACGGCTGCGGCAAATCCACCCTGGCCAAGCATTTTAATTCCATCCTGCTGCCCAGCGGCGGCAAGGTCTATGTTTGTGGTATGGATACGGCCAATGAAGAGCAGCTGATCGCCATCCGCCGGAATGTGGGTATGGTCTTCCAAAATCCGGACAACCAGATCGTTGCCAACGTGGTGGAAGAGGATGTGGCCTTCGGCCCTGAGAATTTGGGCATTTCCAGCCCGGAGATCCGCCACCGTGTGGATAAGGCCCTGAAGCAGGTGGGCATGTACGAATATCGGGAACACGCCCCGCATCTGCTTTCCGGAGGCCAGAAGCAGCGCGTCGCCATCGCCGGTATCATCGCCATGGCGCCCAAGTGCATCGTCCTTGACGAGCCGACGGCTATGCTGGATCCCAGAGGCCGCCGGGAAGTCATGGACACGGTGCTGCGGCTGAACCGGGAGAAGAAGATCACAGTGGTGCTGATCACCCACCATATGGATGAGGCCGCAAGAGCCGACCGGGTGGTAGTGCTGCACAAGGGTAAGATCTTTGCGGACGGAACGCCCCAGCAGGTGTTTTCCCAGGTGGATAAAATGCACGAGATCGGCCTGGCTTCCCCGGAGACGGTGGAGCTTTGCCATGAATTGAACCAATACGGATTCAGCCTTCCCCTGGACCGGCTGGATCCCAAAGAATGCGCGCAGACACTTTACGAGGTACTGAAGGTCTGACCCGCGGGAGGGGATACCATTGACACCTTTTTTAGAGGTTAGAGAACTGACACATATTTATAGCGTTGGCACACCTTTTGAGCATATCGCCTTGGACAAGGTGAATCTGACGGTGGAGCGGGGAGAGTTCATCGGGGTGATCGGTCATACCGGCTCCGGTAAGTCTACCCTGATGCAGCACCTGAACGGCCTTTTGAAGCCTACTTCCGGTGCGGTTCTGTTGGACGGAGTAGATATTTGGTCCAATAAGACCGTCACCCGGCAGGCCCGTTTTCGGGTAGGCCTGGTGTTCCAGTACCCGGAGTATCAGCTTTTTGAGGAAACGGTGTACCGGGATATTGCCTTTGGCCCCAAGAATATGGGTCTGAGTGCCGATGAGATTGACCGCCGGGTGCGGGAAGCCGCGGGCTTTGTGGGCATCGCTGAGGAACTGCTGGAGGTTTCTCCCTTTGACCTGTCCGATGGACAGAAGCGCCGTGTGGCCATTGCCGGCGTCATCGCCATGGAACCGGAGCTGCTGATCCTGGATGAGCCCACTGCCGGATTGGATCCTGCTGGCAGGGAAGAGATCCTGCGCAATATCGAATCCTACCGCCGGGCAAAAAACGCCACCATTATGATGGTCAGCCACTCTATGAACGATGTGGCCCGGCTGACCGACCGGCTGATCGTTATGAACGGCGCCCATGTGGCCATGGACGATACCCCTGGTAATGTATTTGCGCAGGCGGATAAGCTTGTGGAAATGGGTCTGGACATTCCGGAGATTACCACGGTCTTTCTGCATTTGAAGGAAATGGGGCTTCCTGTGGAGCCTGTGTATACCATGGAGCAGGCAGTTGCTGTTCTGCGCCGGATCCGGGGAGGGGAATAAGATGCTCAAAGACATTACCCTCGGCCAGTATTTCCCGGGCAATTCTGTGATCCACAGGCTGGATCCCCGTACCAAGCTCATTATGCTGGTGGTATATATCGTATCTCTGTTTACGGCGGTGAGTTGGCTGTCCTATGCGCTGCCGCTGGTGTTCCTGGCTGCCTGTATCGCAGTTTCCGGCGTGCCGCTGAAGTCCTTTGTCCGTGGCTTGAAGCCGCTGCTGTTCATTTTGATCTTTACCGCGGCGCTGAATCTGTTCTTTACCGTTGGTGAAGGGGAGCCGTTGGTGGATGTTTGGGTCATTACCATCTACACGGAAGGCATCGTCCGTGCGCTTTTGATGCTGTTGCGGATCGTGCTGCTGATTGCCGGCACCTTCCTGCTGACCTATACCACCTCGCCCATCTCCCTGACCGACGGCCTGGAGGCACTGCTGGCGCCCTTAAAGGTCATCAAGGTGCCTGTGCACGAGCTTTCCATGATGATGTGTATCGCGCTGCGGTTTATCCCCACCCTCATTGAGGAGACGGATAAGATCATGTCTGCGCAGAAGGCAAGAGGTGCGGATTTTGAGACCGGCAAGCTGATGGACCGTGTCAAGGCCCTGGTGCCGATCCTGGTGCCGCTGTTTATCGGTGCCTTCCGCCGTGCCGATGACCTGGCTACCGCCATGGAGTGCCGGTGCTATCAGGGCGGCGAGGGCAGAACCAAGATGAAGCTGCTGCGCTACCGTCGTTTCGATTATATTGCCTTTGGTGTAGGTGTTCTTCTGCTGGCAGGGATCTTCCTGCTGGGGAATTTCGGCCTGTGAGGACGTTTTTATGCGTAATATTGCCCTTTGTTTAACTTATTTGGGTACGGCTTATCACGGTTGGCAGGTCCAAAAGAACCTGCCAACCGTTGCCGAAACTGTGGAAAAAGCGGCTGCTATGATCGTGGGACATCCTGTTCATGTCACCGGCTGCGGCAGAACCGATGCCGGCGTCCATGCCAAGTGCTATGTTGCTAATTTCCGCACCAGTTCCACCATTCCGGTGGATCGGCTGCCCTATGCGCTGAATACCCATTTACCCCAGGATATCGTGGTGACAAAGGCTTTTGAGGTTCACAAAAACTTCAATGCCATCGGTTCCTGCGTGAAAAAAGAATATACTTACCTGATCTACAATTCCCGGCTGAAGGATCCGTTCTATGTGAACCGGGCCTGGTTTTATCCCAAGCACCTGGATGAGAAGGTTATGCAGGCTGCTGCGGATGCCTTTGTGGGTACCCATGATTTTGCGGCTGTACGCAGTGTCGGTACCGATGTAAAGTCCACTGTCCGCACTGTATATTATTATGATGTGCAGCGGGAAGGGGACTTGCTCCGTTTGCGGGTCTGCGCCAACGGCTTCCTGTATAATATGGCCCGGGCCATGGCGGGTACGGTGGTGTATGCCGCGGAAGGAAAGATCCGCCCTGAGGAGATCGGCGCGATTCTGGATTCCGGCATCCGTACCGCTGCCGGGCCTACGGTGCCTCCCGGAGGATTATATATGACCCACCTGTGGTATGATGATGGGGTGGAAAAATTTGAGTGCGGCTGTGAGTGGTAAATTTACAGTTTGTTCTCGAAATTGCTTCGTGTCTGTGTTACACTGGAGCAAAAAGATTCCCGTGAAAGGTTGTGATGTATATGCAGCCGAAGCTGTGTACCAAGTGTAAGAAGAATATCGCCGTTGTTTTTATCACCAAGATCGAAAACGGCGTGACCATGAATGAAGGCTATTGCCTGAAGTGCGCCCGAAGCCTGGGCATTCCGCAGATCGATCAGGCGGTAAAGCAGATGGGCTTTTCTGAGGAGGATCTGGATACCCTGTCTGATGAGATGAGCAGCATGTTCGGACAGATCGACCAGGGTGACCATGACGAGGATGATATGGACAGCCAGACGGCCACCTTCCCGCTGCTGAATCAGCTGTTTGGTTCCTCCAATGCGCCCGCACCCCAAAACAATCTGCCTGCCAAGAAGCATGAGACCCCGGAAGAGGCGGAAGAGCCGGTTTCCGACGGTAAGAAAAAGAAGAAAAAGCATAAGTTCCTGGACAGCTATTGCATGGACCTGACCGGTCGGGCCCGGGCAGGGAAGCTGGACAAGGTCATCGGTCGGGATGTGGAGACCGAGCGTGTCATTCAGATCCTGAACCGTCGGCAGAAGAACAATCCCTGTCTCATCGGTGAACCCGGTGTTGGTAAGACCGCCATCGCGGAAGGTCTTGCCCAGCGGATCGCCGCGGGAGATGTTGCCTATAAGCTTCGGGATAAGGAAGTCTTCCTGCTGGATCTGATCGCACTCGTCGCAGGTACCCAGTTCCGCGGCCAGTTTGAAAGCCGTATGAAGAGCCTGATCGGGGAGATCAAGGAGTGCGGCAACATCATCCTGGTGATCGATGAAGTGCACAACCTGGTGGCCGCCGGTGATGCCGAGGGCAGCATGAATGCCGCCAATATCCTCAAACCCGCCCTGTCCCGGGGTGAGATCCAGGTGATCGGTGCTACCACCTTCAATGAATATCGTAAGTATATCGAAAAGGACGCGGCCCTGGAGCGGCGGTTCCAGCCGGTTTCCGTGGCAGAACCCTCTATTGAGGAGGCCTGCCAGATTATGCAGGGCATTGCTAAGGCCTACGCCGATTTCCATGGGGTTACGATCTCTGCAGAGATCGCCCGGCAGTGCGTCATCCTTTCCGAGCGCTATATTACTGACCGTTTCCTGCCGGATAAGGCCATCGACCTGCTGGACGAGGCCTGCTCCGATGTGAATCTGCGGTGCAAGGAGATCTCCCGCCTGGCAGAACTGAAGAAGGAGCGGGATGATTACGAGCTGGAGCTGCAGATGCTCACCGAGGATACGGAAAATGAGCATTATGAGCGCCTGGCGCATCTGCGCAGCCACCTGTGCCGTGTGGCAGCGGAGATCGAGCAGCTGGAGCAGGTGCCGCCTCCCGCGGTGACCATGGAGAATCTGGCCCGGATCATCGAACTGTGGACAAAGATTCCTGCCTCCAAGATCAAGGCACAGGAATACCAGCAGCTGTCCGGCCTGAAGGATCGGCTGAAAATGCACATTGTTGGACAGGATGAAGCCGTGGATGCGGTGACCCGTGCCATTCGCCGGCACCGGGTGGGTATTTCCGCCAAGAAGCGCCCCGCTTCCTTCATTTTCGTTGGCCCCACCGGCGTGGGTAAGACGGAACTGGTCAAGCGGCTGGCAGACGACCTGTTTGACAGCGTGGAAAGCCTGATCCGGCTGGATATGTCCGAGTATATGGAAAAGCACACGGTCTCCAAGCTCATCGGTTCGCCTCCCGGCTACGTGGGTTATGACGAAGCGGGCCAGCTGACGGAGAAGATCCGCCGCAAGCCCTACTCCGTTGTCCTCTTTGACGAGATTGAGAAGGCCCATCCGGATGTGCTGAATGTGTTGCTGCAGGTGCTGGATGACGGCCGCATCACCGATGCCCAGGGCCGCACGGTGAATTTCGAGAATACCATCATCGTTATGACCTCCAACGCAGGCAGCGAAGGCGGTGTGGGCGGCATGGGCTTCGGCCGTACTGCAAATGATCAGATCAAAGAAAAGACCATGAAGGCGCTGCGGAGCTTCCTGCGTCCGGAATTTCTCAATCGTGTGGATGAGATCATTACCTTCAACCACCTGAGTGAGGAGAGTTTCCTGGCCATTGCGGATATTATGCTGGCAGAACTGAAGCAGAATCTTGAGGACCGTGGCCTGACCCTTAACTGGGATGAGGCGTTGCGTCAGTACCTGGTGAAGAAGGCCTACTCTGTGACCTACGGCGCCCGGAATCTGCGGCGGACCATTCAGCGGGATTTGGAAGACCCCATCTCCGAGAAGATCATCGCATCCTTTGAAAGCCCCATTTCCTGCATCCGTGTTTCCGTATGTGACGATCAGCTTACGATTGAGACAGAATAACGAGGATTAGCGTTATGTTTTTGTACGAGACCCATTGCCACAGCTCTGATTGCAGCCTGTGTGCCAAAAATACAGCACGGGAGATTGTGCGGGCATACTATGCGTTGGGTTATGCCGGATTGGTGATGACAGATCATTTTGTGACAGGAAATTCCGCTGTGGATCCCAGCCTTCCCTGGGAGGAAAAGATGCGGCGCTACTATCAGGCGTATGAGGATGCCTGTGATGAAGCAAAGGATCTGGACTTTGATGTGATCTTCGGCATTGAGCATGCCTACGGAGATGGCAAGGAGGTGCTGGTTTACGGTATTGACCTGGATTTCCTGCTGAGCAATCCGGACTTGGCCCAAATCCCCCTTGAGGAGTTTGTTGCCCGTGTCCACAAGGCAGGGGGCGTTGTGATCCATGCCCACCCTTATCGCCGCAGAGGGTATATCAATATGGATGTACCGCCTCGGCTTGACCTGGTGGATGGCATTGAGGTCTATAACGCCGGTGACCGGGCGGAGGATGGCGACAGACTTGCTTTGACCGTTGCCCGGCTAACAGGATGTCTGATGACCTCCGGAAGCGATTTTCATCGGTTTACCGGCGTCAATTTTGCAAAGGCCGGCATTGTCTTTTCCCGCAGGGTGCGGGATTCCCTTGATTTCGTGGATGCCCTTCATAAGGATGTCTGCGGATATTTGGTGGGCAGAAATATCGTTCCACAAATCCGTGAACAGGACCTGCCGTAAAAGTTCATTGAATAAATCCCGGTGTTTACCGGGATTTTTTGTAAGATTTTTGCTTTTCGCGCGTCTAATAGGGGGAGGGGGTGAGGGTGTGACGGATTTTGAACGGGTGTACCGGTCGTATTTTGCCGAAGTGGAGCATTATTTGCTGTCGCTGAGCAGGGATGCGTCCCTGGCGGAAGAATTAACTGCGCAGGTATTCTTTAAGGCGATGAAGGCGCTGCCGAATTACCGGGAACGATCGGATATCCGAACCTGGTTGTGCAGCATTGCAAAAAATGCATATCTTTCTCATCTGCGCAGCCAAAAGCGTATCGGGCCAATGGAGGAAGGGATACTGCAGACCCCAGGCCAGGACCCGGAACAGCGGTTGATGGAAAAAGATCAGGCAATGCAGATTCACACCCTTCTTCACGCCCTGCCGGAACCTTACAAAGAGGTGTTTAGTTTGCGGGTGTTTGGCCAGCTGTCTTTTCAGCAGATCGGTACCATCTTTGGAAAGACCGCCAACTGGGCCTGCGTGACCTATCACCGGGCACGACAAAGGATCAAAGACGCTATGGAGGTGCGAAATGAAAATTAGCTGTGATGTAATAGGCGATATTTTGCCGCTGTACGCGGACGATTTGACAAGCGCAGATACAAAAAACTTGGTAAGGGAGCATTTAAAGGATTGTGCCAAATGCCGCGGTGCACTGGAAAGCATGTGTAACGAGAAGGCGCCTTCGGTTGCGTCGGATGATGCACTAAAGAATGTGGCGAAAAGTCTGCGAAAAAAGCAAATTTTGACGGCACTGACGGCGGTGTTGACAGCGTTGGCCATTGTTGTGAGTGTAATTTCTTTCCTGACAGTACCCGTTTGGCTGGATGCTGAGGACGCTGTTTTGGAGGTGGAGAGCCTGGAAGACGGCAGATTTAGAATCAAGACCCAGGGTGCGATCCATATGTTCGTGGGGGATACAGATGTTGGAATCCTGTGTTGGGATACGCGATGGGATCAGTTGTTTCCGAAAGAACGGCCTGCCGAGCTGGCGGAGTACGATGGCACCGTCCTTGGAAATACCAAGGTGGATGGCCAGGTGGTCAGTAAGGCAAATGAGCGGAATTATTGGTATTTAAGCTACCTGGACGGCACCCGGGAGACGCTGCTTTGGCAGCACCATGAACCGGTTCCGGGCGTACAGGGAATTGCCCTCACCGGTTGGCTGCTGTGGGCTTTTTGGCTGGCGCTGGGAGCGTTTGTGCTGTGCGGCGCATGCGCGTTTCTTTTCTGGAGAAATCGGGCAGGGAAATGGTTCCTGGATCGATGTATCTTCTTTGGAAGTTATGCGTTTGCCTCATTGCTCGTCACCAGCGGCAAATTTATGGTATTCGAAAATTACTGGGAAAAGCTGATCCCCATTGCGGCTGTGACGCTCCTTATCACAGCGGCAGCGGTGTGTTTTCTTAGACTTCGGCGCTTGGAAAAGTAAAAGTGCAGGGAGGCGGTTGCCTCCCTGTTTTTTTATTGCTCCAAAGCGTCATAGATCTTGCAGCTGACCATGGCGGCTGCGTCTTCCACTTTGTTAGCGGCTTTGTCAGCCAGTTTCCGCACAGGACTTTGCTTCGGCAGCATCATGACAGCCACCGCGCCAACCGCTGCGCCCACACCCATGGTGATCGCCCAACCTTTCATTTTCATATCCATCCCTCCTTCCGGTGTTAGTATGCCCGGAGGGGATTTTTTCACGATTGGAAAGACCTTTTTCCACCAGTAAGTGTTGCCTTTTTCCCCTCGTATGTGATATAATTTAGAAAAAAGGGGAGGAATTGCTTATGTCTATCGATATTCTCCAGGATAAGATCCGTAAAATGAAGAATCCTTCTATGCTGGATCTTTCTATGCAGCTGCAGGATATTCCCGAGGCTTATCGTGATTGCGGCGAGGTGGAGGGCTACCTGCGTTACAGCAAAGACCTGATGACCGCCTTGAAGGATCTGGTGCCCGCGCTGCGACTTTCTTTTGGCCGGTTCGCCCTTCTGGGTGCGGACGGCCTGAAGGCCCTGGAGGAGCTGCTTGCCTTTGCGGGGCAGCTGGGTTATTACCGGCTGCTGGATGGCCCCGCACTGCTGACTCCCGGGGATGCCCAGGTGACTGCGAATAAGCTTTTTGCCGGTGAAACCTACCCCTGTGAGGCGCTGTTGGTTTCGCCTTATATCGGTACGGATGGCCTGAAGCCCTTTGTTCCTATGTGTAAGGAAGGCGGCAAGACCCTCTTTGTTACTGTGCGCTCACCCAATAAGTCCGCTGCGGAGATCCAGGATCTGCTCAGTGGCAGCCGCTTGGTTCATGGTGCCGCGGCGGAGATCGTCAGCCGCATCGGTGAGCAGTTCTCCGGAAAATATGGTTATTCCCGGATCGCTGCAGCCGCCAGTGCCGGCTCTCCGGAGAGTTTGCGCACCCTGCGCACCAAGCACAATCGGATGTTCCTGCTGGTGGATGGCCTGGATTATCCCAGCGGCAATGCCAAAAACTGCAGCTACGCATTTGATCGGTTCGGTTACGGCGCGGTGGTTTGTGCGGGCAGTTCCATCACTGCCGCCTGGAAGGAAGCTGAGGGCGAGGACTGCATTTCCGCTGCGGTGCAGGCGGCGGAGCGGATGAAGAAGAACCTTACCCGCTACACAGATATTCTGTAAGGAGTGGCTATGCGAAAGATCTATGGAACAATGCTTTGCCCGGATTGCGTGGATTGCTGCAGAGATCTGGACAACGCTGGAATTTCCTATGATTTCTTGGATATTTCCGGTGATCTGCGGAATTTGAAGGCGTTTTTGGCGCTGCGGGATACGGATCCCGCTTTTGCGGAAATCCGAGGCACGGAGCGTATCGGCATTCCCTGTATCGTCAATGAAGCCGGGGAAGTTGCCTTTGAATGGGATGACTATGTAAGTCAGGACGAAGCCTGACTTTTAGTACCCACGGTTCATCCCTCTGCGGCCACGGGCGTTTTCGGTGCCGTTGGTTGTGCCGGTCTGACCGGTGGGATTGGTTGTGCCTTCGCTGGTGCCGGGCAGGGTAGCCTCCGTTGTGGGCATCACCGTTGCCTGGGTGGTCGAGGGTGCAGTGGTCTGCGTGGTGGGCATCAGGGTCGCACCGGTGGTAGAGGGCAGGGTAGAAGGGGCTTCGTTCCCGCTTCTGCAGCCCGCCAGCATCGCGGCGCAAAGAACAAATACTGCTGCCATAAAAGTGATTCGTTTCATGTTTACACCTCCTGAACTTGGATTGCATCGGTAGTATTTCACCGCAGAGTGGATTTAGACAGGGAATTTTTGCAACGAACACCGACTTTTTTTCAAAAATCGTTTTTTGCCATTGCTATTTTCCCGGATTGGTTGTATAATAGGCCAAGAAAATTTTACATATAAAGGAGAACTCCCGGATATGAAGAAGCTCGTTGCCAAGAAGAATGTGGAATGCATGGCCTGCCTGCAGTGCGCTCAGGCTTGCTCTCAGGCATTTTACAAGGAAACCGATCCTGTTTACTCCTGCATTCACATCGTTGCCGCCAAGAATGGTGAAGCAAAGCCCATGGTCTGCATTCAGTGCGGCAAGTGCATGAAGGCTTGTGAGCAGGGCGCCATCACCCAGAACCCCAAGACCGGCGTGTACATGATCAACAAGAAGCTGTGCATCGGCTGCGGCAAGTGTGTCGAGGTCTGCCCCATGAAGGTCATGGTTCAGAAGGACGACAGCCCCGTTTCCAAGTGCATTGCCTGCGGCATTTGTGTCAAGGCATGCCCCATGGATGTTCTGGAGATCGTTGAAAAGTAATGAATTTCGAGGGTAGGCGTGTTATGCGCCTCCCCTCATTTTCTTTTTCGGGGAGGGATATTTGTGAATAAATCCAATGGCATGTCCCCACGGGATGTGCATCTTCAGCGAATTAAGACAGCACGGTCAGATCTTCTGATCGTTGCCATTTTGACAGTGGTAAATATCGTGCTGTATTTGGCTCACAGTAATACGATGATGCTGTTTTCCGCGGCGGTGCCTTATTATGCGGTGGTGTTTGCGGATCTTCTCATGATCCCCACAGTAACGCTGGCATGCTATGCGGTTGCGCTGATTTCTATCATTGCGTATTTTGTTTTCTGGCTGCTCAGTAAAAAACGCCATATTTTTCTTGTGTTCGCGACGGTGCTGTTTTCTCTGGATTTTTTGGTGCTGTTGGGCCTGCATATCTATGCCGGAGAGACCGGTGGCTTTATGGATATGGTGATCCACGCTGTGGTTCTCTATTTTCTGATCCTCGGTTCTGCTTCTGTTCGCCCGTTGAAAAACCTTCCCGAGGAGGTGCCGACAGCGACGGAGGAGCTGACCAACTCCGTGCCCCTGAGAAGGGCAGAGGATGAGGGGAAGGTGCGCATCCTCCTGGAGGAGCAGTACAGCACCTATCACATCGTCTATCGCAGAGTAAAGCGGCTGAATCAATTGGTGATCAATAACTATATTTACGACGAGGTATCGTATTTGGTGGAGCCGCCCCACAATCTCACCGCTGTGATCGATGGCCATCTGATCGAGGTGGGCTTTGATGGCACACGCAGCTACATCCATGTGGACGGTGCGGTCTTGCAAACGAAGGTGCGGATATTCTGAGATAAAGTGCATCCTGTGCTCTGCACAGGGTGCATTTTCTTTGGAGAATTTCCTGTTCTTTCATTTGCATATTTGGCTTTGGTATGATATAGTATAAAAGATATCATACACCCGGAGGCGTTTATGATGGAAAGGAAACAATTTCTGCGGAAAGTGTCGGAAATGCTGCCGAACTGTACGCTTCTTTTTGACGAACCTATGGCCAAGCACACCTCCTTTCGGATCGGTGGGCCGGTGTCTGTGATGGCTTTTCCCAAGAGCGTGGAACAGCTGCAGGCACTTTTGAAAGTGTCCGCGTTATTGGACACGAAACCTGTTATTCTTGGTGCCGGTACCAATGTGTTGGCACCGGACAGGGGAATGGAACAGCTGGTTATCTGCCTGAAGGATGCCCTGGAGGGTATGGAGAAGCTGGGCGAGACTCGTATCCGGGTCTTTGCCGGTGTGACCATGACCCGGGCGGCGGTGTTCGCGGCAAATCACGGCCTTTCCGGCCTGGAATTTGCCCATGGCATTCCCGGCACAGTGGGCGGCGGCGTGTATATGAACGCCAGTGCTTATGGCGGCGAGATCTGCCAGGTGTGCGAAAGTGTGGATGTGCTGTGGCCTGACGGCACGGTGCAGACCCTCAGTAACGAAGAAATGGGCTTTGGCTACCGCCACAGCATCCTGGAAAATAAACAGGGCATCGTTCTGTCCGCGGTATTTGCACTGAATCCCGGGGCCACAGAAGAGATCCGGGGAAAAATGAAGGACCTGATGGGTCGGCGCTCCGCGTCTCAGCCTTTGGATCTTCCCTCTGCCGGCTCTGCTTTTAAGCGCCCGGTTGGCGGCTACGCTGCCGCATTGATCGACCAGGCTGGGCTGAAAGGCTATCGGATCGGCGATGCTGCGATCTCGGAAAAGCACGCGGGTTTTGCCGTAAATTTGGGCAACGCCACTGCAGCGGATGTTCGTGCGCTTCTGACCCAGGTTTCAGACATTGTTTTTGAAAAGACCGGTATCCGCCTGGAGCCGGAAGTGCGTATTTGGTAATATTTCGAAAGGAGGGCCCTTATGAGCGTATCTTTTTCTGCAACTGCAAAGGCGGAGATCTGCCGGGCCTTCCCGGGAAAGCGCTGCTGCGCCATTGCGGAGTGCTTTGGCATCCTGCTGTACTGTAACAGCTTTACTGCAGATGGCATCCGCATCATTACGGAAAGCCGGGAATTTGCCTATCGGCTCCCGGATCTTATGTGGAAGGCCTTCCGTTTGGAGTTTGATTCCTTCCCCAGTATGGAAGCGCCGGGCAAGCTGATCTTTCAGATCACGGACCCGGATAAAATCGAAACCATCATGTCCTGCTATGGGTTTTCCCCGGAGGACACCCTTTCTGTGCATATCAACCTGTCTCTTTTGGAGTCGGATTGCTGTAAGACATCCTTTCTTCGGGGCGCTTTTCTGGCCGGTGGCAGTGTGACGGATCCTGCCAAGGGCTATCACATGGAACTGACCACCACCCATCACAGCGTGGCAAGGGAAGCCTATATGCTCCTGGAAGAAGTGCTGCATTTTTATCCCAAGACCGCATCCCGGGGCGCGACCCAGGTGATGTATCTGAAGCAGAGCGAGCTGATCGCAGATTTCCTGACCTTCCTTGGGGCGCCGGTGGCCGGTATGGGCATTATCGAGGCCAAGCTGGAGAAGGAACTGAACAATAAAGTCAACCGTCGCTGTAACTGTGACGACGCCAACACCTCCAAGGTGGTGGAAGCGGCTCAGGAGCAGCTGACGGCCATCCGTACCCTCCGGGAGCGGGGGCTGGCAGAGCATCTGCCTGCAAAGCTTCTCAAGGCCCTGGAGGCAAGAGAGGCCAATCCCGAAGCATCCCTGACGGAACTGGCGGGGATGATGGAGCCGCCCATTTCCAAGCCGGCCATGAATCACCGGCTGAAAAAAATCGTTGAACTGGCAAAGGAGGCGCTGGCATGAGCTTTGTACATCTGCATGTTCATACGGAATTCAGCCTCCTGGACGGCGCCTGCCGCATTGGCGGCATGATGGATCGGGTCAAGGAACTGGGTCAGACCGCCATTGCCATCTCCGATCACGGCGTCATGTACGGCTGTATCGACTTTTATAAGGCAGCCAAGGCTGCCGGTGTCAAGCCCATTATTGGCTGTGAAGTTTATGTTTCCCGCCGGGGCATGGAGGATCGGGTCTACGGCATTGACAATGACCCGTATCACCTGGTGCTATTGTGCGAGAATCGTAAGGGCTACGAGAACCTGTGCTATATGGTTTCCGAAGCCTATACCCGTGGTTTTTACGGCAAGCCCCGTGTGGATCTTGCCCTGCTGGAGCAGCATCATGAGGGCCTGATCGCCCTGTCTGCCTGCCTGGCCGGCGCCATCCCCCAGTACCTGCTGCTGGAGGATTATGATGCCGCCAAGAAGTATGCCCTGGAACTATCCCGGATCTTTGGCCAGGCCCGGTTCTATCTGGAGCTGCAGGACCATGGCATTGAAGAGCAGCGTCCTGTGAATCAGGGCGTCATGCGCCTTGCCCGGGAGACCGGCCTGCCCCTGGTGGTAACCAATGACGCCCATTATCTGCGCCGGGAGGATGCGGCGATGCAGGATGTGCTGCTGTGCATCCAAACGGGCAAAACCGTGGACGACGAGAACCGGATGAAATTCCAAACCGAGGAATTTTATCTCAAGAGCGAGGAAGAGCTTCGCGCCTTGTTCCCCAACTGTGACGAAGCCTTTGATAACACAGTAAAGATCGCAGAGATGTGCAACCTGGAATTTACCTTCCACGAGTACCATCTGCCGTCTTTCCCTGTGCCGGAAGGCTACACCAACGAGCAGTATTTCCGTAAATTGTGCTATGAGGGCTTCGAGGAGCGGTATACCGATCCTCCGGAGGAGTATCTCCAGCGGCTGGAATATGAGATTGGTGTCATCAGCCGCATGGGATATGTGAATTACTACCTTATCGTGTGGGACTTTATCCGCTATGCCAAGGAAGCGAGGATCCCTGTGGGCCCCGGCCGTGGTTCCGGTGCGGCTTCTATCGTGGCTTACTGCATGCACATTACGGAAGTAGATCCCATGAAGTATGCGCTCATTTTTGAGCGGTTCCTGAACCCGGAACGAGTCAGCATGCCTGACTTTGATACGGACTTCTGCCAGGAGCGCCGGGGTGAGGTTATTGAGTATGTCATGCGCAAGTATGGCGCTGACCATGTGGCGCAGATCGCTACCTTCGGTACCATGGCTGCCCGTGGCGCCATCCGTGATGTGGGCAGAGCCCTGAACTTTACTTATGCGGAAACCGACGTGGTGGCCAAGCTGGTGCCCAACACCTTGCACATTACCCTGGATGAAGCCCTGAAAACTTCTCCCCAGCTGAAAACGATGTATGACGAGGATGAGCGGGTCAGAAAGCTCATCGATACCGCCCGAAGCCTGGAGGGTATGCCCCGGAATACCTCCACCCACGCTGCCGGCGTTGTGATCACCGCCGACCCTGTGTGCAGCTATGTGCCGCTGTCCCGGAATGACGATACCATTGTCACCCAGTACACAATGACCACCATTGAGGAGCTGGGCCTTCTGAAGATGGACTTCCTGGGCCTGCGTAACCTGACGGTGATCGAGGATGCCCAAAAGCAGATCCGCAAGATTGACCCCAGCTTTGATATCGACACGGTTCCTGACGACGACCCGGAGACCTTTGCTATGCTGGCAGAGGGCAAGACCCAGGGCGTTTTCCAGCTGGAATCGGCAGGCATTACCGGCGTGTGCATCAATATGAAGCCCACCTCCATTGAAGATATGACGGCAATTGTGGCCCTTTACCGACCCGGCCCCATGGATTCCATCCCCAAATTTATCGCAAACAAGCTCGATCCCCGGAAGATCACCTATAAGACCCCTCATTTGGAACCGATCCTGCGGGTCACCTACGGCTGTATCGTCTACCAGGAGCAGGTTATTGAGATCTTCCGCTCCCTGGGTGGCTACACCATGGGCCAGGCGGACAATATCCGCCGCGCCATCTCCAAGAAGAAAATGAAGATCATCGAAGAAAATCGGAAGGTCTTCGTTTACGGCGATCCCGATGAGGGGATCCCCGGTGCCATCGCCAAGGGCGTTTCCGAGGCGGCGGCCCAATCCATCTACGATGAGATCGTCGAATTTGCCAACTATGCCTTTAACAAGGCTCACGCAGTTTGCTACGCCGTGGTTTCCTATCAGACCGCTTACCTGAAGTGTCATTATCCCCGGCAGTATATGGCGGCGCTGATGACCTCCGTGCTGGATTCCGCAGCGAAGGTTTCCGGCTATATTGCCGAATGTAAGGAGCTGGGCATCGCGACCTTGCCCCCGGATATCAACCATTCCGATGATCCCTTTACGGTAGAAGGAGATTCCATCCGCTTTGGCCTGGGTGCGGTTAAGAATGTGGGCAGAGGCCTCATTCGCAGCATGGTAGCCAAGCGCAACGAGGGCGGCCTCTTCAAATCCCTGGAAGATTTTCTCCAGCGGATGGGTGAAGGGGAACTGAACAAGCGGGCGGTGGAAAACTTTATCAAGTGCGGCGCCATGGATTGCTTCGGTCACCACCGCAGCGAGCTGCTGGCGGTTTATGACAGCATGATGGACAGCGTTGCCCATTCCCGGAAGAAGAATTTGGATGGACAGATGGGCCTGTTTGGCATGCTGGAGGATGATCGTGCCGCCGAGATCCCCATCCCCAAGCTGGCAGAGCTGAACAAGGCGGATCTGATGCTCATGGAGAAGGAGACCACCGGCATTTACCTCAGCGGTCACCCCATGGATGACTATCGGCAGTACCTTCGCGGCAGCCGGGTGATCCCCATCGGCAAGCTGATGGAGGAGGATAGCCCCTATCAGGATGATGCCATCGTGAGCGTTGCGGGTATTGTCCAGGGTGTGAAGATGAAGACCACCCGGAATAACTCCATGATGGCCTATGTGACCCTGGAGGACGACACTGCCTCTGTGGAAATGTTGGCATTTTCTAATGTTTTGAACCAATTTGGCGGCTATTTGCGGGAGAATTCTCCGGTGGTTATTACTGGTCGGCTGTCTATCCGTGATGAAAAAGAGCCCCAGATCGTCATCAACCGGGCAGTTCCCATTACAGAGTATGCTGCCCAAGCACCGACTCCTCAGGAACAGCCGGCGCAGGAGAAGACCTTGTCCGGTCAGTGCCTTTACCTGAAGCTTACAGGGGAAAATGATCCCCGTTATCGCAAGGTCAAGGCCATTGTGAATATGTTCCCCGGCAACAGCCGAGTGGTAGTATTCTTTGCCGATGACCGCAGCATGCGGGGTGCTCAGGCGACCTATGACAGCGGCATGATCCAGGAACTGAAAAATCTCCTGGGAGAAGAGAATGTGGTGCTGAAATAGCTTTTCTTTTTCGAAAATCTGTGCTATAATACCAGGATGAAAGGAGGGATCGCTGTGAAGAAAATGTGTAGATTGATCGGGTTTGTTCTTGCGGTGGTCCTTCTGCTGTCCGGCTGCAATATGCGCACCTTTGAACAGCTTTACGCACCGCCCAAACGGTCCGACGCGTACCGAAATCTGCAGAATATGATTGACCAGGTGATGGTGGGCTATGAGTACAGCGCCCCCTTGACCGGCCAGGAGTTGCAGGCGGTGCAGATGGCGGACCTGGATGGCGACGGGCAGGTGGAATACCTGCTCTACGCAAGATCCAACGGGGAAAAGCCCCTGTCCATTTTCGTATTTTCCCGGGATGCGGATGATTTTCGGCTGCTGGACGTAATTTACAGTGCCGGCTCTGCCTTTGACCAGGTGGTTTATGCCTCTTTGGACAAACGACCCGGCAAGGAGATCGTGGTGGGAAGACAGCTCAGCGACCAGGTGGTCCGTTCTGTCAGCGTTTATAGCCTGGTGGACGGCAAGATCAGCCATTCTCTCACTGCTAATTACACCAAGTTTTTGTGTACCGACCTGGATTCCGATGGTACGGGCAATTTGGTGGTGGTTAAGCCCAATCCCGCAGACAGCACCAATGGTATTGCCGAGTATTTTGCCTATTCCCATGCAAATGTCCCGGAATCTTCGGAGCTTTCTCTGTCTGTTCCTGCCAGCCGGGTGCGCAATGTATTCGCCGGCATCCTGAACGACGGTTACCCGGCGGTCTATGTAGAGAGTGAATACGGCAGCGGTTTGATCACCGATGTGCTGGCCATTCAGGGCGGTAAATTCGGCTCGCCTTCCTGGCGGACGGATGCCCTTGCCAGCCTTGTGACCCAACGGGATTACCCTGTGTATGCTACAGATATTGACCGGGACGGCGTACCGGAGCTTCCCCAGCTTTTGCCGGTTTCGCCCCCGATGAGTTCCGAAGATCAGGATCCCAATCAGCGCCTCATCTGCTGGAACGGCATGATGCTTAACGGCGTTATGAATGTCAAGCAGTATACCTACCACAATTTCACCGGTGGCTGGTATCTGGCTCTGCCGGAGGAGTTGGCACGGCAGGTGACGGTGCGGCAGCACGGAAACGGCTATGAGTTCCGGGTTTGGAATGAAGAGAATGCTTCCTATGACCGGATCCTTACATTGTACGTTCTGACCGGTCAGAAACGGGAGGAACAGGCGACCACCGGCAACCGTTTTGTGCTTTATCGAACGGAAAATACGGTGTATGCAGCCAATTTGGATGTGGCGTCTGCCGTTTACGGCATGACCCAGGAGAGTGTGGCCGGGAGTTTCCATCTGATCTTCCGGGATTGGAAGAGCAGTGGGATCGAATGAGGTAATAACATGAAAAGAGTTTTGATTTTAGAGGATGAAGTCAATATCCGAAGCTTTGTGGTCATCAACCTGCAGCGGGCAGGCTACGATGTGATCGAGGCCGGTACCGGCCAGGAGGCCCTGGATCGGCTGGCGGAGAATCCGGATGTTGGTGTTGCGATCCTTGATATTATGCTGCCGGATATGGACGGCTTTGAGGTTTGCCGTCGGATCCGTGCCAGCAGCAAGCAGATGGGCGTGATCATGCTCACTGCCCGCACCCAGGAGATGGATAAGGTCACAGGCCTGATGACCGGTGCGGATGACTATGTGACCAAGCCGTTCTCTCCGGTGGAACTGACTGCCCGGATCGATGCGCTGTTTCGCAGATTGGGCGGCGGCAATTCCGTGGTCAGCGAGTTCCTTTCCCAGGGTCCCTTTGTGATGAACACCCGGAACCACACCCTGGAGAAGAACGGACAGCGGGTGAAGCTGCCCCAGGTGGAATATGCCATCCTGAAGCTGTTCATGCAGAATCCCGGCCGGGCGCTGTCCCGGGAGAATATTCTGTCCTCAGTGTGGGGCAGGGAATATGACGGTGACCTGAAGGTGGTGGATGTGAACATCCGTCGCCTGCGGATCAAGATCGAAGATGATGCACAAAATCCGAAATTTATTACGACAGTTTGGGGTTTTGGCTATAAATGGGGCAGTTAAGGCCCAAAGAAATGAGGTGAATCCCCGTGCGAAGAGGCGGCGGTCTGCGGAAACGCTGGCTTATGAATACCATTGGCGTGACCCTTGCATTGGGGATGGTCTGTGTGGTTGCCATCACGGTGGCATTTTCCGCCTATTACTATTCGGGTATGGAATCGGATATGCGCTACCGGGCCAAATCCACCACGGACTACTTCGCCGATTACATCAACCAGGAGTATAACGACTATTATCAGGCCTGTATCCACTACGCCAAGAGCTTCGAGGATCGCAACAGCCTGGAGCTGCAGTTTATTAACACCTCCGGCAGGCTGGTGGCGTCTTCCTACGGCAGCTGGGTCGGTACCGGCCCCACGACCCCGGAGATCCGGGAAGCCATCAACACCCGCGCCATTCGCCCCTATGTAGGTGTGGACGCGGCAACAGGAGAGAAGATCATCGCGGTCTCCAGCCCTATGATCTACGGCAACGGCGAGGTCATTGGTGTGCTGCGCTATGTGACATCCACACGGTTGTTGGACATGCAGATCCTGATCATTGCGCTGCTGTCCCTGGTGGCCTTGGCGGTGGTGCTTCTTATCGTATTTTTCAGTAGCAGCTACTATGTGCGGACCATTATTGTGCCGGTTTCCGAGATCACGGAAAAGGCAAAGCGGATCGCCAGCGGCAGCTACGGCATTCAGATCCAAACCCATTATGATGATGAGATCGGTGAACTAGCTGATACCATAAATGAGATGTCCGTGCAGATCAATCAAAATGAAATCATGCAGCACGATTTCATTTCGTCTTTGTCCCATGAGCTGCGCACGCCCCTGACCGCCATCACAGGCTGGAGTGAGACCCTGCTTGCTTATGAGGATTTGGACCGGGAGACGCGTCGAGGCATGAAGATCATCCTCCGGGAAGCCAAACGGCTGACGGAAATGGTGGTGGAATTGCTGGATTTCACCCGGATCCAGGACGGAAGAATGACGCTCAACATCCAAAGCGCGGATTTGCGTTCCGAATTTGAGGATACGGTCTTTATGTATTCCAGCCGGCTGATGGAAGACGACATCGCCCTGGAATATCTGGAGAACGAAGAGGATATCCCGGAAATCCCCTGTGATCCCCAGCGGCTTCGGCAGGTTTTTTTGAATATTTTGGACAATGCCGCCAAGCACGGCGGTGAGGGCAAACGGATTGAGGCCTCCATGGAACTGGAGGGCCAGGCCGTGGTTGTCCGCATCCGGGACTTTGGACCCGGCATCCCGGAGGATGAGATCCCTCTGGTAAAGAAAAAGTTTTATAAGGGAAGCTCCAAAGCCCGCGGTACAGGCATCGGCCTTGCGGTCTGTGATGAGATCGTATCCATGCACGGCGGCGAGCTGATCCTGGAGAATGCTGAGGGCGGCGGCACGCTGGTCACAGTCAAGATCCCGGTTTCCCAGTAAGTGAGGAGTAGCGTTATGAGCAAGAAAGACACACAGCAATGCTGTGAGAAAATGAAGACCATGATCGGTGGTCAGGCCCTGATCGAAGGCATCATGATGCGTGGCCCTGAGAAGGACGCTATTGTGATCCGTGTAGGGGAAGAGCTGAAGACCCAGGTGACCGACCGGAAGGTCAGACCCAAATCTTCGCCCCTGTCCTGGCCCTTTATCCGGGGCGTGGTCAACTTCTTTGATGCGCAGGTTACCGGTGTCAAGGCCCTGATGCACTCTGCGGAGTACTTCCCGGAGGAGGAAGAGAGCAATCAGGAGCCTTCCAAGTTTGAAAAATGGCTGGAAAAGCACCTGGGTGATGAGAAGTTCCAAAAGCTGATCATCGGTGCTTCCGTGGTCATGGGCATCGGATTATCGGTTGTGCTGTTTTTCCTGATCCCCATGGTCATCGCCGGCTTGTTCTCCGGCCTGATCCAGAGCAACCTGGTGATCCACCTGATCGAGGGCGTGATCCGTATCGCCATCTTTATGGGCTACCTGATCCTGGTTTCCCGGATGAAGGATATGAAGCGTGTATTCTCTTATCACGGTGCGGAGCATAAGACCATTCGCTGCTATGAGGCTGGCTTGCCCCTTACGGTGGAAAATGTCCGTCAGCAGACCCGGCTGCACCCCAGGTGTGGTACCAGTTTCCTGCTAATCATCATGATCATCTCCATTTTGGTCTTCACGGTGGCCTCCTCGGGCCTCCTGGAGGCGTTCCCGGCCCTGGCAGCCATGCAGGGGACATTCCTGTACCGGCTGATCATGATTGCGTTTAAGCTGCTCCTGCTGCCGCTGGTGGTATCGGTAACTTACGAGATCAACCGCCTGGTGGGTCGCTACGACAATGCTTTTACCAGCATCCTTACCGCTCCCGGTATGTGGATGCAGAACTTTACCACCAATGAACCGGACGATTCCATGATCGAGGTGGGTATTGCCGCTGTTCAGGCGGTGCTGCCCAGTGTGGAGGGCGCTGACCGGTGGTAAAGACCTATTCTCAGATGTACCTGGATACGAGAAAGGCTCTGCTGGCCACAGAGGATGCCCAAACCGCCGGAATGGTGGCCCGGAATCTTCTGTGTCATGTATCCGGAAAGACCCAGGAACAGATCCTTGCAGACCGGGATCTGTATGGGTCGGAAGCCATCTGCCAGGCCCTGGAGGCCGCTACAGCCCGGTATCAGGCGGGGGAGCCCCTGGCTTATATCCTTGGGGAATGGGAGTTCTACGGCTTGCAGCTGTATGTGACGCCGGATGTGCTGATCCCCCGGGATGACACCTGCGCTGTGGCAAGCCTGGCGATCCAAAACGCTCTGTTCCTCTCCAAGGATCCCCGGATCCTGGATCTGTGCACCGGCTCCGGATGTATCGGTTTGGCCATTGCCAGCCGTGTTCGGGACGCCCGGATCACCCTGGCGGACATTTCCAAGGAGGCCCTGGCGGTGGCTAAGCGGAACATTCAGCGCAACCACCTTACCGGTAGAATTTCCTGTTACCAGGCAGATGCCTTGGGCGAAGCCCCGGCATTTTTGGGGAAATTCGATATGATCGTGTCCAATCCTCCTTACATTACAACGGAGGAAATGGCGCAGCTTCCCAAGGAAGTAGCGGAATTTGAGCCCCATTTGGCGCTCCACGGCGGCGATGATGGCCTTGTCTTCTACAGAAGCATCGCTTCTCACTATAAGCACGCATTGAAGCCCGGCGGCCTGCTTTGCCTCGAATTCGGCATGGGTCAGGGCGATGATGTATGCGCCATCTTGGAAGCAGAAGGATATACCATACTGGAACGAACCAGAGATTATAATGACAGAGAACGGGCCTGCGTGGCCCGGTACGGCAGGAAGGAAGATTGATTATGGCAACGAAAAAGACAACCTACGAAGCCCCCACTCCCGCATCTGACAAGAAGAAAGCCCTGCAGACCGCCCTGGCACAGATCGAAAAGAACTTTGGCAAGGGTACCGTGATGCGTCTGGGCGACCGGCCTGAAATGAACGTGGATGCCATCCCCACCGGCAGCCTGGCATTGGATGCTGCCCTGGGTATCGGCGGCGTTCCCAAGGGCCGCATTATCGAAATCTATGGCCCGGAATCCTCCGGTAAGACCACCCTGGCCCTGCATATCCTGGCAGAAGCCCAGAAGCGGGGCGGCGATGTGGCCTTTGTGGACGCGGAGCATGCCCTGGATCCCGTGTATGCCGCTGCCCTGGGTGTGGATACCGACAATATGCTGGTTTCCCAGCCGGATACCGGTGAGCAGGCCCTGGAGATCACCGATGCCTTGGTGCGCTCCGGTGCTGTGGACGCTGTGGTGGTGGACTCTGTGGCTGCCCTGGTCCCCAAGCAGGAAATTGAAGGCGAGATGGGCGATACCTTTGTGGGTCTGCAGGCAAGACTCATGAGCCAGGCTCTGCGTAAGCTGGCCGGTACCATCTCCAAGACCAACTGTGTGGTCATCTTTATCAATCAGCTGCGTATGAAGATCGGCGTTATGTACGGAAATCCCGAAACCACCACCGGTGGTAACGCCCTGAAGTTCTATTCCTCCGTCCGCCTGGACGTCCGTCGTGTGGAATCCATCAAGGAAGGCGGCAATGTGGTAGGCAACAAGACCCGTGTCAAGGTGGTCAAGAACAAGGTGGCACCTCCTTTCCGTGAGGCCTACTTTGATATCATGTACGGCGAAGGCATCAGCAAGTGGAGCGAAATGGTGGATTTGGCTGTGCAGATGGATATCGTGCAGAAGAGCGGCAGCTGGTTCAGCATGGGCGATGAGCGCATTGGCCAGGGCAAGGACAGCGTGAAGGCTTACCTGCAGGCAAATCCCGAGGCTGCTGAAGAGGTGGAAGCCAAGATCCGGGAGAACCTGATGAAGGCCTCTGCCCCCAAAGCGCCTGCAAAGGCTGCTGAGCGTCCCGTTGCTGTAAGCGCCGACGATTTCGACGATGAGGATTGATTCTCTGTCCTCCGCCCCTGACCGGGCAGGAAGATTCAGGGTTCAGTTTTCCGATGGCACCGTGATGCGGCTGTACCGGCAGACAGTGGAGGATTTCTCCCTGTACAGCGGCTGTGAAATGACGGAGGACGCCTATGCAAAGCTCCGGGAGGCCGCCGGGCAGATGTCCGCGAAAATGCGGGCGGTACGGATCGTATCCGCCTCCAGCGTGTCCTGCAAGGACTTGGAGCGGCGATTGGTGCAAAAAGGGGAGGACCCCCGCCAGGCAAAAGCTGCGGTGGAATGGATGGAAGACCTGAATCTGCTGGATGACCGGGAAACTGCCCGCCAGGTGGTGGAGCGGTGCGTTCGTAAGGGCTACGGCCTGGCACGGGCGAAGCAGGCCTTGTATGAAAAGCGGATTCCTAAGGAATTTTGGGAGGACGCTTTGCAGGACTATCCCGATCAAAGTGATGATATTTGCGATTTTTTGCGGGAAAAACTCTCGGAGGATTCTGATCCCCGGGAGGTGAAACGGGCCATTGATGCCCTGATCCGCCGTGGCCACAGCTATGGCCTGATCCGCCGCTGCCTGGGCCAGCTGCGGTTTGACACTGACGACCTTCCGGAGGGATAATATGGCGAATATTGGTTTTATTTCTCTTGGCTGTGCCAAGAATCAGGTGGACTGTGAGCGGATGATGTACCGTGTTCAGGAAGCCGGACATACTGTCTGCCCTGGAATCGCGGGCTGCGATGTAGTGGTCATTAATACCTGTGGCTTCATTGATTCGGCTAAGACCGAGGCAATCGACTTTATTCTGCAGACCGCCGCAATGAAGTCTGAGGGCTATGTGGGTAAGATCCTGGTCACCGGCTGCCTTTCTCAGCGCTATCAGGAGGAGATTATGAAGGAAATGCCGGAGGTGGACGGTGTCCTCGGTACCGGCAGCTATACGCAGATCGTTCCTGCCATTGAAGCGCTTTTGGAAGAAAACACGATCAGCCAGTTCGATTCCATCGACACACCGGAGCAGGAGACCGGCCGGATCCTGACCACGCCGGAGCACTATGCCTATATTAAGATCGCGGAAGGCTGCGATAACCGCTGCTCCTACTGTATCATTCCTTACCTGCGAGGCAAGTTCCGCAGCCGTCAGATGGATGATGTGCTGTATGAGGCCCGGATGCTGGCGGCTTCCGGTGTGAAAGAACTTATCGTTGTTGCCCAGGATACCAGCCGTTACGGCACGGATCTGCCAGGCCATCAGCGGCTGCTTCCCCAGCTGCTGGAGGAAATGTGCAAAAACGAGGGGATCGGGTGGGTCCGTGTCCACTATGTGTATCCCGATGAGATCGACGATGCCTTTATTGATGTCATGGCCCGGGAGCCCAAGATCGTCAAGTACCTGGATATTCCTATCCAGCATTGTAACAGCAAGATCCTGAAGCTGATGAACCGCCGGGGCGACCGGCAGTTCCTGGAGCAGCTGTTCCAAAAGCTCCGTGACCGGATCCCCGGGTTGGTGCTGCGCACCAGCGTGATCACCGGCCTTCCCGGTGGGGGGGAGGAAGAATTTACTGAACTGTGCGAATTCCTGAAGCAGCAGCGGCTGCCCCGGGTAGGCGCATTCCCATTCTCTCCGGAGGAAGGAACTCCTGCAGCGGAAATGGATTTCCCGGATGCTTCCGTAGCCCAGGCCAGAGCGGAGATGGTGGAAACCATTCAGTCCGCCATTATGGATGACTACAGCCAAAGCCTGATGGGCAAGAAAATGCAGATCCTGGTGGATGGTTTTGATGAGGAGCTGGAACAGTACTTCGGCAGAACTTTCGCCGACTCTCCGGAGATCGACGGCCGTGTTTGGCTGGCTTGCGACGAAGACCTGCAGGAGGGTAGTTTTGTTACCGCAGTGATTGATGGCCTGGTGGAGGGCGATCTGTCCGGTTATGTTGTGGAGGAATGAATATGACCCTTGCCAGTAAAATCACGCTTGTGCGCGTGGCGTTTATTCCTGTTTTCATGGTGTTCATGTATTTGAGCGGTGGCGCGCCCGGTCTTTGGATGCTTCTTGCTTTGGCTGTGTTTATTGTGGCCAGCGTTACGGATTGGGTCGATGGCTATATTGCCAGGAAAAACAATCAGATCACGGATTTTGGTAAATTTTTGGATCCGTTGGCGGATAAGCTCCTGACAATCGCCGCAATGCTTATGTTCTGTCAATGGGGCATGATGCCTGCCTGGGCGCTGATGGTGATCCTGACCCGGGAATTCGCGGTGACCGGCCTGCGGCTGGTGGCCGTGGGTAAGGGAACGGTGATCGCCGCCGGATGGAGCGGGAAAGTCAAGACCACCTGCACCATGATCGGCCTGTGCATCATGATGGCATTCCCCACGATTCCGGTGCTGTCCGTTGTTGTTACAGCGGTGATCCTTGTCAGCACCCTGTATTCCGGTGTGGAATACTTTATTCGAAACTGGAACTGTCTTTGGAACTGAAAAAACGCGCCTGTGGGCGCGTTTTTCCATCCGTTAAGTGTTATACAATTTTGCGAGGAAAGTTATGAATATTAAGGAAATTAGTGAAATCCGCCGGCATATTCGCCGGGATCGCACCAATATGACAGCGCTTTACGGCTGCTATGTCAACGAGAATAAGGAGATCATCTCTGAGTTTCGCCGCAGTACCGGCATGATGTCGGAAAACGAAGGGGAGAAGTATTTTGGCCTGATGAAGCGGGCGCTGTCCGGTTCTGTAGGCAAGAACCTCATCGACATCACTTTCCGAACTTCCCAGGTCGCCGGCAGTGAGGAGCATCAGCTGCTGATGGATCTGCGCAAGACCGCCCTTCAGGACGAGGAAGTGCGGATGCGGTTCTACAAAAAGGCCATCGAGAATGTGTCCCTGGGCAGCAACTACCTGATCCTCATCGGCTGCGACAGCTATGATGTCCCCTTTAGAAGTAAGGATGGGGAGCATCAGGTGGAGGGCTCTGATGAAACCTATACCTTTGTTCTGTGCGCCATTTGCCCGGTGAAGCAGACCAAGCCCAACCTGCACTACATTCCTGAGGAGAAGGAATTCCACGACGGTGGCATTATGAACATCGTTTCCGCTCCGGAGCTGGGTTTCCTGTTCCCGGCCTTTGATAACCGCTCCACGAACATCTACAACGCCCTATATTATACCCACAGCCCCAAGGAAAGCCACGAAGCATTCGTGGACGCGGTGTTCAAGACCCAGGTCCCCAAGCCCGCCTTTGAGCAGAAGAAGACCTTTGAGGCGCTGCTGGGAACCTCCCTGGAGGAGGAATGCAGTCTGGAGGTGGTGCAGACCGTTCATGAGCAGATCTGCCAGCGCATCGAGCTGCATAAGGAAAGCCGGGTGCCGGATGCCTTGCTCCTGGGCAAGGAGGAGGTCAAAGAGGTGCTGTCTTCCTGCGGCGTTTCGGAGCCTTGCATCGCAAAATTCAGCGTGGATTACGATTCTGCCTTTGGTTTTGAGGCGGATCTGCATCCCAAAAACATTATCGATAACCGTAAATTTGAGATCAAGACCCCGGACGTGTCCATTAAAGTCGCACCGGATAAGACAGACCTCATTGAGACCCGGGTCATCGGCGGCGTGAAATATCTGCTCATTTGCGCCGAGGAAAATGTGGAGGTAAACGGTGTGTCCATCCACATCGGCGAGAAGGACGCAGCACCGGTGTAAGGAATTTGCCATTGGATATTGATATTTCCCGTATTTTGCCGTATAATAGCAGAAAGCAAAGGAGGCAACAGGAATGAACTGGAAGCGTTACCGGGGCTACCGGGTGGATTTTAATAGTTTTTGGCTGCAGACCTTCTGTATTCTTTGCGGTCTTGCCTTCTTCCTGCGGACGGTGTATTACTTCATGTTTACGAACCCCGCGGATCTTTCTACAGCTGCGATTATTTTCTCCATGATTCTGCCGCTGCTCGTTACGGGTGCTGTGCTGGTGGTGCTGAAATTTCTGCGGCTGAATGTGCCGAATATCGTAGGCGTCCTGGGTGTGCTGCTGTGCCTGCTTCTGATGTGCGGCAGCTTCTTTACCGGCGATGTACTGCGGATCATTTTGGCGGTGGTGGTATATGGCGGCGGCGGAGCGCTGCTGTTTGCTACCGTGTATGGCTTTGTTCCGACCCGGCAGTTTGTAATGATCCTGTTTGGCATCGTTTTTGCGGTACGGATCCTGTTTTATGCTCCCGGCATGAATCTGCTGGCCTGGATCCTGGAGGTTTCCGAGCTGAGCATTATCCTGTCTCTGGTGCTGCTGCCTGCGACAATGCGGCCGGTGAAATTAAAGTAAAAAAGAACGCCATCAGCTTTGCTGATGGCGTCTTTGTTTATTCGAAGCTTTTGATGATGGAGACGATGATCTCTGCAGCCATTTCTTCGCCAATGGTAGAGGTGTCCAGGCAGACATCGTAATTTTCCGCAGCGCCCCAGTTTCTGCCGGTGTAGTGCTGGTAATTGACCCGGCGGCGCTTATCCTTTTCCTGCAGACGGGCCTGAGGGCTCTTTTCGGATTCGCCGTAGAGCCGCACAATACGGCTGGCACGGTAGTCCATATCCGCATGGATAAAGGCGTGGAAGGAATCTTCCCGGTCCTTCAGGATGTAGTCGGCGTTTCTGCCCACAATGACGCAGGGACCCTTCTCCGCCAGCTGCAGAATGGCGCTGCACTGGATGTTCCACAGGAAGTCCGCAGTAGAGAGGCCATTCATAACGCCGGGAACGCCCTGAGGCGCAAAGGCGTAGGACAGCAGGCTCCGGCCGGGGGAGTGTTCGCCGTGTTCTTCCACAAACTTGGGAGCGAAGCCGGATTCCAAAGCAATCTGCTCCACCAGCTCCTTGTCATAAAACGGAATGCCCAGCTTTTCTGCTACCAGACGACCGACGGTACGACCGCCGCTGCCGAACTGACGGCTGATGGTGATGATGTTCTTTTTCATGTTGTGACCCCCTTTTCAATTTCTGATAATAGTATAGCATCACAAATCCCACTTGTCAAAGGATTCCTTTGAAATGCTTTTGCACATGCGCATTGTTGCGTAAATGGGCCTGAAGAGAGGGGATCTGCCACAGAAACCGGATCAGCGCCTTTTCATAGCCGCCGGGATCTGTGGTGTGGCACAGACCGTGACCCGCGTTGGGAACGCTGAGCAGTTGGCAGGGACTGGCGCAGTGGGCATGGATTTCTTTGCTCATATCCCAGGGGACGAAACGGTCATCCTCTCCGTGGATGAGTAGGATCGGGATGCTTGTTTTTGTCACCGCGTCCTTTGCGCTGCAGGCTTCCAGATCAAAGTGGCCGATAAGCTTTGCGGCCATGCGGATGAAGGGGTACGCTGCCTTGACAGGCACATGGCGATCCTGAGCGACCTTACGAATGATGCCGGCAGGGGAGGAATAGGGGCAATCGGCAAGGATACCCACCACGTTTTCCGGCAAATCCAGCTCCGAGGCCATCAGCACCGTAGCAGCGCCCATGGAAAGACCGGAAAGGAGGATCGGCTGCTTGCTGTCATGCAAGCCGTTTATAAACTCCGTCCAGGCCAGACAGTCATAGCGTTCCATTACGCCAAAAGTGATGGTGTTTCCCTGGCTGCGGCCGTGGGCCCGCTGGTCTACCGCCAGCACGTTGAACCCCAGCTTTCTGCCTATGAGAAATCCACCGGCGCTGTCCCGCAGGGCCATGCTACGATAGCCGTGAAACAAAAGAAGGGTCGGTGCGTTGCCTGCCGTGTGATAATACCGTCCGGACAGCAGAAGACCGTCGTGGGATCGGGTCTGCACAAACGCACAGGGCGCTTCTTCCATTCTGCGGGTGCAATAGAAGATTCCTTCCTCCAGAGCCTTGTATTGCTCTCCGTCCAGGTGGGCGTAAGGATCTTCCCGGCGGTCGCTGGGTGCGTAAAAACAGGTGCGGTAGCAATATACCAGGATCCCCGCAAAGGCTGCCACAAGGATCCCCAGGGGAATGAGCAGATACATTATCTATGCTCCTTTTCTATTCGATAACTATAGTATATCACGAGCTGCAGAAAAAAGAAGCATAATTCCTATAAAAAGCTCCCGGAAATACATCCGGGAGCCCTTCTTTACATATCAAAGCCGGGGTTCATGCAGTACACATTCTTTTGGTTTAGCCGCTCCCGCAGCTGCTGAATGCTCTCGCCAAAGCGCTGGAAGTGAACAACCTCCCGCTCACGCAGGAACTTGATCACATCGTTCACATCCGGATCATCGGACAGCCGCAGGATATTGTCATAGGTCACCCGCGCCTTCTGCTCCGCAGCCAGGTCCTCGGTCAGGTCCCCGATGGGGTCGCCCTTGACCTGCATGGAAGCGGCACTCCAGGGGAAACCGGAGGCGGCGGTGGGGTAGACGCCCACGGTGTGATCCACAAAGTAGGGGGCCATGCCGGCCTTTTCGATCTGGGTGGTGGTCAGGTTCCGTGTCAGCTGGTGGACCAGGGCAGCGACCATTTCCAGGTGGCCCAATTCCTCCGTGGCGATGTCTGTCAGCAGCCCTTTCTGCTCGTCAAAGGGCATGCTGTAGCGCTGAGACAGATACCGCAGGGACGCGCCCAGCTCCCCGTCGGGGCCGCCATATTGGCTGATGATCACTTGAGCAAGCCGGGGATTGGGCTTGTCGATCTTCACCGGATACTGGAGTTTTTTGTTGTAAAGAAACATATGCTCAATCCTCCTTGTTCGCCATGAACTCCCAGGGCCAGGGATCCTGGAGCCAGGTGTACCGGTCGCCCCTGGTGGGACATGCGTGGTTCAGGGGCATATTCTTTTCCCCAAACTCCATCATAGCTTTATGCAGCGCGCTTTGGTATGCCTGGTAAAGCTCCAGGGCGTCCCGATCCTTGGGGTGGGTGTCCAGGTACAGGGCAAGCTCATTCACCGCAAAGGCCAGCGCCTGCAGTTCGGTGGTGGGATTGACCGGCCGCTCCCGGTCATTGGTCATATTCATGAAGGGCAGATCCAGCCCAGGGAACAGCGTTCCCCGCACAAGGGCAAACCTTGGCTCATATTTCGGCGGATTCTCCAGCTGAAAAGGGACATAGGGATTTGCCAGCGGTGCCATTGCCGGCAGGCGACCCTCACGGCCCTGTTCCTCATTGCGTTTCGGTTCCAAATCGATTCCTCCATTTCGGTTAAACTGTGGAACTGTCGTTCCGTGGCATACTATGCCGATTTCTGCTGGTATGTTCTTCGGTGGCGTAAGAACGCATAGGGTTTGCTGGGGGTGTTGTCCGTGAAAAGGGATAATTGGATCGTATTTGCGCTGGTTTACTTGCTGGTTGTGATTTTGCTGATCGGTGTTGCAGTGGTGGGGAGCCGCGCAGTCTCCGCGTCCGGGGCGCTGATGGAAGAGCGGGCAAGACGGAAAATCATCATCGATGCCGGTCACGGCGGTGAGGACGGCGGAGCCACCTCCTGCACAGGAATCCTGGAAAGTCAGCGGAATTTGGAGATCGCGTTGCGACTGGAGGATCTCCTGCACCTGCTGGGGCTGGATACAGTGATGATCCGCAGGACCGATATTTCCGTTTACACTTCGGGATCATCTATCGCAGCCAAAAAGGTATCGGACCTGAAAGAAAGGGTGCGGATTGTGGAGGCTACGGAAAATGGGATGCTGGTAAGCATCCATCAGAATTTCTTCAGCGACAGCCGCTATGGCGGCGCCCAGGTATTTTACAGCCCCAATGAAGAAAGTAAAACCCTGGCATCCACCCTGCAAAGAAAGTTCGAATCTGCCCTGAATCCCGGCAGCAGGCGTGCCTGCAAACCGGCAGATGGGGTGTATTTGATGCAGCACATAACCTGTCCCGGCGTGCTGGTCGAGTGTGGTTTTCTTTCCAACCCCCGGGAGGATGCGCTGTTGGGTTCAGCGGAATATCAGAAGCGGATTTGCTGCGTTATCGCATCGGCCCTCAGTGAATTCCCCGGGACTTGACGGGGCTTTTTCCTGCTGATATAATCATCTTATCAACACAAAGGTGGGATACAGTATGGATCTTTCAATTTCGCAAATGCTGGAAATGCAGAAAAAGCTATTTGAGGCGCATGGCAGGATGTGGGCACCTATGACGCCCCAGTATGGCCATGAATTCATCATGTATATGGTCGAGGAGATCGGTGAAGTGATCTCTATTTGGAAGAAGAAAGGCCCGGAAGCCATGTTGGAGGAGCCTGCGGTGCGGGAAGCCTTCCTGGAGGAAATGGCGGATGTTTTGATGTACTACAACGAGGTGCTGCTGCGCTTTCATGTTTCCGCAGATGAGATCTCCGAGGCTTATGACAAGAAACATCAGCGGAACATGACGAGAAATTACAAGAAGCAGTACGAGGAGATGCTCACTGATGGCAAAAAGTAAGACGGTATTTTACTGCACAGCCTGCGGAAATGAAACACCTCGGTGGCAGGGCAAGTGTCCTGCCTGCGGTGCCTGGAACAGCATCCAGGAGCATGTGGAAAAGCCTGTGGCTCCCGGCAGAACCAAAGCCGCGCCTGTGGGCCAGGGGAGAGTACCACAGCGCCTTTCTCAGGTGGATACAGCGGCGCAGATCCGGTTTTCCACCGGCATGGGGGAACTGGACCGGGTGCTGGGCGGCGGCGCTGTCACCGGCTCTCTTGTGCTGGTAGGCGGTGCGCCGGGAATCGGTAAGTCGACGCTTTTGCTGCAGATCTGCAGCCAGCTGTGCTTGGAGCGAACAGTTCTGTATGTTTCCGGTGAGGAAAGCGAGCAGCAGCTGAAGCTCCGCGCCGACCGCCTGGGGGTTCGTACAGATTCGCTGTACATTCTCTCTGAAACACGCTTTTCGGACATCCTGGAGGCTGTGGAGGCCCTGAAGCCGGATATTCTTATTGTGGACTCGGTGCAGACGGTGTACAACGAGGAAAATGACTCTGCTCCCGGCAGCGTCTCTCAGGTGAAGGATTGCACCATGACCCTGATGCACATCGCCAAGTCCATGGGCATTATGGTGTTTGTGGTGGGCCATATCAATAAAGACGGTAATATTGCCGGCCCCAAGGTGCTGGAGCATATGGTCGATTGTGTGCTGTATTTTGAGGGGGATCCCAATTCCTCTTATCGGTTGCTGCGCGCTGCCAAGAATCGCTTCGGTTCGACCAATGAGATCGGTGTCTTTGAAATGGCGGAGCGGGGTCTTTTGGAAGTACCCAATCCCTCGCAAATGCTGCTGGATGGTCGCCCGGAAGGGGCTTCCGGTACTTGTGTGGCCTGTGTGATGGAAGGTACGCGGCCGGTGCTGGCTGAGGTCCAGGCGCTGGTTTGTAAGACCAGCTTCAATGTCCCCCGGAGAACCTCTGACGGCTTCGATTTTAACCGGGCTGCTCTGCTCCTGGCGGTGCTGGAAAAACGCGCTGGGCTGAAGCTGGGGCTGTTTGATGCCTATATCAATGTGATCGGGGGCCTGCAGCTGGATGAGCCGGGAGCGGACCTGCCGGTGGCGTTGGCGGTGGCATCCTCTTATCGGGATGGGGTCATTGCCGATAACCTGGTGGCGATCGGCGAAGTGGGCCTGACCGGTGAGATCCGCAGTGTTTCCAATATGAGCCAGCGTCTGGGCGAGGTGGCCCGGCTGGGCTTTAAGAAGTGCATCATACCTCGCTATGGCTCGGAAAAGCTGGAGATCCCAGCGGGGCTGAGCGTATACCGGGTGCGAAATTTGGCCGAAGCCATCGAAATCGCAATGTGAATATGAAAGACAGGCAGTTGGATTTGCTGCCTGTCTTTTCGTTTGCTTAGGGGTATAATCAGACAACCGGAGAATAGGATGTAACGAAAGGGGAGAGCGGTTATGAAGAAACCATATCAAGACAGACAAGCATCCGTGGCTGTGGGCATTGCCCTTGGAACAGGGGTGAGCTTCCTGGTGTCCTTGGCGGGCGTGGCGATTGGTGCCTGGCAGATCCACAGCGAAACGGTATCGATTGCGCACATGGATCTGCTGGCTGCAATCATTGGGTTTGTTGCTTCGGCGGCCGGGGCGTGGGTCAGCATCCTGGCGATCAGGAGGAAGCAATTGCTTGTGGGTATTGGGACAGGCTTATGTTATCTAGCTCTGTTGTTTGCGACGACAGCCATGTTTTTTGGCGGTCAATACCTGGGCGTATGGAAGGGGAGTCTGGCTGCGCTGGCGGGGGCGCTGGTGCCATCTTTGCTGTATGTGCGCGGGGGAGTAAGACATCCAAAACGGTTTATGAAAAAGGCGTATCGTTAAGTTGTACAAATATTTGCAGAGGGTAACTGAAATTTACCCTCTGCGCAAAACGCGCAGGAAAACTTGCAAAAACAATATTTAGTGTTTCCGGGCGCGAGGTCACCCTACATATTGCTAAATAGTTGAAAAATGCAAATATTGGCCCCATTTGGGTTGCGAGAGTTAACATAATGATGTTGACATAAAAATCGGCATAATCTACAAAAATCGTAAAAATGTACAAAAAAGCTTGAAATATAACCGATATTGGAGTATAGTATTCATGCAATCTGTTTTGCGTCAGCTTTTTGCACCCTTTTTGCGGGTGCATAACACTCCTGTCTATTCGGTTGTTTCTGCGTGTGATAGGAGGCTGTCTGATCGTGAGAAATGTGATTCGTTCTATGGTGCGCTACATATCCTGCAACCGCAGTGCCTTGTTTCTTGCAGCTGCCTGGTGTGCGGGGCTGTTCAGCGGGACCTGTCTTGCAAGCGGTGCAAGCCCATCTTTTCTGCTTTTGACGCGCAGCGCGGTGTCCACCCCTGTGTCGGTCGTTGGCTTATGCACAGCTGCTTACTTACCTTTTCTATTGGCTGCCCTGGCAGTTTTCCTTCGCCGTTATAGGCTTCTGTACGCCATCTGTTTTTGCAAGGCGTTGCTTTTTGCCTGGTCGGGAAGCTGTGTCTTGGCGGTTTTTGGCTCGGCCGGCTGGTTGGTCAGGCTTTTATATCAGTTTTCAGATCTCTTCTTTGTTCCGGTGCTGTGTTGGTTTTCCCTGCGGCACATTTCCGGCCTGCGATTGCCGGAAAAGAGGCGTGTTCTGTTGCTGATGGCCTTGGCCGTGGCTGTGGGGAGCCTGGATTATTGTTTGGTATCACCATATTTGGTGCAGCTGATAAATTAGAGGAAAGGTACGCAGGTTTATGCTGGATTTGATCGGCGCTTACGAGAATTACCTGGCAAAGGTAAAGCAAGCTTCCGCAAATACCGTGGCATCCTATATGCGTGACATTCGGCAGTTTGCCGGCTGGCTGGCGCAGACGGAGCAGGTGGATGTGGTGGATGCTTCTCAACTGAATATCAGCGCTTATCTGTCCCACCTGGAGCAGGAGGGCCGTTCCGGCGCCACCGTTTCCAGAAGCCTGGCCAGCCTGAAGAATTTCTACAGCTATGTGGTTTCCTCCGGTTTCCTGGAAAAGACTCCGGTGACGGAGATCCGCATCGATCGTGGCGAGAAGAAGCTTCCTCAGATCCTCACCGGACGGGAAATCGAGCTGCTGCTCCAGCAGCCTGTGTGCGTGGATGCCAAGGGTATCCGGGATAAGGCAATGCTGGAAGTGATGTACGCCACCGGTATCCGTGTCACGGAGTTGATCCAGCTGGATGTGGATGATGTGAATTTGGAGCTGGGCACCATCAAGTGTAACGGCCCCAAGAAGTCCCGTTCCATTCCGCTGTATCCCGGCGCGCTGAAGGCACTGGCCGCTTACTTAAAGGATGTCCGCCGGGGTATGCTGGCTGACCCCAGCGAAACGGCTTTGTTTGTCAACGTCGCCGGCGTGCGCATGAGCCGCCAGGGCTTCTGGAAGATCCTGAAGCACTATCAGGCCACTGCTCACATCGAAAAGGAGATCACGCCCCACACCCTGCGCCACAGCTTTGCGGTGCATCTGCTGGAAAACGGCGCGGACCTGGGCTCCCTGCAGGAGCTGATGGGTCACAGCGATATTTCCTCTACCCAGATGTATACCCATATGATCGATCAGAAGCTGAAATCCGTATACGAAAAGTGCCATCCCAAGGCTTAAAAGGACTGCCGAAAATTGCATCGGCAGTCCTTTTTGTATATAGAATGGGCGCATTGCGATTTGCAATGCGCCCTTATGAAATGGGATCAAATGCCTGTCATGGCGGTCAGCACATCCACTTCCATGGACTGAATGCTGCGTGTCATGCGGAAGCCTTCTTCAATATCCACATCGGTGAAGCTGCCCTCGCTGGTGCAGACCACCCGGTTGGTTTTTCCGGCCAGCAGCAGTTCCACAGCCAGGTAGCCCATCTTGGTGGCGTTGACCCGGTCACGGCCGGTGGGGGAGCCGCCACGCTGGATATGTCCAAGAACGGTGACCCGGGGATCCAGGTCAATGGATTCCTTGATCCGGGCAGCAATCTCGGAAGCGGAGCCGGCACCTTCCGCCACCACGATCATATAGTGGGTGAAGCCGTTGAGCCGGGCACGGCGGATCTTCTCGATCACATCATTTTCAAAATCAATGGGTTCTTCCGGCACCAGCACTGCGGTAGCGCCTACAGCCAGGCCCACATACATGGCCAAATAGCCCGCGTTACGGCCCATGACCTCCACCACGGAGCAG
>JAZREG010000111.1:0-6028 GCA_045660725.1 Faecousia sp.
GCAGGAACGGCTTGTACCACATGGGCCGTATGGGTAAATACATCGTAGGCGTGGTGGGGGGAATGCTGCTGAAAGTCTACAGCAGGGGCAAGCTCCGGGATGGCCTGGGTCAGAATGGGACAAAACCGCACCAAGCTTTCCGTATCCGCCAGCAGCAGCCATTTGCTCAATTCGTCAAAGACCCGCTCTGCCGCCAGGGAATGTATCAGGGGCGCCAGGCGGTACATGGCTTCCAGGGTGGCTTGCTCCGGGATCAGGTCATACCGGGCAGAAAAACGGACGCCCCGCAAAATGCGCAAGGCATCCTCCCGAAACCGGGCTTCCGGCACACCCACCGCCCGAAGGACCCGGTTCTCCAGATCCTGACGGCCACCGAAGGGATCCTGCAGCCCCCGGCTGGGGGACCAGGCCATGGCGTTGACGGTGAAATCCCGGCGGGCAAGATCAGAGCGCAGCTCCGGAACGAACCGCACCCAATCCGGGTGCCGGTGATCCCGGTAGCCGCCTTCGGTGCGCCAGGTGGTGATCTCCACCACCCCCTCCGGGGTGATGACACCCACGGTGCCGTGCTTCAGCCCCGCCAGGACCAGGTTTTCCGATGCGAATACCTGCCGGATCTGATCGGGCAGGGCGCTGGTGCAAAGGTCATAGTCCTGAGGCGTCAGCCCCAGCAGCGCGTCCCGGACGCAGCCGCCCACGGCGTAGCAGGCAAAGCCCGCTTCCTCCAGGGTTGCCCGGCAGCGTTCCACATACTCCGGTAAGTGCATCATCGTTTTTGCTCCCGCAGATAGGTCGCGGACATGGGGATCAGACTGCACCGGTCGGTAAACATCCAGGCGCCCATGCCCAGGTAAAACAGCGGCATATAATCTCCCACCACAGACAGACAGCAGAAGAAGCCTGCCAGCAGATGAAACACGGTAAAGGCCCGCCGCGTACCCCAATCGCCGTCAAACATGGCGTTGTGGTAGCAGGCCAGCATGACGCATACCGTGGCCAGCAGGGGATAGCAGTAGGTTTGGATCTGAGGCTCGCTGCTCCAAATGCGGTACTGGCAGATCAGCAGCAGCATCAGGTAGACGCAGACAAAGCCGTGGAGGAACAGGCTGGGCTGCTTGCCCTGCAGATACAGAAAACCGATATAGCCCAGCACCGCTCCGGCAGCCAGACCCAGCACCGCGCAGAGGATGCTCAAGCCGTCGCCACCGGCAGTAAGCTGGGGGATGGCGGTGGCCAGCACGCCCAGGGCACCCACCACCGTGCCACCGCAGCGAAGCTTGGAGGCGGGGAAATTAAAGCTGTATTTACTGCCCTGCACCAGGTGGCGGGTGGCAAACACCAGCAGCACCAGCACCCCCAGGGTCAGGATCACCAGCAATGTCCCTGCCGGGTGATCCGGTGCGATGAGGCCGCCGGGATCTTTGCCGGAGCTGAGCAGCCACAGCCGCAGGGCTGCGCCTACCGCACCGGCAACCAGCACTGCCAAAGGCAGCAGCGTCAGCTTTTTGCACTTTCGCCACAGCCGCAGCCACAGCCCCGCCAGCACCGCGCAGGCATCCTGCAGCCACAGCCACAGGCCGGCCAGCACAGAGCCGATCATCTGCAGCGCCGGGCGCAGGTCAGGAAATTTCCGGTCGTTTTTCATGAGAGTCCTCCAAAAAAATGCTCAAAGGATCATAGTCAGGACCATGCACAGCCCCGCCAGCACCGGCTGGTGGAGCATATAGATCCAAAGGGAGTGGCGGCCGCAGAAGCCCAGCGCCCGCACAATGGGGTTTTGGGGGTTCACTCTGGGCAACAGGGTCTTTTTCTCCCGGTACAGCAGCCGGCCCAGCAGGGTGCCTGCCAGGAAAAAGCCCAGGTAAGGCAGCAGGGGGAAGTAGTCCGAGGAGGCAAAGCCCTCCCAGCTCAGGCCCAAAGGCATCAGCCAGTAGGTATCCACCGGAGGCAGCGTCCGGAACCAAAAGCCCAGGGCAAGGGCGGCAACGCTCAACAGGACCACGGCCCACCCGGGCAGCTTTTTGAAAAGCCCCCACAGGATCATGCATGCGCCTAAGCAGTGCAGCACACCAAAATAGATCTGCATTCCGTTGCCTGCCAGCTTCAGCAGCACCATACCCCAGGTCACGGCGCTGACCACCAGGCCGCAACCGATGACCAGGATGCCCCGGCGGACACTGCGGGAGCCTAAGGTGGCGCTGATGCCCGACACCAGGAAGAACAGCACGCCGCCCCATTGCTGGACAAAGCGGAAGCCTTCCGGGATCTGCCACGGTACCAGCTGGTACAGGGTAGTCAAATCATAGACCAAATGGACCAGGACCATACCCAGGATGCACAGCCCCCGGAACGCGTCCAGTTCCCAAATTCGTTTTTTCATTTACGCCTTCTCCGTTTCCTGGGCGGCTTCTTCCTCCAGCACCCGGTAAGCCACCTTGCCCACCAGGGTCTTGGGCAGCTCGGCACGGAAGATCAGCTCCTTGGGCGCGGCATACTTGGCCACCTGGCCGGCACAATGGGCCAGCAGCTCCTGGCGCAGCGCCTCGGTAGGCTCCACGCCGGGCATGGGAACCACATAGGCCCGGATCTTTTGGCCGCGGTAGGCATCCTTGACGCCGATGACGCAGGACAGCAGCACCTTTTCATGGCTGTCGATGATGTTCTCCAGCTGAGAGGGGTAGACATTGTAGCCGGAGGTGATGATCATTCTCTTAAGACGCTGACGGAAGTAGACGAAGCCGTCCTCGTCCATGTGACCCAGGTCGCCGGTGTGCAGCCAAATGCGGCCGTCGCCGTGGGCGCGCAGGGTCTGGGCGGTCTCCTCGGGGTTGTCCATGTAGCCCATCATCACCGTGGGGCCGGATACGCAGATCTCGCCTTCGGTGTTGGGGTCGCACTCTTCCGTAGTGCCGGGTTTGACGATCTTATAGTAGGTGTCCGGGAAGGGAACGCCGATGGAGCCGGCCCGGGCAAAGCTCTTGGGGGTCAGGCAGGAGGCGGTAACGCACTCGGTGGTGCCGTAGCCTTCCCGGATCTGCTCGGTGCTGCCGTGGCTGCGCAGGAAGGTGTCCACCTTCTTCTTCAGCTCCGGGGACAGGGAGTCGCCGCCGGAGAAAATGCCCTTCAGGAAGCTTAAGTCCACACCCTCCAGGTCGGAGGTGCGCAGCAGCGCCTCAAACAGGGTGGGCACGCCGGGGATCAGGTTGGGCTTCTGCTTTTTCAGGGTGTCGGCATAGAGCTTAACGCTGAACTGGGGGATCAGGATGCAGGTGGCGCCGCCAATGAGGGCGGTGTGGATGCCCACACCCAGGCCGAAGCCGTGGAAAACGGGCATGATGGACAGCATCTTCATGCCGGCCACGGAGTCATAGCCGGAGGCGGCGATGGTCTGAAGACCCAGGGCGTTGAAATTCAGATTGGAGAGCATAATGCCCTTGGTGGTGCCGGTGGTGCCGCCGGAGTAGAGGATGGCGCCGCAATCATCATATTTGCCGTCCTCCTCGGGAAGCACGGTGCCCTTGCCGGCCCGGACCATATCCTGCCACAGGGTATAATTCTTGCCGGCGGGTGTCCGGTCGGCCTTGCCGCCCTTGGTCATGGGATACAGCAGGCTCAGGGGCAGGGGAAGCTCGTCGGCGATCCGGGCGATGAGGATCTTTGTGGGGTTTTCCAACTCCGGAACGATGGAGGCGACCTTGTCGTAGAACTGGGCCAGGGTCAAAATGGCCTTGCTCTTGGAGAAATTCAGATAAAAGGCGATCTCCTTGGCAGCCGACAGGGGATGGATCATGTTGGGGATCGCGCCGATGCGGTTGAGGGCATAGAAGCAATCCAGGGCCTGGGGGGTGTTGGCCATGCAGATGGTCACCTTGTCGCCCTTGCGGATGCCCATGTGGTACAGACCCTTCACCGCGGCATCGATGCGCTGCAGGAAGGTATCATACCGGGTGGCCTTGCCCATGAAGCTGTAGGCGATGTTGGCAGGATAACACTTGGCGGCCTCCTCCACCATTTGGTACATGGTCTTGTGAGGGTAGTCCAGGTGAGTGGGGGTGTTGCCGTAGAAGCGCAGCCAGGGTGCGGAAGCGGAAATGCCCATATTGTTCGTTCCTTTCAATCTGCCGTGGCGAAGCACGGGGTGGCCTGAGGCCACACGGATTTATTATAATAATGTATATTATATCAGCCTATATCCACAATTTCTAGCCCCGGAAGAAAAAAACTATTTGTTTACTATTTGTTCTTGTTTCTGGGGGAAGAAAGGTGTATAATAAATGATAACATGTGCAATTTGGAGGAAAGTTCTATGTTGCTTGGTTGGATCGTGATCCTGTCGGTATTGGCTGCGGCAGGGGTGGGCGTTCTGAGCGGCTGGTTTGCCACTTTGGCCTGGCTGTGGCAGCTGCCCCTGACGGCCCTGGGCTTTGTGCTGCTGGGGCTTTTACTGGCGTTTTTGTTTTTGCTGCTGCTGGCTTCCCGGGTGGATCTGAGCCAGGAGCAGCAGGAGGATTCCAAGCTCTACCGCAAGACCATTGAGTTGTATCTGCAATCTGCGCTGCCGGTGCTGCGGTGGGACATCACCACCAAGGGCATGGAGAAGCTGCCGGAGACCGGGCGGTTTTTCTTGGTGTGTAACCATGTGGCCCTGGCTGACCCTGTGGTGCTGCTGCGGGTGTTTACCGGCCGGCAGGTGGCCTTCATCTCCAAGCGGGAGAATCAGACCATGTTCCTGGTGGGCAAGCTGATGCATAAGATGCTTTGCCAGCCCATCAACCGGGAAAATGACCGGGAAGCCCTGAAGACCATTCTGAGGTGCATCCAGATCCTCCGGGAGGACAAGGCCTCCGTGGGCGTGTTCCCGGAAGGCTATATCCATCCGGATAAGAAGCTGCACCACTTCCGCAGCGGCGTTTTCAAGATCGCTACCAAGACCCAGGTGCCCATCGTGGTCTGCACCCTGAAGGGTACCAAGGACGCCATTTCCAATCTGCTCCATTTCCGCTACACCCCCATCGAGGCGTCTGTGCTGGCGGTGATCCAGCCGGAAGAGTATGCCCAGCTGAACACCACCCAGATCGCCCAGCAGGTCTACGAGTTGATGGCCGCGGACCTGGGCCCTGATGAGGTCGCCCAGGAGGCAGCCGTGGAGGAAAACGCCGAAAATTAAGGCGGCGAAATACTTGATTTACCACCCGGAGTTGGGTATAATACATTTTTGGAAAAACAATCCTATTTTGGAGGAACTACATATGAAGAACAGCGAAAAGACTTTGGATATGATCGTAAACCTCTGCAAGAACAGAGGCTATGTCTACGCCGGCTCCGAGATCTACGGCGGCCTGGCCAACTCCTGGGACTACGGCCCCCTGGGTGTGGAATTTAAGAACAACGTCAAAAAGGCATGGCTGAAGAAGTTCGTTCAGGAGTCCGACTACAATGTGGGCCTGGATGCCGCCATCATCATGAACCCCCAGACCTGGGTCACCACCGGCCACGTGGGTTCCTTCTCCGATCCCCTGGTGGACTGCAAGGGCTGCGGCTCCCGTCAGCGTGCTGACCAGCTGATCGCTGCCTCCGAAAGCGGCAAGGATGTCAATGTGGATGCCATGAACACCGATCAGATGAATGACTTCATCCAGGATCATGAGGACGTGGTCTGCCCCAACTGCGGCAAGCATCACTTCACCTCCATCCGTAACTTCAACCTAATGTTCCAGACCAAGATCGGTGTTACTGAGGACTCCTCCTCCATCGCCTACCTGCGGCCCGAGACCGCCCAGGGTATCTTTGTCAACTTCTCCAACATCCAGCGTACCACCCGGAAGAAGCTGCCCTTCGGCGTCTGCCAGGTTGGTAAGGCTTTCCGTAACGAGATCACCCCCGGTAACTTCACCTTCCGTACCCGTGAGTTCGAGCAGATGGAGTGTGAATTCTTCTGCAAGCCCGGTACAGACTTAGAGTGGTTTGCTTACTGGAAGGACTTCTGCAAGAACTGGCTGCTAAGCCTGGGCATTAAGGAAGAGTCCCT
>JAZREG010000112.1:0-2745 GCA_045660725.1 Faecousia sp.
GTCTACCTCTGAGACTTCTCCATCTTCGATGATTACCTCCACCATACGGCTGGCATCCGTGGTGCGGCAGTAGCCGCTAAAGAATACTTCTTTTTCCATTTATGCTTCCTCTGTGATGCAGAAGCCCAGGGGGGCAAGGCACAGCCAATCGGGAGCTACGGTCTGCAAATTATGGCCCAGCAACACATTACCGGAGGGAATTTCCCAGGGGTCGGCATTGCGGTTTACATAAATCTTCAACTTTCGACCGTTCAGGCTTCGGGTGAAGCCAATGCGGCGGTCGCCGGCCTCAAAGAAGGTGATATCGCCCAGCCGCAGGACTTCCTCCCGTTTGCGGATAGCGCCCAGCGCCTTGAAATGCGCCATCAGAATGGGCTCTTCCCGACCCCAGGGGTAGGTGCGGCGGTTGAAGGGATCCTTGTGGCCTTCCATACCGGCTTCGTCACCGTAGTACAGACTGGGGGAACCGGGGAGCATATATTGGATGAATGATGCCATCAGCAGCCGCTCGTAGGCAATATCCAGGCGATTGCGGGAGATTCGCCGCTTGCTGTACTCTTCACGGCTTCCCTCGAAATCATCTACCAGCCAGGTGAGAATCCGGGGTGTGTCATGGGTGCCCAGCAGGTTCATGTTGCACTGGACTACCTGCTTGGGGTAATTTTCCACAATGGACATGACGGTTTCCTTCAGACCGTGACCACCGTCGTGGCCTCTGAGGAAATTCAAAATGGCCGTACGGAAGGGATAGTTCATACAGGAGTCCAGCTCTGGGTCCACAAAATAGCGGCGGGGGACATCATGGGCGATCTTGTTGGAGGCATCCTCCCCAACCTCACCCATTAAGAGTGCATCGGGTTTCAGTTCACGGATACGCTTTTTCAGCCGCAGGATAAAGGCATCGGGCAGCTCATCGGCCACATCCAATCGGAAACCGTCGGCGCCCAGCTTCAGCCAGTGGGCCACAACGGAATCCTCGGCATCGATGATGTAATCCAAAAATGCCGGATCCATTTTATTGACGGTGGGCAGAGTATAGAAGCCCCACCAGCTGTTGTAGGAATAAGGATGGTTGTAGAACTGATACCAGGAGTAGTAGGGGGACTCCTTGGAGCAGAAAGCGCCCTTGCCGCCGAAGGTGCCGTTTCGGTCGAAGTACAGAGAGTTGGAACCGGTATGAGAGTAGACACCGTCCAGGATCACTTTGATGCCGTGGCGGTGGGCTTCCTGGCACATGGCCACAAAATCTGCTTCCGTACCCAGCATGGGGTCAACGGCCTTGTAGTCTCCGGTATCGTACCGATGGGAGGAGAAACTCTTGCTGATGGGATTTAAATACAGGATTGTGGCACCCATATCGGCAATATAGTCCATCTTTGCGGTGATGCCCTTGAGATTGCCGCCAAAGAAGTCATTGTTCAGCACTTCACCCTGCTCGTTGGGTCTCCATTCCACTTCCTCATTCCAGCTTTTGTGGACGGTGAAGGGTTGGAGCTTCCCGGTGAGATCGCAATCACCGTGCTTATAAAAACGGTCCGGGAATATCTGGTAGATGGTGGCACCTTTGGCCCAATCGGGTGTGGTGAAATCGGCAGGCACACAGCTTACCTGCCATCGGGCGCCTGCTTCCATGTTGGTCTCATCGCCCTGCTTGAACAGGCGGAAAGAGGAATCGGGTTTGCAAACGCGGAAATAATAAAAATAAAGACCGCAGGTATCCAAAGAAAAATTGCCGGTGAATACCACATAAGCGCCTTTGACTTCCGTGGCGGCCATGGGGATGATTCTCTCCTCATTGGTACCGTCCATGCAAATGACGCATTCAGCTTTGACAGCGCCTACATTTGCGGGGATGTGGATATTCAGGGTGCAGTTTTCACAGGGGGTCAGGGTACCGAAGGGGTCTTTGTGAATGAGTTTTTTAGAATCGAAAAGGATACGCATATCAATCTCCTAGAATGGTTGGTATGTGTTGTCCTGCTATTATACACCAGTTTAGTAAAAAAAGAAAGAGGATTTTACAAGAGCGCGATAGAATATGTGGGGAAGGATCTTGACCCGCCTTTTCTTATTCCCTGCCGGGAGCGGCACCCTTTGCGCTGGCTCTAATCTATAATCGTTACTGCAGGTGCCTCCGGCGGGTATCTTTCTTGTTTCGTCAAGAAAGATACGAAAGAAACGACTTAAGGGAGGCGCTAAGAGGCGTGCTCCCGCCGCCACATGCGCCCTCCCTTAAGAATCCCTCCCGCGACGCATTTTCGGTAGATTGCACAGTGTTTCAGTACGGTAATTTACCGCACCGAAACATTTTGCGACCTAAGGATCAAGCGGTGCGGGTGGGGCCCCGGGGAGGGCCCATGTAATTGGGGGAGCAATTTCCCGGCGCCCCCCCGGGCCGGTTCTTAAGTGACGCGCCAAGAGCCCAAGCTTTAGCGATGGGCGATTGGCTTGGCGGAACTTATGCATGCGAGCGTAGCGAGTCGTATTGGGTACTTTCTTATCGGCATAAGAAAGTACCGCCCCCGGCAGGGAAATAAAAAAGTACCGCCTCCGGCAGGAGTCGGAAGTATCGGCGCAGAAGAAATCTAACATAAGAAGTGCCGCCCCCAGCAGGGAAATAAAAATAAGTACCGCCTCCCGGGTGGGAGGCGGTGTGATTGAAAAGGAAGAATTACCAGCCCAGCATCTGATGGAACAGCTCCATGTAACGCTTTGCGGGGTTGTTGTGCCAGCCGAAGTCCTGGT
>JAZREG010000113.1:0-2268 GCA_045660725.1 Faecousia sp.
CCGGGCCTGGCAGCAGCTGCAGAAGCTGCTGGAAGGAAAGGACTTTTCCCTGGTCATCGTCTCCAAATCCGGCACTACTACGGAGCCTGCCATTGCAGCCCGGGCTCTGCGCTGGATGCTGGAACGGAAATACGGTACCGATGGCGCCAGAAAACGGATCTATGCCATCACGGATCCCAGTGAGGGCGGTCTGCGGCAGATGGCTCAGGAAGAAGGCTGTGAGAGCTTTGAGATCCCCGCCGATGTGGGTGGCCGCTACAGCGTCCTGACGGCGGTAGGCCTGCTGCCTATGGCGGTGGCGGGCCTGGCCATCCCGGCGGTAATGGCCGGTGCCTGGGAGGCCAAGCAGGAATATGACCTGCGCTCCTTTGAAAATCCCGCCTGGCTCTACCCCGGTGTGCGAAATCTCCTGCACCGCCGGGGCAAGGATATCGAGATCCTGGAGAGCTTTGAACCGGGCTTCCGGATGATGGGCGGCTGGTGGCAGCAGCTCTTTGGCGAAAGCGAGGGCAAGGACGGCAAGGGCCTGTTCCCGGCTACGGCAGAATTTACTGCGGATCTGCATTCTCTGGGTCAGCTGATCCAGCAGGGGAAGCGCAATCTCTTTGAGACCATGCTGCGCTTTGAAGCTCCGGAGCACAAGGTCACCATCGGCGGCGATGTGAAGGATCTGGACGGCCTGAACTATCTGGAAGGCAAGACCCTGGACTTTGTGGACGAGAAAGCATTCCTGGGCACCCTGGCTGCTCACGTGGACGGCGGCGTTCCCGTCATCACCATGGATATGGGCGAGCTGAACGACGAAAAGCTGGGCGAGATGTTCTATTTCTTCGAAGTTTGCTGCGGTGTCAGCGCTTATATGCTGGGTGTCAACCCCTTCAACCAGCCCGGTGTTGAGTTCTACAAGCGCAACATGTTCCAGCTTCTGGGCAAGCCCGGCTACGAAGTATAAAAAATCTGATGCATTTTTCCCAATTTGCTATTGCAAAATGGGCAAATAGCTGATAGAATTACCATACAGCAAGTAATGCTGCAAGCAAAGGAGGATTTTCCTATGATTCATGTTATTATGGGCCTGAAGGGCTCCGGCAAGACCAAGAAGTTGATCGACTCCATTAAGGATGCTGTTGTCAATGCTCACGGCGACGTGGTTTGCATCGAGTACGGTCAGAAGCTGACCTACGACCTGCCCCACAAGGTGCGCCTTGTTGACTCCAAGGAATATGGCATTTCCAATGCTGATATGCTCAAGGGTCTGCTCAGCGGCCTGCACGCCGGCAATTACGATATTACCAATGTTTACATCGACAACCTCTACAAGACCATCGGCACCGACCGTGCTGTGGGCGAAGAGTTCATCTGCTGGTGCGCCAAGTTTGCTGAAGCAAACTTCATGGACATCACCATCACCGTGTCCGACGATCCCGCTCTGGCCGGTGAAGCTGTAAAGCAGTATCTGTAAGACGTCCCCACCTGTGCCGCCGTGGAATTTCCATGGCGGCACATTTTTTGAAAATACCTCTTGACAAATAGTGCATGGGGTGCTAATATAGGCAGGTAATAAAGAAGGCCTAACCATCCGCCTCACCGTTCGCAATGCGCAAAACGGTTAATATTCCAGTTCCCCTTAGGGGTAAATTGCGAGTATGCGGATGCTTTGGCATCCGCTTTTTTGTTTCATTTATGGAGGTGCTTACCATCGCAAAGTTAGATCATCAGCTCAACGAGGAGATCCGGGATAAGGAGATTCGTTTGATCGGTGCCGACGGTGCCCAGTTGGGTATCGTATCCGCTGACGAGGCCAATGCTATGGCTGAAGAGCAGGGCATGGATCTTGTTAAGATCTCTCCCAATGCCGTCCCCCCCGTCTGCAAAATCATGGACTATTCCAAATTCTGCTACGATCAGAAGAAGCGGGAGAAGGATGCCCGGAAAAATCAGAAGGTCGTGGAGATCAAGGAGATCCGCATGAGCCCCAGCATTGACACCAACGACTTCAACACCAAGGTCAAGGCCGCCCTCAAGTTCCTGGGCGACGGCAACCGTGTGAAGGTCAGCGTCCGCTTCCGCGGCCGTGAGATGGCTCACACCAACCTGGGCGAGGAGCTGCTGATGGATTTCGCTGCTGCTACCGCTGAGATCGCCACCATGGAAAAGAACCCCAAGCTGGAAGGTCGCTTTATGGCGATGTTCCTTACCCCCAAAAACAGTAAGTAAAATACCAAAGATACGGAAGGAGAACCTACTATGCCCAAGCTGAAGACCCAT
>JAZREG010000114.1:0-7644 GCA_045660725.1 Faecousia sp.
TGACAGCTCCCCTCAAAGGGGAGCCTTTACAACAATTCGCTAAACTTGAATTTGTCGGCGGGTCGCCGCTGATAATGCGCCCTCGGTATTGTTACTGCGTTACAATTATACCGTAAACATTAGCAGTTATTCATGATGGGAGAGCTTTGAGATAGGGCGTTTCGTTGTAATTGCAATTTGAGAATTTGGGATTGTATTTGCATCTGGTTTTTAGTATAATAGCAAAGTCATGAAAATGCAGGCAGATAAAACATGCGCTTGATTGCCCGCTGAAAAATGAAAAGAGGGATATACATGACACTTTGGACGCCTACCCATGTGCAAACATTACTGCCGGCGATTATTGTGATGTTGGTGATCGCGGTGGTTTTGCGGCTGACCCTTGGCAAGAAGGATCGAAAGATCCGGATGATACCCTTCCAAATTTTTGCTTGTGTGCTGGTGCTGCTGGAAATCGGCAAACAGGGCTTGTCGCTTTACAGAGGGTACGACTTGTATAACTTGCCTTTCCATTTTTGCTCTATACTGATTTTTTTGCCGGTGATTATGGCGTTTTACCGGGGAAAGCACGAAAAAACCATCAGCGGCATCACGACAGCGGTCCTGGCGGCGGTGTTTATTCTGACAGCGGTGTACCCGGATCTCATTTATTCCGCCCAGGCAGTCAAGGAGTTCACCACAAACTATTTCAGCTTTCATACGGTGGCCTTTCACAATGTGGCGATGCTGCTGTTTGTTTTGGTTCCGGCGCTGAATCTGCACGAGCCGGCGCCCAGGGGAGAGACGAAGAAGGTGTTGCTGTTTGTCCTGTGCTACTGCGTGATCGCTGCGACGATGGCGCACTTGCTAAAGACCAATTTCAACAATTTCTATGTCTGCAATATTGCGCCTCTGGAAGCAGTGCGGCTTTCTGTGGAGGCGTCATTGGGAAGTACTGTGGCGGCAATTTTATATGTGATGATTGTGTCGGTCCTGGATCTGAGTTTTGTGACCGGCTCCTACTGGTTCTATCGGCTGATTCGCAAGCTGCTGACAAAAGGAAATAGAGTGAGTGTGTAACCAAAAGGCTGCAAGGTTTTTCCTTGCAGCCTTTTGTTGTATAAGGATACCATTGGCAGGTGGTTATGATTTGCGTGAGGAGGCGCATTTGTTACTCACAGCCTAGGCGGTCCAGAAGGTCGCAGACCTCTTGCCCCTTGGAAGTAAGTGCGAAGCTTCCGTGGACGGGGAATCCTTTATAGGCGCTGTAGTCCCAACCTTTCAGGGGTTGGTCGTAGTCGATGGAGATGAGTCCGCGCTTTTCCAGGCACTGCAGGGTCAGGCTGTAGACGGACGGCGGGTAGGCAGCATCCTCAAAATACTGAGGCTCCATGGTATCAGCCCGCCGGGCCACGGGAAGAAATGCCAACTGGGCCAGTGCGCGCAGCAGGGCGATCTCACTTTCCGCCAGGAGCATTTCTCCACAGCCGCCGCAATTGCCGCAGCAGTTTCCGCAACCGCTCATTGGTTACCTCCCACATAATTGCCTTCCCGCTGTTGGCAGGTAAACAAAATCACCTGCTTATGTTCTCCCAATTCCTTGAGAATATCCAGGGCAACTTTCATGCGCTGATCGTCAAAGCGCACCAGGGCGTCGTCCAGGATCAGCGGGGCGTCGGGGGTAAGCTCTTCTGCCACCGCCAGGCGCAGGGCCAAATACAGCTGATCTACCGTTCCGTCGCTGCGCCAAAGGGCGCTGCGCAGGGTGTCTTCGTCCTGGGTGCAGGCGCTGAGGCTCAGATCCTCGCCCAGGGTGATGCGCTGGTAGCGGCCTCCGGTGAGCCGGGAGAACAGCTCCTGAGCCCGCTTGGAGATCCGGGGGGCGAAACGGCGCTGCAGCTGGGTGGTGGCGGCGGACAGGGCGTTTTGGGCCAGCTCCAAAGCGGCGTAGGTGTCCTCCAGCTGGTGGATCCGACGGTGGATCTGCTTCAGCTGGGCCCGCAGGATGGTTTCCTGTCCCAGGGATTCCCCGCGACCCTGGATCTGCCCCAGCTGATTGTGCAGCTGCCGCAGATCAAACCGGGCGGAGGACAGGAGGTTGTCCGTTTCTCCCAGGGAATAGGTCAGCGTGTCCGGAAGGGTGGGGGCATCCACGATCTTTGCCATGGCCTTCAGGGCATTGGCGTGATTTGTAGCCTGGGTCAGACTCCGCTGGGCGTTGCCCAGGGCGTTCCAGGCCTCCAGGGTGCGGTTCCAGTGTTCCAGCGTTGCTTCCAGGGATTGCTCGCCGGCGTATTCCCGGATGTGGGCAGAGAGCTGTTCCTGGCGGGCATCCAGGTCACCGCGAAGGGCGAGTGCCTGGGTGTTTTCTTGCACATACCGATCATAGGCTGCGGCGTAAGCTTCCGCTTTCTGCACCCATTGCTGCTCGGGAATACCCGGGTAGCAGCTATATAGCCGCTCAATTTGCTGGCTCAGCTTTTGCGCGGTAGCGATCCCCGCGATCAGCACGATGATCCCGGATAGGGCAACCAAAGCACCTCCTGCGATCAGACAGAGAATTTGGTATTCCGGCTTCCACAGGCCCAGGGCTACTGCGATCAGGATTACCAGACCGGCGAGAATACCATAGATTCCGTAAAGCTGACCCAGCTTTTTCTTTCGGTTCTTCAGCTCTGCCAGCAGGGTGTAGTCCCGGCGGGCGTATTCATAACCCTCCTGAGGGCTGCGGGTACCGTAGTAGGCGGGCTTTTCCGGAGCGGAGGGGGCAGGGGGGAGCATTTGCGCTTCCATCTGCAGGGCGTCACGTTGCTGCTGCAGGGCCTGGCCCCGCTGCAAAGCGATACGGGCGGCCTCTGCGCCGGGCAGAGAGGCGCAGCTTGCGCTGTGGCGATCCAGTTCCGCCTGGGCCAGGGCTTGCTGGGCCAGGGCGTCCTCCACTCGCTTGGCATCCTCCAAAGAGGCTTCATACCGCAGAGCGGAGCGGTGATTTTCCAGCTGGGCGACCCAGCCTTCCAGCTCAGCTTGGCGGGCAAGGAGCTTTTCCTTTTGCTGCTGAAGGGATTGCAGCTCTGCCAGCTGGCCCTCCAGCCGATCCCGCTGCAGCTCTGCCTGGGGGAGTAAGCCTGTGCGGTTAAAGCGGCACTTGTTTTTCAGGTCCTTCAGCTGCTTTCCCAGCCGGTCGCCGGCACCGCTTTCGTCACCGGTGGTGACCAGGTTGTTCAGTCGACGGCGCAGGGCATCATCCTGGGTCAGGGGCAGGTCGGAAAGCTTCAGGAAGCCCGCCCGCTCCAATACGCTGCGCTCCACCCCCAGCAGCATCGTGCCGCAGTTGGTGGCGTTCAGCTCCGGGATCTCAATGCCGGTTTCTGTTTCGAAGGCGGAAAATTCACCAAAGATCAGCCGGCCCTTGGTTCTGCGCTGGATGGTGATGTCCCGGCCGTTCCAGCATAGGTCAATGCTGCCGGACATAGGGGCACCGGACCAGGGAGCGAAGCGCTCCTTGTCAGCCAGGGCATTCTTGGTGGTTTTTGCCCGGGTGTCGATGCCATAGAGCATATTCAGGAAGAAAGCGCACCAGGTGCTTTTGCCCCACTCATTTGGGGCGTGGATCACATTCAGACCCGGCTGAAGAGTCAGGGTCTCGTGTTCCAGCTTGCCGAAGGTGGCACTCATGCGATAGATCTTCACGGCAGGGTCACCTCCTGTCCGTCCAAAATTTGACGGGAGATCTTGGCGGCCAGCAGCAGATGCTGCTTCAGCTTTTCGCTGTCGGTGTTCATGGCGTCATGAAGCATTTGGAAGTACACGCCCTCCAGGGAGTCTTCGCCCAGGTTGCTCCACAGATCCACCTCCGGAACGGTGCGATCCCGCACCTCCAAATTGGGAACATGGGGGAAGGCAGCCATGATGGCCTCGGGATCTACCGGAGCGCTGTAGCCGGTGAGGGTAATGCGGTAGGTGTCCCGGGTTTCCAGGGGCGGCAGGAGGGCGGCGACGGTTTCGGTGGGGTCGATGCCTGCTTCCACGGTTTCGTCAAAGAACCGGGGGGTGGGCAGCGGCAGGAACCGGGCGGTAACCGCATCCTCCAGCTCTACCAGCAGGATGCCCTTGACGCCCTCTTCGTCATAGCCTCTGCCCATGGGGCAGCCGGGCCAGGCGCAGAGAGTGTCTCCTGCCCGGAAGCTGCCGCCCTTGTGGACATGCCCCAGGGCCAGGTAAGAAAGCCCGGAAGAACGTATCTGCTGAGTGGTCAGGGGCGCATAGGGGGAGGAAGCTTGCAGAGGATCGCTGTGCAGCACGCCGATGTGCCACCGGGCGTCGCCCTCTGTATGGAAATCCTTCAGAAGTCCGGGGCAATCCATAGCTGTATAGCCGGCGCCGTAGACCACGCAATCCAGCTCCGGTACGGGGAATGCCTCCATGACAGGGTTTTTGAAAATATGCACATTTTCCGGCCAGGATTCCCTGATGTACGGGGAATTGACCTGGCAAAAATCATGATTTCCCGGAGAGATAAATACCGGGATCTCCAGCTCCCGCAGGGCGGTGCGTACCGCCAGCAGGCTTTCCGGGGTGTAGGGGCCGTCGAACAGGTCGCCGCTGAGCAGCAGCATCTGGCAGCCTTCGGAGCGGCAGAAGGAGGCGACCCGTTCCGGGATCTTCAGCAGTTCCTTGCGCAGATACCGGGACTGCTCTTCGCTTTTGCCTGTGAGGGGGGAGTCCAGGTGCCAGTCAGCGCTGTGCAGAATTTTCATCACTCAGATCCATCCTTTCTACGCTTTTACATAGGCCGGTTTCGGTGTCGATGGTAAACAAAACAGCCTCCATTTTGGTGGGGCCGTTGGCCCACTGGTAGCGGCTGGTCAGATCCCCCCGGAATTTGGCGATGGACAGCTCCGGCTGGATGCCCAACACGGAATGCTTGGGGCCGGTCATGCCCAGGTCGGTAACATAGCCGGTGCCCTTGGGCAGCACCTGGGCATCCGCGGTGGGAACATGGGTGTGGGTACCCCACAGGACGCTGATCCGGCCGTCCAGCATGTAGCCCATGGCCAGCTTTTCTGAAGTGGCTTCCGCGTGAAGCTCCACGAAAATCAGCTTGGTCTTGATCTCTTTCAGAATCTTTTCCACCATCAGAAAGGGGTTGTCCGGGCCGTAGTCCATGTTGCACCGGCCGATGAGGTCGATGACCGCCACAGGGCCGGCCTTGCTGTCAAAGATCCCCCAGCCGTTGCCGGGAGTTTGGGGTGCGTAGTTGGCAGGGCGCAGCACCCGGCCGGTGTCCTCCAGGTAGGGAACCAGCTCCCGCTTGCCGAAGGTGTGGTTGCCCATGGTGATCACATCGGCGCCGGCGTCCAGGATCTCTTCCGCCTGGTCCGGGGTCATGCCCACCACGCTGGCGTTTTCTCCGTTGACGATGACAAAATCCGCGTTCGTCTGCCGCTTTAGATAGCGAAGGCTGCGGCGGATCCGGGCCATGCCGGGGTTGCCCACCACATCGCCTACGGCCAATACTTTAAAGTCCATAGAAGCCCTCCTTTACCGCACACTTTTTGCGTATTCCGTGGGGGTGATGCCAAACTTCTCCTTGAACTGCCGGGAGAAGTGATGCACCGTGGAATACTGCAGGGCGGCCGCGCTCTCCGTGAAATTCATACTGCCCTCCCGGATCATCTGCTTGCTTTCCTGGAGCTTGATCCGGCGGATGTACTCGCCGGGGGAGATCTGCAGATTCTTATGGAAGAGAGCGGTAAGATAGCTGGGGCTGACATCCACCATTTTTGCTACGGTAGGCACCGACAGTTTTGCCCGCACGTGAGCGCTGATGTACTGCTGAGCCCGGCGAATGATCTCGTTTTCCGCGTGCAGCGCATTGGTGGGCTTGAGCTTGCTCTCCGGGGCGTCAGCGTGGCGCAGCAGCAGAAGGATCAGGGTGGACAGGTGAGAAAGGATCATGTCCGAGGAGTGGGCGTCCATACGCTCCTGCTCCCGGAGCATCTGCTGGATCAGAGAAACGGCTTGCTGTGGGGCGGTGAATTTCCGGTTCAACAGCGGCGTGATGTCCACGCCGTCCAGGTCAAAGGTAATGGTAACATAGCGGGGGGCAACGCCGGTGTCCGCATAGTGCATATGCCACTGGTTGGGGCCCCACACGGCGATATCGCCCTGCTTCAGCAGAAGATCCTGGCCGTCCGCAACGCTGTGCAGTTCGCCCTGATCCACATAGGTCAGCTCCGGCATGGGATGCTCCTCACCGGGGAAGAGGAAGCCCTGCTCCCGCTCCTGGTAGAAGAAAGTGTAGATGCCGTCCAAACGCAGGTGGCGGTCGATGCGCAGACTGTTGTTGGGGCGGTCACCCACAATGGTGGGAGGAATCTCTGCCCGCAGGGAGATGTTGGCCTCACCCTTGAAGGGGGAGAGGCAGAAATATGTGTCGGTTTTGATACAAACCGGCTTGTCGAAATAGAAGTGCAGGAAGGTCTCTGCGTCGACGGAAACGGACAAAACGCTCTTGCCGCTGCGCAGGAGCAGCAGGGTATCCGATGCGGCCCGGTAGAGGGGCAGCTCCTTTTGGTCAGGATTCAGCGCAAGACCGGGGGTGTTTTCCGGGATTTGCTGACTTTTTTGCCGCCCGGAGAGGATGGTGCCGAAATCCTGGAACGCGACGGGGTTCAAATTTCGGATCATGAGGGATCCCTCCTTCCAAAAAGGAAAAGAAAATAGGGTCACCGTCCGGTGACCCTATTATTATACACAATAGAATTGAAAATGGCAAATACTTTATCGCTGATATTCGAATTCAAAATCGTAAATATCCACAGTATCGCCGTCGTTGATGCCCAGCTCCTCCAGCCGCTTGAACAGGCCGCACTTACGCAGCTGCAGGTCGAAGTAGTTCCGGGACTCGTAATCGTCGAAATTGATATTCTCGATGAGCCGCTCCAGCCACCGGCCGGTGACCAACCAGGTAGAGCCGTAATGCTCCACTTCGAAGTCGGTAGGATCCGTGGGGGCTTCGATGACTTCCACATACTCCGGCTCGTAAATGGTCACAGGGGGCAGGGTGCGCAGCTTTTCCGCTACCACACGCATCAGGTTGCGGGTACCCTGGGTGGTGCCGGCGGAGATCTCGTACAGCTCACAGCCGGTGGCCTCCACATGCTTGCGCAGCCGCTCCAGGTTATCCGACTCGGGATCCATAATATCCAGCTTATTGGCTGCCACGATCATGGGCCGATCGCCCAGATCCACGCTGTAGTTACCCAGCTCGGCGCAAATGGCGTCGAAATCTTCCACAGGATCCCGGCCTTCGCTGCCGGAAACGTCCACCACATGCACCAGCAGCCGGCAACGATCGATGTGCCGCAGGAAGTCGTGACCCAGGCCGGCGCCTTCCGCGGCGCCTTCAATGATGCCGGGGATGTCCGCCATGACAAAGGAAACGCCCTCGTCCACATAGATGACGCCCAGGTTGGGGAACAGGGTGGTGAAGTGGTAATTAGCGATCTTGGGCCGGGCGTTGGAAGTGACGCTTAAGAGGGGGGACCTGGCAACGTTGGGGAAGCCTACCAGAGCCACATCGGCCAGCAGCTTCAGCTCCAGGACGATATCCCGCTCCTGACCCTTCAGACCGGCCTTGGCGAAGCGGGGAACCTGACGGGT
>JAZREG010000115.1:0-12492 GCA_045660725.1 Faecousia sp.
ATGCCTTTGCAGAACTGACTGTATAAAAAATGAGAACGCAATTGCGTTCCGATTTTTTATACAGTCAGTTCTGCAAAGGCATCATAGTACCTTTCGCCCAGTTCATACAGGGACTCCCGGCAGAAATGGACCTCGTCCACCCGCTTCAAAGGATGCACCGCATTCGCGCTCCAGTTGGAGCGCAGACCCTGGGTGTCCACGAAGGCACCGCCCATTTCCAGGAATACATCCCGGATGGCTTTCACAATGGGCGCGCAGGCATCGGCGTTTTTCGCCTTGAACTCCTGGCAGAAATCGCCCGCCACCAAAGGCAGCCGGAGAACACCGAAGCCCTCCCGCACACTTCGCAACAGCGAAGTGAGGTGACTCCGATGGAATTCGTAGGATTCCTTTGCAAAGACCTCCGTCTCTCCCTGATGCCATAGGAAGGCCACCAACCGGTTTTCCGGGTTCAGCTCCAGGGCGGTGCGGATCATTTCCATCATCCGCAGGTACAGATCTCCCGTGGAGATCCAGCGGCCATCGGCAAAGCCCGTGCCGTTCACCGCCGCAGGCAAAATCAGCAGGCTGCGATCCTGCGCAAGCCGCTCCTCCAGGTACGCCCGGGCAAAAGAAAGGGCCAAATTGCCCTGAACACAATTCTTGTTCACCCGTTCCTGGGCCACCTGAATGGTGAAATCCGGATTCAGATACCACACCCGGTCGTTGGGCTTGTAGGGCCGGCTGGCATCGCCGTAGCCCAGGCCCTCGCCGTTGGACTGGCCCGCCAGCACGATGATATCAAATTTCTCTTTCGAAAAATCCCGCAGCGCCATACCGCCTCTCCTTTCAGGAAAAAAGATCCGGCTTTGTTCCGGTCGGGAACAAAGCCGGAAATATGTTATCTTACTTGCACAGATCCTTGGCGACTTCCACGATGTGCTCAGCGCTCAGACCGAACTGCTTCAGCAGAGCGGCAGCGGGGCCGGAGTGGCCGAACTCGTCGTTGACACCGATGCGGCGCACCACAGTGGGGCACTTCTCAGCCAGGCAGGAGCAGACAGCTTCGCCCAGACCGCCGATGATGGAATGCTCTTCGCAGGTGATGACCTTGCCGCACTTGCGGGCAGCGGCCAGAACCAGCCCCTCGTCCAGAGGCTTGATGGTAGCCATGTTGATGACCATAGCGTTGATGCCGGCGGCAGCCAGCTCCTCGGCGGCGACCAGAGCTTCGTTCACCATCAGACCGTTGGCAATGATGGCAACATCAGCGCCGTCCCGCAGGATCTCGCCCTTGCCGATCTGGAAGTTCATGCCTTCCTCGTGGAACACCGGCACGGCAGCGCGGCCGAAGCGGATGTACACGGGGCCTTCGTACTCGTAGGCAGCCTTGACCATCGCCCGGGCTTCCACATCGTCGGCGGGGCTCATGACCACCATGCCGGGGATGGTGCGCATCAGACCGAAGTCCTCGCAGCACTGATGGGAAGCGCCGTCCTCACCGACGGAGATGCCGCCGTGGGTGGCGCCGATCTTCACGTTCAGGTGGGGGTAGCCGATGGAGTTGCGGATCTGCTCGAAAGCACGACCGGCAGCGAACATAGCGAAGGTGGAAGCGAAGGGAACCAGACCGGTGGTGGAAAGACCGGCAGCCATACAGACCATGTTGGCCTCGGCGATGCCGCAATCAAAGTGCCGGTTGGGGAACGCCTTCTGGAAGGTAGCGGTCTTGGTAGCGCCGGCCAGGTCGGCATCCAGAACCACCAGGTTTTCATACTGAGCGCCCAGCTCGGCCAGAGCCTTGCCGTAGCTGTCACGGGTTGCGATCTTCTTAACGTCTGCCATTTCTTAGCCCTCCAGTTCTGCCAGCTGAGCCTTCAGCTCGGCCATAGCCTGAGCGTACTCCGCGTCGTTGGGTGCCTTGCCGTGCCAGCCGGCGTCATTCTCCATAAAGGAAACATCCTTGCCCTTGACGGTCTTCATCACGATGGCGCTGGGCTTACCCTTGACGGTCTTTGCCTCGTTCAGGGCTGCCTCGATAGCGTCGAAGTCGTGGCCATCGATGGCGATGACATGGAAGCCGAAAGCCTCCAGCTTGCCCACGATGGGGTAGGGGCTCATGACGTTGGCGATGTCGCCGTCGATCTGCAGGCCGTTGTTGTCCACGATGATGCACAGGTTGTCCAGATCATAGTGCGCGGCTGCCATGCAAGCCTCCCAAACCTGGCCTTCCTGGATCTCGCCGTCGCCCAGCAGGGTGTAGACGCGGTTTTCCTTGCCGATGTACTTAGCGCCCTTAGCCATGCCCACAGCAACAGAGATGCCCTGGCCCAGAGAGCCGGTGGACATATCCACGCCGGGAACCATGTTCATGTTGGGGTGGCCCTGGAGATAGCTGTCAATGTGACGGAAGGTGGGCAGATCTTCCACGGGGAAGAAGCCACGGTGGGCCAGGGTGGAGTACAGGCCGGGAGTGGTGTGGCCCTTACTCAGGACAAAACGGTCACGGTCTTCCCACTTGGGGTTCTTGGGGTCGATGTTCATCTCCTTGAAGTACAGATAGGTGAACATTTCGGTAGCAGACAGGCTGCCACCGGGATGGCCGGCCTTGGCGCCGTAAGTAGATTCGATGATGCCCATGCGAATCTTGCAAGCGGTGATCTGCAGCTGCTTCTTCTCGCTGAGAGTCATTCGGATTCCTCCTCTAGAAATGTTTAAATATTTCCACCATATTGGGATATATGGTTTTTGATGGCTTCAAAGGTCTCTTCGCTGATAACGTGTTCCATTTTACAGGCATCGGCGGAAGCGATCTCCCGTTCGACCCCCATGCGCACCAGCATTTCTGTCAGGATGGTGTGCCGGGAAAGAATATTCTCCGCAACAGCCCGACCGGATTCGGTCAAATGGATGTGCCCTTCCCTGTCAATGGTGATATATTCCCCTGCCTTCAGCAGGCCCACCGCCCGGGACACGCTGGGTTTGGAGTAGCCCATATAGTCGCTGATATCCACCGAGCGAACCGCGCCATTTTTCCGGGACAGGATGAGGATGGATTCCAAATACATCTGTCCGGATTCCAGCAATGCCAAGCAGACCACTCCTTTCCATTATACCTTACATAGCATACCACGGTTTCTAACATTTTGCAAGAAAAATCACGATTTCCGATTGCAAATCCCAGATTCCTTTGCTACAATCATATTGCGGCAGCCGCCGCCACACCTACATTCAACGGAGGAAGCACTTATGCCGAACAAATACGCAGGCACCCAGACCGAAAAGAACCTGATGGCTGCCTTTGCCGGAGAATCCGAAGCCCGGAACAAGTACACCTATTTTGCATCCAAGGCCAAGAAGGAAGGCTACGAGCAGATCGCTGCCCTGTTCCTGAAGACCGCTGATAATGAGAAGGAGCATGCCAAGCTGTGGTTCAAGGAGCTGGAAGGCATTGGCGACACCGCTCAGAACCTGCTGGCCGCTGCCCAGGGCGAGAACTACGAATGGACCGATATGTACGACGGCTTTGCCAAGACCGCTGACGAGGAGGGCTTCCCTGCCCTGGCCGCCAAGTTCCGCATGGTCGCCGCCATCGAAAAGCACCACGAGGAGTGCTACCGCGCCCTGCTGAAGAACGTGGAGACCGCCGCTGTCTTTGCCAAGAGCGAGGTCACTGTTTGGGAATGCCGCAACTGCGGTCACATCATCGTGGGTGTCAAGGCCCCCGAGCTGTGCCCCACCTGCGCCCATCCTCAGGCCTATTTCGAAGTCCACGCAGAAAACTACTAAGCAGAAAAAGAAGATGACCGGGTCACCCCGGTCATCTTTTTTTGCAGCGATTACTGCATACCCTGCTCGTAAGCCTCGATCATCTTCTTGACCATCTGGCCGCCGACGGAGCCGGCCTCACGGGAAGTCAGGTGACCGTTGTAACCGTTGGTCAGGTTCACGCCCACTTCCTGGGCAGCCTGCATCTTGAACTTGTCCATGGCCTCACGGGCCTGAGGAATGTTGATCTGGTTGTTGTTCTTCATAATCGTGATCTCCTTTCCGTTTCTTTGGAACGCCACCGCTTCCAAAGAAACGATGACCTTTCCGTAGCCATAGTTTGACCCGCGGGGAAAATTGTATGAATGTTAACTGGTGGGAAGATTGGAGGATCCTGTAAAAACAAAAAAGAGGCTTCGCAAAAAATGCGAAGCCTCTTTTCCTTTCTTTCAGCCGGACGCTTACCGTTCACTTTGCGGAAACTCTTTCTTCTCCGGCAGCAGGATCGATACCCGGAAAACGCCGTCGGCTGTATGCACCTCCATCATACCGCCATAGCTCTGGACAAGCTGGGAAACCGACCGCAGTCCAAGTCCTTTTCCGTTTTTCTTGGTGGTCAGGTAGTTGCCGTTTTTGTCCTGGCGCAAAGTTCCGGTGTAGTTGTTGGAAACATCGAAGAACACAAAGCCGTTGCTCACCTTGCCCTTCACAGTGATCCTCTTTTCTCCGTCTGTGATGGCTTTGCAGGCATCCACAGCATTTTCCAAAAGATTACCGAGCAAAACTGGCAGAGTCGTTTTCGACAGGTCGCTGGTCTCAGGAAAACGAACAGATACATCCACTGTTATATTGTACTGCTGGGCCTGCTGTACAAAATAATTCAGCAGTGCGTCTGTTTCATAGTGTCCGCTGTAGACCAGGGGCTGTGCGTTTAGCAGGTCCTCGGTGTACTGATCCAGGTACGCCTCCAGCTCCGCCAGTTTTCCGCTGCGCAGGTACTCCCGGACCATATGCATGTGGTGGCGCACATCATGCCTGGCCTGGCGCGCCTCGTCGATGCGCTGCTGCAGATTGTCATACTGGATGTTCTGCAGCGTCAGCAGATAGTTGTTGTGGGCCAGGTCATGGCTCTTTTTCTGCTCCAGGAGCAGAAGAATGGAAGTGTGGTAGACCAAAAAGGCACCCAGATTGATGATCAGCAGAAAACTGGCGTGACGCACGTCCAGAGCCACCGACAGAGCGCTTTCACCGGTGAAATACAGGTGGTAGAACCAAATGGCGTAAAAAGTGCCGGGCATGCACCAGAGGTAGCGCCAGGTGGTGGTCTTGATAGGAACGCTGCTGTTAAAGAACTTGCGGACATAGAAGGCCACCGGCACAGTGATCACCGCATGCATCACCAGCATGCACAGGCTCATCGACCAGCGATAGGACTCCAAAGCGATGTCGCCGAAGATCAGGCCCTCCATACACTTGGCGCAAACCGTCACCAGGTTGCCCAGGTTGGAGAACACCAAAAGCACAAAAGTCAAACGGCCCAGGTGATCCTTGATGGCCAAAACAAAGAAGCCGGCGTAAATCAGGGTGCTGATTATGCTCATGGTCTCCGACCCCACCGGAGAAAAGGCTGCCAGAACGCCCAACCCCTGCTGAACGACGACCATGCCACCGATCAGGATCCAGGTCACACGGTAGGAAAACCGCAGCCGGCGGCGGAAGGGATACATGGCCACCAGCAGGAAGGGCAGCAGGTTCAAAAGCGAGAACAGGCCCACTTCCAAAAAGCGATAATAAGGTATGTTCATAGATTCACCTCCGACCGCATCTTCTGGAACTGGAATTTGGTATAGGCGCCGCTGATCTCCTTGCTGCGGCGGCGGGAGATGGGAACCAACGTGCCGTCGGACATGGTAAAGCCATCGTCTGTGTTGCTGACCACCTCATAGAAATTCACCAGGTAACCCTTGCTGGGACTCTGAATATAGCCACAGGGAGTCAGAAGCTCCTCCAAAATGGCGTGGTTGGTCCGCAGTCGGTAGGGCCCCGCGTTTTTCAGGTGGATGGTCACCACCGCTTTTGCGGCTGACGAAGAAGACAAGATCAAGATCGAAATCACCACTTCCGATTCCGGTGCTTCCGTTACCGGCCACACCTACAATGTCTACCAGATCTTCACCGGCGTTGTCGCCGAAGACGGCAAGACCCTGTCCGACGCTGCTTTCGGCAAGAACTACGCGCCTGCCGGCACCACCGTTGAGAGCGCCATGGCTGCCCTGGACGGCATGTCCGGCCCCGAAGCCGCCGCTCTCCTGGAGGCCCAGCTCACCAACCAAGATCCCTTCGCAGTTCTGAACGACGCAAACCAGCACAAGGTCGAGAACGTTGCCCCCGGCTACTACCTGATCGTCGACGTCAGCACCGGCCTGCCCGCAGGCGAGATCTCCTCTGCTTACATTCTGCAGGCTCTGGAAGATGTGGTCATCAAGTCCAAGCACTCCGCCGGCCCCAAGGTCGAGAAGAAGATCGACGATACCAACGACTCCGTTGACGCCGAAAATAAGATCAATTGGCAGGACTCCGCCGACCACGACATCGGCGACCTGATCGATTTCAAGCTGGAAATGACCGTTCCCTCCGCCTTTGCACAGTTCAAGGAGTACAAGGAAGCCTACCGTTTCGTGTTCCACGATACCGAAGAGAAGGGCCTGACCTTCCAGCCCAACAGCGTTGTTGTCAAGATCAACGGCGAAACCGTACTCACCACCGGCTATGAAGTCGTTACCAGCCCCGAAGACGGCGACACCTTTGATGTCATTTTTGCGGATATGACCAAGATCGACGGCCTGAAAGTCGGCGACGTTGTTTCCGTTGAGTACAAGTCCCGCCTGAACGAGAATGCCGTCCTTGGCAATCAGGGTAATGTCAACGAAGTCTACGGCGAATTCTCCAACCTGCACCGCCCCGATTACCCCGGCCTCACCCCCAAGGATTTCGTCATTGCCTTCACCTACAAGGTCGTTGTGAACAAGGTCGATGAGAACGAGGACCCCCTGGCAGGCGCAGCCTTCACCCTGGAGAAGTACGATGCCGCTACCGGCACCTGGAAGGCTCTGGAGCAGGTTGAGACCACCGCCGGCACCGTCTTCACCTTCGAAGGCCTGGACGACGGCAACTACCGCCTGACCGAAACTGACACCCCCGACGGCTACAACTCCATCGATCCCATCGAGTTCACCGTCACCGCTGACCACAATGTCGAGTGGACTGACGAAGGCGCTCGTCTGACCGTCCTGGAGACCCTGTCCGGCAACGTTACCACCGGCGAAATCTCCTTCACCGCCACCGATGACAAGAGCACCCTGGACACCACCGTCATCAACGAGCAGGGCGTGATCCTGCCCGAGACCGGCGGCGTCGGCACCACCATCTTCTACATCCTCGGCGGCCTGCTGAGCGTCTGCGCCATCGTGCTGCTGATCACCAAGAAGCGCATGAGCTTCGCTTTCTAAGCAATTTTGTTCGGCAATATGGGAGGGGCTTTTGCCCCTCCCGCCAAAACCATTCAGCATCAAGGAGAATCCTATGAAAAGGCACTTTACTTATATCATATTGCTGCTCGTGCTGATCGTAGGCTTGTCCCTGCTGCTGTATCCGCCCCTGTCCAACTGGTGGAACTCCATGCACCAGTCCCGAGCCGTTGCCTCCTATGTGGAGCAAGTGGCCAACATTGACAAGGAGCAGTACACGCACCTGTGGGATGACGCCTGGAACTACAACCGGGATCTGACCGAACGTCCCAACAGCTACGTCCTCAGTGAAGCGCAGAAGGCCCTCTATGACAGCCTCCTGGATGTGGGCGGCACCGGCATTATGGGCTATGTGGAGATCCCCTCCATCGGCGTTACCCTGCCTATCTACCACGGCACCAACGAGACCATCCTGCAGATCGCCGTGGGCCACCTGGAGTGGACCAGCCTGCCCGTGGGCGGCGAAAGCTCTCACTGCGTGGTCTCCGGCCACCGTGGTCTTCCCAGCGCAAGGCTGTTTACCGACCTGGACGAGCTGGTTATCGGCGATATCTTCATGTTCCGTGTGCTGGATGAGATCCTGACCTACGAGGTAGATCAGATCCTCATCGTGGAGCCTGACGAAACCGATGCGCTCCTGGTGGAGGAGGGACAGGACCTTTGCACCCTGATCACCTGCACCCCCTACGGTGTCAATTCCCACAGATTGCTGGTCCGTGGCCACCGGGTGGAGAACCAGGAAGTGGCCAAGACCGTCCGCGTCACCGCTGACGCCATGCAGATCGAGCCTGCCATCGTGGCACCGGTTTTGGCGATCCCCATGCTGCTGGTGCTGCTGATTATTTTGCTGATTCCCAGAAGAACGAGAAGGAGGCCTGATTGATGAAGAATCGAATACTGTCCCTGCTGACAGCACTGGTGCTTTTGCTGGCGATGATCATCCCCGCCTCCGCCACCTTTGCCGACGAACTGGTGTCCATGCCGGACCTGACCAAAAAAGGCAGCCTGAAGCTGCACATGGATGTGGACGGCGTGGCGCTGAACAGCGGCAGCCTGAAGCTGTATCGGGTGGCAACTGTGACCCAGGTTAAGGAGGATGTCTTTGACTTCCTGCTGCTGGATGTGTTGGCCGCTGCCGGCGCCACCCTGGATACCCGGGATCTGTACGACGGCGTTCAGGCCCAGCGGCTGCTGGATGTGTCCCGGGAAACTCTGCCGGAACCGCTGACCGCCCCCATCGCCGATGGCGAGGCCGTCTTTCAGGATCTGGACGCAGGCCTCTACCTGGTCTGGCAGGGTGCGGCAGATGCCTGTGACGGCTACGACCCCATCCACCCCTTCCTGATCTCTGTCCCCCGGTGGCAGAACGGTGCTTACACCATGTATGTGGAAGCCGATCCCAAAGTCCCCTTCCATACAGAACCCACCGAGCCCACAGAGCCGCCACCGCCTCCGCCTCCCCATTTGCCGCAGACCGGCCAGTTGAATTGGCCCATCCCCGCCATGGCAATTGCCGGCGCCGTTTTGCTGGTGCTTGGCTGGATCCTGCTGGCCGGCAGAAAGCGAGCAGGCCATGAGAAATAAAAATATTGCCGGCATTTTCTGCATCGTCTGCGGCATCGCCCTGCTGCTGGGTGCCCTGGCCCTTCACCTGTCCAACCGGCAGGAGAATGTCACCGCCGAAAAGGCTGTGGCGCAGGTGGTGCCTCAGCTGATGCATCAGATCCAGGAAAATGTCAAGGCCGAACAGGCCGACCCTGACCACCCCACCATTCCCAAGCCCCAGCTGCAGATCCCCGTGGAGCTGCTGACCGAGGAAGACAAGAAAATGACCGAGGTGGAGATCGACGGTTATCTGTACATCGGATACATCCACTTCCCCACCCTGAATCGGGAACTTCCGGTCATGAGCTCCTGGAGTTACCCCCAGCTGAAGATCGCCCCCTGCCGTTACACCGGCAGCGTCCGTGGCGAGGATATGGTGGTCATGGCGCACAATTATGACAGCCATTTCGGCCCCATCTCGGAGTTGCAGATCGGCGACAGTGTGCTGTTCGTGGACATGGACGGCCGCACCATCCCCTACCAGGTGGTGGGCAAGGATGTCCTGCCTCCCACCGCCGTAGACGAGATGACCTCCGGTGAATTTGACCTGACCCTATTTACCTGCACCTATGGCGGCGCCAGCCGTGTCACCGTTTACTGTAACCGCACCGACAAATAAGAATACCCGCCAGACTTGCGTCTGACGGGTGTTTTTTTATGAGTTACTTTTCCTCGTCATCCTGGACGAAGAACTGCTCATTGATGGCTGTCAGCTTGCCCCGGGAGGCATTCAGCGCATCAGAGAGGGCCTGGTAGGCCTGCTCCAGGTTGGTAGCCTGTTCCATCATCACAGCGATGGCCTGCTTCACCGCAGAGTCTGCGGTCTGGAAGTCGCCCATGGCGTTGTCGCACAAGTCTTCCATCTTCCGGTACAGCTGGCGCGCCCGGACATTGGCGGTGCGCTCCACAGCCTCCGCACGGCGGTATGCCTGCAGTTCCATGGACACCATATCTGCTTCGGGCGCAGGCGCGACCTCAGGTGTCTGTACAGTCGTTTCCTCCACAACAGGCTCAGCAGGTGCGGTTGCCACCGGAGTCGCCATCATCAGCAGATTCAGCTGCTGCTGCAGGGAGCGGTTTTCCTCCCGCAAAGATGTAACCAGCGCTTCATATTCCAGGATCTCGTTGCGATGCTGCGCAGCGGTCTTTACGATGTATCCGGTCACATCCCCTTTGTGAAATCCGCCCAGGGCCGTGCGGAAACGATATTCGGTATCAGCCATTGACATCGCCCTCCATTCTCATCTTTTGTGTATTATACCACGGCATTCCGCCAAAAAGCAACAAATATTTTCAAAACAACCAATCAGAAACCTTCTTCCACCCTCTTTTTCATATCGTCCCGCATTTCCCGGGCTGCCAGCGTATCGTCTGCCCGCCGGGTGCCGTTGGGGCCTGTGGAAACAAAACTGTCTCCATCCTTGGCCACCTTGACTGCGTAAGCTTTTTCCAGTGCTTGCGCCGCTGCCAAAAATCTGCTATACTACAGGAAAATCCCCAAATGAACCATTGGAGGGTATTATGGAAAAACACTACATCTTCAAGGATTTTCGGCATATGCTCCACGGCGGCGACTACAATCCCGACCAGTGGACTGACCGCCCTGAAATTTTGCAGGAGGATATGCGCCTTTTCAAGCTGGCCAACTGCAACGAAATGTCCCTGGGCATCTTTTCCTGGGCCGCCCTGGAGCCGGAAGAAGGAAAATTTGACTTTTCCTTTATGGACAAAGCCATGGACGACATCTATGCCGCCGGAGGCAGAGTCCTCCTGGCCACCCCCTCCGGCGCCCGCCCCGCCTGGCTGAGCCATAAGTACCCCGAGGTGCTGCGCTGGACGGAAACCTTCGTCCAAAAGCATCACGGCCGGCGGCACAACCACTGCTACACCTCCCCCATCTACCGGGAAAAAGTGGCCATCCTCAACCGGAAGCTTGCCCAGCGCTACCACGATCACCCGGCCCTCATCGGTTGGCACATCAGCAACGAATACGGCGGCCGCTGCTACTGCCCCAAGTGCCAGCGTGCCTTCCGGGAATTCCTGAAGGCAAAATACGGCACCCTGGAAGCCCTCAATAAGCAGTGGTGGAACGCCTTTTGGTCTCACACCTTCACCGATTGGGAGCAGATCGAGCCTCCCTCTCCCCTGGGCGAGTACTTCACCCACGGCCTGACAGTGGATTGGAAGCGGTTCTGCAGCCACCAGTGCATCGACTTCATGAAAGCGGAGATCGCCGCCCTGCGCACCTTCTCCGACGCCCCGGTGACCACCAATCTCATGGGCTTCCACGAAGATACCGACTACCAGGAGATGGCCCAGGCGCTGGATTTCACCTCCATCGATACCTACCCCTCCTGGCAGGGCAACACCGCCGCCGATGTCCCCATCGCCCGGAGTTACAGCCTGCAGTATGACCTGACCCGCAGCCTGCTGCACCAGCCCTTCCTGCTCATGGAGTGTACCCCCAGCCTGACCAACTGGCAGCCCATCAACAAGCTCAAGCGGCCCGGCGCTCACATGCTGGCCTCCATGCAGGCCGTCGCCCACGGTTCTGATTCCGTGCAGTATTTCCAGTTCCGGAAAAGCCGGGGCGCCATGGAAAAATTCCACGGCGCCGTAGTGGATCATGTGGGCCATGAAAACACCCGGGTCTTCCGGGAGATCAGCGCCGTTGGTCGGCGTCTTCAGGGTATGGATGCCCTGGTGGGTACTCAGGTGGGTGCCAAGGTGGCCATTGTCTTCGATTGGAGCAGCCGCTGGGCGTTGGAAAATGCCCAGGGCTTCCAGCTGAATGACAAGAAGGTCATGCCCACCTTTGAAAATTACTACGCGCCTTTGTGGGATCGGGGCATCAACACCGATGTCATCGGCTACCGGGACGATTTTGACCGCTACCAGGTGCTCATCGCCCCCATGCCCTATGCCATGAGCGAGGAAGTCGGACAAAAATTCAAAGATTTTGTAGCCAAGGGCGGCATTCTGCTGGCCACCTACACCACCGCCATGGTCAACGAGAACGACCTGTGCTACCTGGGCGGCCTGCCCGGGGCAGGGCTGCGGGAGGTCTTCGGCATTTGGAACGAGGAGATCGATACCCTCTACCCCGACGAAAAGAACACCGTCCGCTGCAATGACGGCACGGTGGTGGAGGCGGTGGACTACTGCGAACTGATCCATGCTGAGGGCGCCCAGGTGCTGGCCCGTTACGACAGCGATTTCTACGCCGGCATGCCCGCCGCTACCGTAAATCACTTTGGTAAGGGCAGCGCCTACTATGTGGCCTTCCGGGATACCGGTGCCTTTGCCAAAATCATCGTGGAAGCCGTACTGCAAAAGGCCGGCATCATCTCCGATTTCGACGGCGCGCTCCCCTGCGGCGTCACCGCCCACTCCCGGACAGACGGAGAACACACCTATGTTTTCCTGCAAAACTTCACCTACGAACCCCAGTGCGTTCCTACCGCAGCCACCTGGACGGATTTTGAAACCGGCAATTCCCTGACCGGCCCAATTTCCCTCCAGCCCTTGCAGACCCTGATCCTGACAAAATAACCCCGCCCCAAACACAAAAAACAGCCGGCCGCGCCTGCAGGCGGGTGGTTCTTATTTTTTT
>JAZREG010000116.1:0-1664 GCA_045660725.1 Faecousia sp.
ATCGATGGCGGTCACAATCCCCAGTGCATCGAAGCGCTGGTGAAGAATATCCGGGATTACCTGACCGGCCGCCGGGTCATCGCCCTGGTGGGTGTGCTGGCGGACAAGGATTATGCGGAAATGTTCCGTCCCGTCATGGAGCTGGTGGAGCAGTTCGTCTGCATCACCCCCGACTCCCCCCGGAAGCTGGAGGCCGACCATCTGGCCGCCTACCTGCGGGGCGTGGGCGCAAAGGCCGAGGGCTGCGGCGAGATGGAAAACGGCATCCGCCGGTGCCTGGAGCTGGCAGGCGACGACGGCGTGGTGCTGTGCTTCGGCTCTTTGTACTCCATCGGCGCTGTCAAGGATACCCTGGAAGCTGTGCTGAACAAGTAAAATGCGAAAGCGCACTGCGTAAGCGGTGCGCTTTTCTTAATAGTAGATGGGGGCTTCAAAATTTGGTGTTGGAAATGTTTGGGTGAAAAGGTAATGCAGTACGAATTCGCCGGAAATATATGGACTATATCAGGCTGTACTGCGGAACGGTCATAACCGTTCCCTACAGAAATGCTCCTGTATTCTGCGCTTTTTCTTGCGAAATGGGGCAGGATATGGTAAAATGGCGAAAAACAAAAACGGAGGACAGACTATGTTCAACGGTTATTCCACCGAAACGGTGGATTTTCTCTGGGGCATCCGGTTTAACAACAACCGGGAGTGGTACCAGGCCAATAAAGACAACTACACCAAATACCTCTACCATCCCACCAAGGAGCTGGGAGCCCACATCTTCGAGCCCTTCCTGGATACGCCGGGGCTGCTGTGCAAGGTCAGCCGCATCTACCGGGATGCCCGGCTCCATCCGCCCACGCCCTACAAGGAGAGCCTGTGGATCTGCATTCGCAAGGATGTGGAGTGGTGGGCGGACAACCCCTGCCTGTATTTCGAGATCAACCCCGAGGGCGTCCACTACGGCTGCTTCTTCTGGCATCCCAAGCCCCAGAAGATGGAGGAGTTCCGCCGGGAAATCACCCGGGATCCCGATACCTTCCTGCAACTCATCGACCAGGTGGAAAGCGCCACCGGCGTCAGCGTCACCGCCGGCGAATACAAGCGGATGAAGCCCTGCGCCGATCCCCGGCTGGAGCGGTTTTTCAAATGGAAGGATCAGATCGCCTGCACCGTCCACGAGGATTTTTCCGAAGCCACCTTCGGCCCGGAGCTGGGTGATCGGGTGCGCCAGTTCCTGGTAAACGCCCTGCCCCTGCTGGAATATCTGAGTCGGTTCGGTTTTTGACCGTTTTTTCCTTGTAGGCCATGGGTAACTTGCACAATTCTCCATGATTTTTAGCAAAATTGTTAATAAACTATTGACAACGCAACCGTTTGCGTGTATAATCCATGCATTGGTGCGTATCTTGCGCCTGTCTCTTGAGTGTCGAACCGGTCCCCTTTCTTCTGTTCCGAATCCCGTCGCGCAAGAGTCCTTCAGCGAATGCGGCCAAAGGCCGTCGCAATATTCATACTCCGCGTAATTCACGGGGCAATTCATCTAACCGAAGAGAGGTAAACACAATGTACGAAGATAAGAAACTGACTTGTAAAGAGTGCGGCAACGAGTTCACTTTCACCGCTGGTGAGCAGGAGTTCTACGCTGAGCGTGGCTTCCAGAACGAGCCCCAGCG
>JAZREG010000117.1:0-1567 GCA_045660725.1 Faecousia sp.
GTGGTGGATCATGAGTACGGCCTGTACACCGAGCTGGCCAAGAAGGCCCATGCCGAGGCCGGTTATCTCATGAAGGTGCGTCAGTTTGGCGCCAACCAGGGTGAGATTAAGGACACCGATCCCCATAGCGTCAAGCATCACGAACAATAAACAGACAGGAGTGAATCATCCATGGCACTGATCCATTTGAGCTATTTTTCCCCTGCGATGACCAAGAACATGCAGCTGTATGTGGCGCTCCCCGAATTGGAGCATTTGAACGGGGAGAAGCTTAAGACGGTTTGGATGCTTCACGGATATACGGGCGATTATACCGATTGGCAGCGTATGACCGGCATGGAGCGCTATGCCATCCAGCGGCGCATTGCGGTGGTCATGCCCGACGGCGCCAACAGCTTCTATGCGGATATGGCCTACGGTCCCGCCCACTTCACTTACCTGACCAAGGAACTGCCCGATTATCTGCGCCGCCTGCTTCCCCTCTCCGACAAGCGTGAGGACAACTTCGTGGGCGGCCTGTCCTCCGGCGGCTACGGAGCAATGAAAATCGGCCTGACCTATCCCGAACAGTATGCCGCCATCGGCTGCCTGTCTGCCTACAATATCCCCGAGGACTTTTCCTGGCAGGCTCCCGATAAGCCGGACAGCTGGAAGCGGATGTTCTCCCTGATTTACGGCGACCTGTTCCCCAATAACATGATGGGTAGTGAGCATGACTTGTATCACCTCGTCGATGTGATCAATGAAAAGGGTCTGCCCAGGCCCTCCGTGTTCCACATCTGGGGTGATAAGGATGTGGCCAAGCGAGGCGCTTACATTATGAATAAGTACTTTACCGATATGGAAGGGGATCCCTTCCACTACTTCGGTAAGGAATACCCCGGCGTGCATTACTTCGATTTCTGGGATGCACACCTGGAGGAAATGCTGGATTATTTCGGCCTTGAACGGAAGGATGGTATGAAACCTTGAACGACCAGCTGATTGAATGTTTTCGTGCGGCAACGGAAACACTGAATTTTACTGTTGCAGCGCAGAAGATCCATATGTCTCAGCCTGCATTCAGCCGCAACATTGCCACGCTGGAGGAAGAGGTTGGCTTTAAACTGTTTTGGCGCAGCAAGCAGAACGGCAGCCGCCTGACTCCTGCCGGTGCTGCCCTTTATAACGGCATGTTCGAGATTGAACGGCAGTATAATGACCTGCTGGAAAAAGCCAAGCAAATCAGCCGCGGCGAAGCCGGAAGACTGGTGATTGGTGTTCTGGGCGGCGTCTGTCTGGACAGCAAGAGCTTTCAGCATGTCACCATGTTCCGTGAACGCTATCCCCAGGTGGAGGTGGAGCTGAAGAGCTGTACCCTGAAGGGGTTGGAGGATGAACTGCTGAAGGGCTCCTGCGACATCAGTTTTATCATGTCCAACATCCTGCGTCACCGTGAGGAGATCCTCTTCGAGAAGGTATACACCGTGGAGAGCTTCTTCATGGTACCCAAGAGCTCCGGGTTTACCCCTGATGCTACCTACAGTTTGTACGATCTCAGAAACGAGGCATTCATTCTGTCGGAGGA
>JAZREG010000118.1:0-7864 GCA_045660725.1 Faecousia sp.
AAAGAAAAGCGGACCGCCCCGGAAAAGCAGGAATCCACCACAGTGAAGCAGATGATCAACGCATTGGTGAAAAACGATCAGCTGATGTGGACTACCCTGGCCATGGGCCTGTTTATGGTGGGCTATTGCACCACCGTCAACTTCGCCGTATACTACATGAAATACCTCTTCGGCGACGAAAGCATGTATGTGGTGCTGGTGGCGGTGGTAGGCGTGTCCCAGCTGGGTACCCTGGCAGTGTACAACAAGGTTGCCGCCAAGCTCAACCGCCGGAAGCTCTATACCCTGGGTACGGTACTGGTGATCGCCGGTTATGTGATCTTCTTTGTGGCAGAGGTCTCCCTGGTGCTCATCGCTCTGGGTGCGGTGCTGGTGTTCGTGGGTCAAGCCTTCATTCAGACCCTGATGCTCATGTTCCTGGCAGACACCGTGGAATACGGCCAGTGGAAGCTGGGCAAGCGGAACGAGTCCATCACCTTCTCCATCCAGCCCTTCATCAATAAGATCGGCGGCGCCTTGGCCACCGGTATCGTCAGCATGACGCTGATCCTGTCCCATGTGAAGCTGGAAGGCGGCACTGCCGAGGTCATCACCAGCTCTGACAAGCTGGTCATTAAGGTAGCCATGTTCATCGTGCCGCTCATCTGCATTGTAGCAGGTTACATCGTGTACCTGAAGAAGTATAAGATCAGTGAAGAGTTCTACAGCCGGATCCTCAAGGACCTGGAAGCAAGAGAAGCGGAATGACAAAAAACTGCCCGCCTGATTGGCGGGCAGTTTTTTATACCTTTTGTCCGGTGACCTGATACATCCGGTCGTTGGAGATTTTCACCGTCAGCTTCAGGTGCCGGCGGAAGATGGCGGCCAGGGCATCCTCGTGAATGAGGCCCACGGAGACTTTGCTGGCACGGCCTTCATGGTGACGGTCGATGGCAGCCCGGCTCATGCCGTGGGCTACCGTCAGGGTGCCGCCGGGATTCAGCAGCCGGGACAGGGTCTCAATGAGCCGTGCCGGCTCCGGGAAATGGGGGAAGGCGTTGTAGATGACGATACAATCAAACTTTTCGTCAAAATCCATGGTCTCCACATCTCCGCAGCACACCTGCACCCGGGGATCGTCGTATTTTCCCGCGGCGATGCGCACCATCTCCGGGGAAATGTCCACCGCCGTCAGGTTGGCCACATCCCGGGCCAGGTAGTCGGGGAACAGCACGCCGGTGCCGCAGGCCACATCCAGGATCCGCTTGCCGGGGCCTGCCTGAGCGCCGTCGAGAATGGTGCCGATGATGTCATCGTGGCGGATCATATCCGCGTCCCATTGGGGGGCCAGGCGGTCAAAAAATGCAATAACGTCTTGTTGTTTCACGGGGTTGTTTCCTCTTTCTTGTATCTTGCGGGGATCAGCCGGGCCTTGGTCAGGGCCAGTACCACCATGGGCATCAGCAGCAGCTGAATGACGATGCCGGGGATGCCGGTGACCAGGGAAGTGGTGACCCAGGCGAAGGGGGCTGTGCCGGGGGTGAGGATGAAAGCTTTGACAAGACCGGCAATAAACCGACCCAGCACCATGGCGGACACCAGGCTGATGTACAGGTCAGCCAAAGCATTCCGGGTGCGGACAAAGCGCATCATAACGCCGGCGGTCAAACCGTACACGCCGCATTCCACCATCATGGCAGGCAGCATGGCGGCAGGGGGCATGCCGGTGATGATGCTGGACAGCAGAGGGCCCAACAGACCGGTAACAAAGCCATAGGGCCAGCCGCAGATCAGACCGCACAGCAGCACGGGAATGTGCATGGGCAGAAAGATGGAACCGGCATTGGGGATCGCATGAAAAGCGATGGGCAGCACCACACACAGAGCCGCGCATACCGCGGTGAAAACCAGCTTTTTAACAGGCGTGAAAGTCGTCATAAAAGGTACCTCCTTTTGTTTTTTTGCCATTGTATCAGCAAAAGGAGGGGATTTGAAGCCCCCTGGGGGGATGAAAATATGAAAAAAACAGCACAGCATATAACTGCTGTGCTGTTTGATTGTCAGGAGATCCGTTTGGCAACCACGACGAAACGGCCGTTGTCCTGGGTGTACTCACAGGTGGACAGGCACAGGAGCTTGTCGCCGTATTCGGCGGTGATGCCGGTTTCGTAGAAGGCCATGCGCTTGATGGTGCTTACAAATTCATTGAAGGCCTCTTCGCTCTCGGCCTCCACGAACCGGTGGTAGGGATAGCCGATGTTATTGGTGCCGCTGGTTTTGAACACAGCAAAGATCTGATAGGTGTGATGCTCGTAGAGGGTGTCAAAGGAGAAGGTCTGATGGGTCTGCCAGAAATCCTGCTTCTTAAAGAAGTCCAGCTCGGCAAACATGGAACCGTCCATCATGTGGTGGCCGTACAGGGTGATGTTGTCCGAGGGGGCGTTGATGTCGCAGTTTTCCCGGGCGTAGATGGCCCCCCAGGCGCTCCACTGCTTTTTGAAATCGTGATTCAGGTAATAATCCCGGTTGTCGGGGGTCTGCATCACAGGGTAGTTGATCTTGGTGTCCGGAATGGTGATCCAGCCCACGGTGTCATTGTTCAGGTCGTAGAAGACTTTGTATTCCGGAAGCATCTGCGGCTCGGTCGGTTCGGTAGGCTCCGTGGGAGCGGAGGGGTCAACCGTGCCGCTGGGAACGGTAGGGTCGGAGGTGTCCGGGACAGTGGTAGGGCCTTGGGTGGGCTGATTGGCCTGGATGCTGGCCAGGATGCTGGCCAGGCTGTCATACTGCGATGCGTTTTTGCCGGAGTTGAGCCAGTATCTGCCCAGCAGGAACAGGCTGACACAGAAGGTGCCGGCGAAGATCACCAGCAGGATATAGTAAAGCACCTTGGAAAATTTGACCCGGGTGCGCTTCTTTTCTTCCATAATGAACATCCTTTCAGGAAGTGGGGGTTTTCTCATTATACTAAAGGAAAAACCAAAAGTAAAGTCCGGACATGAGCAGAAAAAGAAAGTGTTGCATTGCCGGGGGAATGGTGGTAAGATGTAGGCAATACTAAGCGAAAAAATGAAAAAGGAGCGAAGTACTATGATCTCAAGAGAAATCTGTCAGCGGGTTTTGGCCAAGGCTGTTGCCACCGGCGCCGACTACGCTGAAATTTTCGCAGAGAACACCACCAACCATTCCATCAGCATGATCGCCAGCAAGGTCGATTCGGTGAAGGACACCGTCATCGCCGGTGCGTCCGTGCGCCTGTATAAGGGCATGCGCAGCGTCATGGCATCCACTGTGGACACCACCGAGGCAGGTCTGCTGCGCTGCGCCGAGGCTGCTGCCGATGCCCTGGGCCAGGGAGAGGCGCAGATCGACATCGTGCTGAAGGAGCGGCTGTTTGGTGACATCCACCCTGTGAAGATCGTTCCCGGCTCTGTGGGCAACAGAGAAAAGATCGACATCATCAAGACCGGCTATTTTGCTGCCAAGGAGTACGATCCCTCCATCGTCCAGGTCAGCGGCGGCCTGGCGGAAGTGGATCACAACATCCTCATCGCCAACACCGAGGGCCTGTACGCCCAGGATCGTCAGATCCGCACCCGTTATATGATCAGCGCCGTGGCGGATAAGGGCGAAGGCACCCAGACCGGTTCTGCCTCTCCCGGACGCCGCATGGGCCTGGAGATGTTCGATATCATCGATCCCAAGGCGGTGGGCCTGAAGGCTGCCAAGCAGGCGGTCACCATGGCCGGCGCCGGCTACTGCCCCGCAGGTGTCATGCCTGTTGCCATTGAAAACGGCTTCGGCGGCGTTATTTTCCATGAGGCTTGTGGTCACGGCCTGGAGGCATCTTCCGTTGCCTACGGTCAGAGCGTGTTCGCCGGCAAGATGGGTCAGAAGATCGCCAACGAGAAGGTCACCGCCATTGACGACGGCACCATCCCCAACTCCTGGGGCACCATCAACATCGACGACGAGGGTACTCCCGCGCAGCGCAATGTGCTGACCGAAAACGGTATCCTGAAGTCCTATATGATCGATAAGTTCAACGGCCGCCGTATGGGTATGGCTTCCACCGGCAATTCCCGCCGCCAGAGCTACGCCTATACTCCCACCAGCCGTATGACCAACACCTACATCGCCCCCGGCCAGGACAAGAACGAGGACATCATTGCCTCCATCGAGTATGGCCTGTATGCCAAGGAAATGGGCGGCGGCTCCGTCAACCCCGTCACCGGCGAGTTCAACTTCGCCGTCAACGAAGGCTACATGGTCCGCAACGGCGTCATCTGTGAGCCTGTCCGTGGCGCATCCCTGGTGGGTAAGGGCAGTGACGTCATTCAGAACATCGATATGGTCGGTACCGATATGGATATGGGCCAGGGTATGTGCGGCAGCTCCAGCGGCAGCGTTCCCACCAATGTGGGCCAGCCCCTGATCCGTGTGTCCACCATTACCGTCGGCGGCAGATAAGGAGGAGATCCTATGACTTTCAATGAATTTAAGGAACTGGTGATCGCCGAGTGCGCTGCCCGGGGCATCACTGAGTATGAGCTTTACTATCAGGCAGGTTCCAACACCAGCGTGGATACCTTCCAGCATCAGATCAACGAATTTTCCTCTGCCCTGGCCGGCGGTGTTTGCTTCCGCTGCATCGTTGGCGGCAAGATGGGCTACGCTTCCACCGAGGATCTTTCTGCCGAGCAGGCTGCTCAGGTGGTGGCCAAGGCCGCGGACAACGCCTCCGTGTTGGAAGCCGAGGAGCAGGTGTTCCTGGGCGAGGGTGGTCAGGAGTATGAGCCTTTGGAACTGGAGCAGTATGACCTGCCCAGCACCGAAGAGCTGATCAGTAAGGTGCTGGAAACCACCGAGAAGATCTACGCCGCTGACCCCGCGGTCATCGACGGCAGCCAGACCCAGGGCATTATGGAGTCCGGCGAAATGGCCATCTATAACTCCAAGGGCCTGGATCTGCACCACACCTACAACGCCACCGGCCTGATCGTGGTGGGCGTTGTCACCGACGGCAAGGAAATGTCCAACGATTATCAGATCAAGCTGGGCAAGCTAGACGAAATCGACGTGGACAAGCTGGTGGCTAAGGCCGTGTCCGAAGCCAAGGTCAAGCTGGGCGGTGAGGTGGCACCCACCGGTCAGTATCCTGTGGTGTTCAGCCCCGATGCCATGTGCAGCCTGCTGCAGGTGTTCAACAGCATCTTCAATTCTGAAAATGCTCAGAAGGGACTGAGCAAGCTGGCTTCCTCCGAGGGCCAGGTGATCGCTGCTCCCTGCGTGACCCTGATGGATGATCCCTTCTACAAGGAAAATCCCGAACCCCGGAACTTCGACGCCGAGGGCAGTCCCACCCACAAGAAGGCTGTTATCGAAAACGGCGTGCTGAACACCCTGCTGTACAACCTGAAGACCGCTGCCGTGGCCGGCAAGAAGACCACCGGCAACGCCTCCAAGGCCGGTTACGATTCTCCCGTGGGCATCCGTCCCTTCACCATGTATTTGGCCGCCGGTGACAAGACCGAAGAGGAACTGCTGGCCAAGGCCGGCAACGGCGTCTATATCACCGACCTGAGCGGTCTGCACGCCGGTGCGAACCCCATCTCCGGTGACTTCTCCCTGCAGAGCGCCGGTTACATGATCGAAGACGGCAAGAAGGCCGGCTATGTGAAGTCCTTCACCGTGGCAGGCAACTTCTACGAAGTGCTGAAGAACATTGACTCCCTGTCTGACAAGGTGGTGCTGCCCATGGCTATGGGCATGACCGCTTTCGGCAGCCCCAGCGTGCTGGTCAATGGCCTTTCCATTGCAGGTAAGTAAATGCGTGAAGCAGCCGCCCACCCGGGCGGCTGCTTTGTGTTTGCCTCTTCGTAGGGCGGGGGCATGACCCCGCCCTACGAACGCCACCAACGGCCCTGCAAATGGAAATTGGAAGCGATCAACAAACCCAGGTCGCAAATTTCACAAGGGGCAGGCGAAAAAAGTTGTGTGTTTTCTACACAAAGACTATTGTATTTTGCGGGGAGAATGTGATAGAATAAAGCAAATCTTTTTTAGGAAGGGAAGTCCTATCTATGAGCTATATTGACGAAACTCTGCAGCGCGTCATCGACCAGAATCCCCATCAGCCGGAATTTCACCAGGCTGTGAAAGAGGTGCTGGAATCTCTGCGCCCTGCCATCGAGCGTAACGAAGAGGCCTACCGCCGCAACGCCCTGCTGGAGCGGCTGACCACCCCCGAGCGGTGCATCCTGTTCCGGGTGGCCTGGGTGGACGACAAGGGCCAGGTCCAGGTGAACAATGCCTACCGTATCCAGTTCAACGGCGCCATCGGCCCCTACAAGGGCGGTATGCGTTTCCACCCCAGTGTAAACCTTTCGATCATGAAGTTCCTGGCCTTCGAGCAGACCTTCAAGAACAGCCTCACCGGCCTGCCTATGGGCGGCGGCAAGGGCGGCTCCGACTTTGACCCCAAGGGTAAGTCTGACCGGGAGATCATGGCCTTCTGTCAGAGCTTGATTACCGAGCTGTATAAGTACATCGGCGCGGATACCGACGTACCTGCCGGCGACATCGGCGTGGGCGCAAGAGAGGTCGGCTACATGTTCGGCCAGTATAAGCGCATCCGGGGCGTTTATGAAGGCGTCTTCACCGCCAAGGGCCTGAGCTACGGCGGCAGCTTGGCCCGTACCCAGGCCACCGGCTACGGCCTGCTGTACCTGACCGATGAGATGCTCAAGTGCAACGGCCATACCCTGGAAGGCAAGATCGTGGCGGTCTCCGGTGCCGGCAACGTGGCTACTTATGCCATTGAGAAGGCCTGGCAGCTGGGCGCAAAGCCTGTGACCTGCTCCGACTCCACCGGCTGGATCTACGATCCGGACGGCATTGATGTACCCACCCTCATCGAGGTCAAGCAGAAGCTGCGCGCCCGTCTTACCGAGTACGCAAAGCGCCGTCCCAACTCCGTCTACCACGAGGGCAAGGGCGTTTGGACCACCAAGTGTGATGTGGCGCTGCCCTGCGCGACCCAGAACGAACTGCTGCTGGAGGATGCCCAGGCCCTGGTGGCGGGTGGCTGCTTCGCCGTGGCGGAGGGTGCCAATATGCCCACCACCCTGGATGCGACCAAGTATCTGCAGGAAAAGGGCGGTCTGTTCTGCCCCGGCAAGGCTTCCAATGCCGGCGGTGTTGCCACTTCTGCACTGGAGATGACCCAGAACTCCGAGCGTTTGAGCTGGAGCTTCGAGGAAGTGGATGCCAAGCTGAAGGGCATCATGGTCAACATCTTCCACAACCTGGATGCCGCTGCCAAGGAATACGGCATGGAGGGCAACTATGTTGCCGGTGCCAACATTGCCGGCTTCCTGAAGGTCGCCAATGCCATGCAGGCTCAGGGCATCGTGTAAAAAACATGGAACCCAGGTGTGTCATTTGGCGCACCTGGGTTTTTATCTAAGATAAAGGAGCGTATCACTATGCTGACAATGGAAAAAGCAGTGGAACTGCTGAATACCACTACTACTGAGGATCACCTGTTCCTCCACGCCCAAAATGTTTCCGCGGCCATGGAGGGCCTGGCTAAGCATTTCGGTGCCGATGCCGCCCACTGGGCAGCCATCGGCTACCTCCACGATTATGACTATGAACAGTACCCGGAGGAACATCTGCAGCACACGGAAGAACCGCTGCTGGCCGCCGGCCTGACGGCAGAGGAAGTCCGGGCGATCCTGTCCCATGGTTATACCTGTGTAAATGATGTAGAGCCTGTTACGGAACTGGAAAAGTCCCTGTTTGCGGTAGATGAGCTGACCGGCATCATCCAGGTCGCTGCCCGGATGCCTCACGCCGGTATTACCGATATGGAAGTGTCCAG
>JAZREG010000119.1:0-23791 GCA_045660725.1 Faecousia sp.
CAACATCGGCGCTCTGCTGCGTGGCGTTGACAAGAAGGAGATCGAGAGAGGCCAGGTTCTGTGCAAGCCCGGCTCCATCAAGCCCCTGACCAAGTTCGCTGGCCAGGTCTACGTCCTGTCCAAGGAAGAAGGCGGCCGTCACACTCCCTTCTTCAACAACTACCGTCCTCAGTTCTACTTCCGTACCACCGACGTTACCGGCATCATCACCCTGCCCGAGGGCACTGAGATGTGCATGCCCGGCGACAACGTTGTTATGAACGTCGAGCTGATCACCCCCATCGCCATCGAGAAGGGCCTGCGTTTCGCTATCCGTGAGGGTGGCCGTACCGTCGGCTCCGGCGTCGTCACCGAGATCTACGAGTAATCTTAGATTCCTGACAAACCTTTTAAGCCCCGACCGTAAGGTCGGGGCTTTTTTTGCAGAATACTTAACCAAAAGGTTAAATTAGTCCTTGACATTTCGGAGCAGGCGTGCTAGAATAAACTTAACCAAAAGGTTAATTGAAAGGATGTGAGCGGATGAGTTTGCAACTGACTATGCGGGCGCTGTCGGATCCTTCCCGCCGGGAGATCCTGAACCTCCTGAAGAAGGAGCCGATGACCGCGACCCATATTGCAGAACATTTTGAAATGTCGGCCCCGGCGGTAAGCAAACATCTGAATATTTTGAAGGATGCTGAATTGGTTCGTTGCCGCAGGGAAGGAAAGTTTTTGATCTATGAGCTGAGTGCTTCCGTTTTGGAAGAGGTATTGCTTTGGATTCGGGATATTCGGGAGATTGAAAAATGAAGAAGTTAAGTATTTGGATGGTCGTGCTGCTGATCCTGTGGCTGGTGATGACCTGCGCGTTTTTGGCGATCGCACCGGATCGGGTGCCTGTACATTTTGGGCCGAGCGGTGAGGTGGATCGCTGGGGCAGCAAGTATGAGTATTTGGTCTTTATGGGGATTGGCGCTTTTGTGACGGTGATGCCGGTGCTGGGTAACAAGTTTGGCTTCAAAAAGATGTGGGAGGGGAATGAGAAGCTTCTGCCCGTAGTTTGGATCAGTATTTCGGTATTTTTCCTGCTTCTTTCCGGCTTCTTTATGTGGAAAGCCCTGGATCCGGAGACACTGACCAATGGCCTGAGCCAGCTGGCGATGAAGAGTGTTGTTATTTTGCTGATGGTTCTGTTCATTATTTTGGGCAATTTGACGCCGAAGGCCCGGAGAAATTCCAACTTCGGCCTGCGGATCAAGTGGAGCAAATATAATGACACCTGCTGGCAGAAGAGCCAGCGGATCAGTGGCTTTGCGATGACGGTCACCGGTGTGATTGGCTTGATCCTGGGGATCCTGCTGCCGGAGAGCTGGGCTATGTGGGTGCCCCTTGCTTTGGTTGGTGTCGCTTTGGTTGTTAGCATTGTGGGTTCTTATTGCGTCTATCGCAAGGAAATTGACAAGCAATAAATGCTGTTTTTTCATCCCGGCCGTAGGGCCGGGATTTTTTCGCTTGTTCACAATTTTGTTCTTGGAATGGGTAGACTTTTCTGCTATAATAGGTTTATAACTATGAAAAAGGTGATGAGATTTGAAAGAATTGTGGTTGAAGATCAAGGAGGCGCTGATTTCGGCCCTTCCCATCGCGGCCATCGTGTATCTGCTGTCCCTGACACCGCTGTTTAATTTTTCACAGACGGAGCTGATCTCCTTCACTGTGGGAGCGGTTTTGCTGGTGCTGGGCATCGGCCTTTTTAATATGGGCGCGGATCTGGCCATGACACCTATGGGTACCCATGTGGGCGCCGGCCTTTCCAAGCAACGGAAATTGAGCCTGCTTTTGGTCGTGTGCTTTGTTTTGGGTATGCTGATCACCATTGCGGAGCCGGACCTGCAGGTGCTGGCCAAGCAGGTGGGCGCTGTGATGAATGGCACCCTGCTGGTCTACACCGTCGGTGTGGGCGTGGGCGTCTTTTTGGTGATCGCCATCCTGAAGATCGTGTTCAAGCGGAGCCTTTCTCAGTTTTTGATGCTGTTTTATATGCTGCTGTTTGCTCTGGCGCTGCTGCTGGTGGTGGGCGGTGCTTCCGATCTGCTGCCTATGGCTTTTGATTCCGGCGGCGTTACCACCGGCCCCATCACGGTGCCGTTTATCATGGCGCTGGGCGTGGGTATTTCCGGCGTTTTGGGTGACCGCAGAAGCAAGGAAAACAGCTTCGGTCTGGTGGCGCTTTGCAGCGTTGGCCCCATTTTGGCGGTGCTGCTGTTGGGCGTGTTCTCTAAGGGCAACCTTTCCTATGAGGTGCCGGATTACGGTGTCAGCGGGGATGTGCTGGGGGCGTATCTGCATACCCTGGGCCATACCGCCAAGGAAGTGGCCATCGCCCTGGGGCTGATCGTGGGATTTTTCCTGATCTGCCAGCTTGCGGTGCTGAAGCTGACCAAGCGGCGGCTGCTGCGGATCGGCATTGGCGTTGTGTTTACTTATGTGGGCCTTGTGATCTTCCTTACCGGTGTCAATGTGGGCTTTATGCCCATTGGCTACAAGCTGGGCTATGAACTGGGTAAGTGGAACCCTGTGTTTTTAACGGTATTTGGCCTGGTGATGGGTGTGTTGGTGGTGCTGGCGGAGCCTGCCATCCATGTGCTGAACAGCCAGGTGGAAGAGGTCACCGGCGGCCTGGTGACCCGGAAGGCTATGATCACCGGTCTTTGCATCGGCGTGGGCGCATCCATCGCCCTGTCGGTGATCCGGATCATTTTCGACTTCTCCTTGGTGTACTACATCATTCCCGGCTACTTTATTTCCCTGGCGCTGAGTCTGTTTGTGCCTCCGGTGTACACCGCCATCGCCTTTGACTCCGGTGGTGTGGCCAGCGGCCCTATGACATCAGGCTTTATCCTGCCCTTCGCCACGGGCGTGTGCATGGCTATCCAGGGGGAAAGCGCGGTGCTTCGGGATGCCTTTGGCGTGGTGGCGCTGGTTGCCATGACCCCGCTGATCACCATTCAGCTGTTGGGCTTCCGGGCCATCCTTTCCGACCGGGTGAAGGAACGCCGGGCCATGAAGCGGATCCTGGATGCGGACGATCAGCAGATCATCAACTTTATGTAAGGAGGCAGTTTTATGGAAAATACCGTAACCGATTCCTCTATCAAAAAACTGAAGCTCCTGATCACCGTAGTGGATCGGCCCAAGGGAGAATTTTACCTGGATGTGATCAGCCAATTTGATGTGAACTGCCAAATGGTGGTGGGCGGCCTGGGAACGGCCCAGTCCGAGATGCTGGAGCTTTTAGGCCTGGAGCCCCATAAGGCAGTGATCCTCAGCGTCGTCCGGGAGGACAATATGGACACGGTGATGAACTGCCTGGAGGATAAGTTCACCACCATCAAAAACGGAAAAGGCATCGCCTTTGCAGTGCCGCTGAGCAGTGTCATTGGCGTGAATCTGTATCAGTTCCTGAGCAATAACAGACAGGGAAGGGGAGAATGAAATGAAGACCGATCGTCATGAAGTGATTTTTGCCATCGTCAATTCCGGCTTTGCCGAGGATGTGATGGATGTAGCCCGTCGGGAGGGTGTCCGGGGCGGCACGATTTTGAATGCCCGGGGTGTTGCCCGGGAGGAGGCCGCGGCCTTCTTTGGCATCGCCATCCACGCGGAGAAGGAGATTCTGATGATGGTGGTAGAGAAGGACATCCGGGACAAGGTCCTCAATGCCATCTATAAGGAAATGGGCATGGATAAGCCTGCCCACGGCATCGCCTTTAGCCTACCCGTCAGCGACGTGGCCGGCCTGGCCCCGGTGCAGGAAGAGAAGAATACGGAAACCTGATAGAAAAAGCACCGCTCATACGAGCGGTGCTTTTTGTGTGACGCAGGTCTATAAGCCGGGTTCTGTCTTGACAGCCATCTATCTAGCCCCGGGATTGCTCCCGGGATCAAGCCGCCTCCCCGGAACGGTCGGGCAAACCTAATGTTCCTCCACGGCGTTGCTTCGGGATAGAGTTTACAGCGTAAAACCTGTATTACTACAGGCCGGGTGGGCTCTTACCCCACCTTTTCATCCTTACCTTGCGGCGGTATATTTCTGTTGCACTTGTCCTGAGGTCACCCTCGGCGGGCGTTACCCGTTATCCCTGCCCTGTGAAGCCCGGACTTTCCTCATCCGCTGCCTTTCGGCATGCGTCCGCGGCTGTCCAACCTGGTCGTGCTTATTGTAACCGAAAGAAGCCACCTTGTCAAATGTCTTGCAAATTCTTTTGGGACGGGATATACTATATACAGAAACGAACAGGAAATGAGGAATGAGCCATGGCGTTGTCCTTTGAAGAATATTTCCGCAGCCTGCAGGGAAAGGCGATTGCGGTGCTGGGCCTGGGTGTCAGCAACCGTCCCCTGGTGCGGCTGCTGCTGGAATTCGGATGCGATGTTACCGGTTGCGACCGGACGGAGCGGGAGAAGGTGGATCCCGAGGTGCTGGAGCTGGAGCGGTTGGGCTGCCGGCTGAGCCTGGGAAGCAACTACCTGGATGGGGTCACAGCGGAGGTATGCTTCCGTACCCCCGGCATGCATCCGGGGAATCCTGCCATTCAGGCGCTGGCTGCCAAGGGCGCAAAGGTGACCTCGGAAATGGAGGCCTTTTTTGCGGTGTGTCCCTGCAACATCATTGCGGTCACCGGCTCTGACGGCAAGACTACCACCACCACCCTGATCTCCGAAATGCTGAAGGCAGACGGGAAAACCGTGTGGCTGGGTGGCAACATCGGCACGCCGCTGCTGCCCCTGGTGCGGCAGATGCGGCCGGAGGATTACGCGGTGGTGGAGCTTAGCTCCTTCCAGTTGATGGATATGACCCACAGCCCCCGGGTGGCGGTGATCACCAATCTGTCCCCCAACCACCTGGATGTCCATAAGGATATGGAAGAATATGTGGAGGCGAAGAAGAATATTTTCCGCTTCCAAAACCCCGGCGACCGGCTGGTGGTCAATGCGGACAATGCCATTACCGCTTCCTGCAGCGGTGTGGGCGTGACCCGAACCTTCTCCCGGCTGGGCCAGGGGGATGTGTGCCTGGAGGGCAGCACCATTACCCGCAATGGTCAGCAGGTTTTGGATACCGGCAAGATCCTGCTGCCCGGCGTCCACAACATAGAAAATTACATGGCGGCCATCGCCGCAGTGGAGGGCCTGGTCAGCGATGCGGCCATCTGCCAGGTGGCGGAGCATTTTGGCGGTGTGGAGCATCGCATCGAGCTGGTGCGGATCAAGGATGGGGTGCGGTTCTACAATGACTCCATTGCTTCCTCTCCCAGCCGTACCGTGGCGGGTCTGCGGAGTTTTTCGGAGAAGGTGATCCTCATCGCCGGTGGCTATGATAAGAACATCCCTTATGACGACCTGGGGCCGGAGATCTGCCAGCATGTAAAGAAGCTGTTCCTCTGCGGCGCAACTGCGGGCAAGATCCGCGCCGCGGTAGAAAAATGTGCCTGGGAAAAGCCGGAAATCACCGATTGCGGTGATTTTGAAAGCGCTGTCCGGGCCGCTGCCGCTGCCGCGAACGCCGGCGATGTGGTGCTGATGAGTCCGGCCTCCGCCTCCTTTGACCAGTTTAAGAACTTTATGGTTCGGGGAGAATGCTTTAAGAAGATCGTAATGGAGCTGTAACCATGAATAGTATGAAATTGACTGACGCCATCCGCCGGGTGTTGCCCCTGGGCTACTGCGGCGCGGTGATCGTGGCGGCGGGAACCGCTTCCCGGATGGGGGGCATTGATAAGGTCATGGCGAAGCTGGGCGGAGAGCCGATGATCCTGCGCACCGTCCGGGCCTTCCAAAACTGTGAAGCCGTCCGGGAAATCGTTGTTGTTACGCGTCCGGATCTGGTGATCCCTATCGCGGATCTGTGCCATGATTTCCAAAAGGTACAGGCGGTGATCGTGGGTGGGGACTCCCGACAGGCTTCCGTGAAGCGGGGCTTATCGGCGCTGTCTAAAAAAGTGAAACTGGCAGCCATCCATGACGGCGCCCGGCCCCTGGTGAGTAATTCCGTGATCGACCGCAGCATTCGTGCGGCCCACACCTACAGCGCTGCTGCTCCAGCCATCCCTGTTAAGGACACCGTGAAGGTGGTGCAGGGGGGCATCGTGTCCACGACCCCGGACAGAGCGACTCTGCGGGCGGTGCAGACGCCGCAGGTCTTTGATATTGACCTGCTGAAGGCGGCTCTGACCCGTGCGGAGGAGAAGGGCGATCAGGTGACGGATGATTGCTCCGCTGTGGAACTGATGGGCATGTCCGTGCGCATCGTGGAGGGCGACGAGCGGAACATCAAAGTTACCACCCCCATGGATTTGAAAATCGCGGAGCTTTTGCTGGAGGAAACGGTATGAGGATCGGACACGGATACGATGTGCATAAACTGGTGGAATGCCGGGATCTGATCCTGGGCGGCGTGAAGATCGAGTATCCCCTGGGCCTGTTGGGCCATAGTGATGCGGATGTGTTGTTGCACGCGGTGATGGACGCCCTGCTGGGTGCTGCCGGTCTGCGGGACATCGGTTATCATTTCCCGGACACCGACCCGAAGTACAAGGGCGCGGATTCCCGGGTACTTTTGCGGGCGGTAAAGGAAAAGCTGGATGCTGCCGGGTACCGGATCAGCAATGTAGATGCCACGGTTTTGGCACAAAAGCCGAAGCTGAAGGATCATTTAGCCCAGATGGCGGAAAATATTGCCCAGGACCTGGGCGTCGAGGCATCCCGGGTGAATGTGAAGGCCACCACCGAAGAGGGGCTGGGCTTTACAGGCAGCCTGGAAGGCATGGCTTGCCATGCGGTATGCCTTCTGGAGGAATAAGAAAAAGGGTGTGCGTTGCACACCCTTTTTTTGCACCCTTTCGACAAGAAACGCATAGGCTGTGCCGGGAGGGATGGATATGGCAAATCAATGGCTGATCACATTCCGGTCGGTGACCGTGGCACAAAAGGCAGAAAGAATTCTGAAGAATGAGGGCATTTTCTGTTCTCTGCAGCGTACGCCCAAAACCCTTTCGGAACGGGGCTGCGGCTACTGTCTACGGATCCGGGAGCGGGACGGGGAGGCGGCGGTCGCTCGTTTGCGGGACTACCCCGTTCCCTATGGAAAAGTGTACGCCCTTCGTGAAGAGGGAATGCAGGAGGTAGCGCCGTGATCTACCTGGACAACGGCGCCACCTCGTTTCCGAAGCCGACCCAGGTAGAGACGGCGATGGTCAAGGCCCTGCGCACCTGCGGAAATCCCGGCCGGGGCGGCTACCCGGCGGCGATGGCGGCGGCGGAAACTCTGTACCGGTGCCGGGAGGTGGCCGGAAAGCTTTTTGACTGCGGGGAAGAGCAGGTGGTACTGACATCCGGGTGTACCCATGGCCTGAATATGGCCATCCGTACTCTGGTAAAACCCGGGGATCGCGTGCTGATCTCCGGGTTTGAACACAACGCTGTCACCCGACCGTTGCACCTTTTGGGCGCCCGGGTGCGCTTATGCGGCCGGCGGCTTTTCGATTGGCAGGATACGTTGCAAAAATGGGAAGAAGCCTTAAAAGAAGGAGCGGATTGTGCTGTTTTTACCCATGTATCCAATGTTTTCGGGTATATTTTGCCGGTGGAGGAAATTGGGGCGCTTTGCCGCAAATACGGGGTTCCTTTTGTGGTGGACGCTGCCCAATCCGCAGGAAGTTTGCCGGGGAGCTTGCAAAAATGGGGCGCGGATTTTGTCGCGATCCCGGGGCATAAGGGGCTGCTGGGGCCGGAGGGAACGGGACTGCTGTTGTGCAACCGCCTGCCGGAGCCGCTGATTGCGGGAGGCACCGGCAGCGAAAGTGCCAACCCCAATATGCCGGCGTTCCTCCCGGATCGGGGGGAGGCGGGGACGCCCAATGTTCCGGGGATCGCGGGGCTTACTGCAGGGATGGAGCTGATCCGCCGCCTGGGCGTAGAGCAGATTTTTCAGCGGGAACACCGGGCGGCAATGGCCTGCGCCCATCGGTTGGAAAAGCTGGGCTTTCGGGTGTTTGCCGGGGCGCATCAGGCGGGAACGGTCAGTTTTTTGCCGAAAGGGGATTGCGAAGCGGTGGCAGACTTTTTGGCAAAGCGGAGCATTGCGGTTCGTGCCGGCCTGCATTGCGCTCCCTTGGCCCACGACAGCGCCGGGACCCTGGAAACCGGCACGGTGCGTATCAGCTTCGGCCACGAGGCAAGCCGTTATCAGGTGGAGAATTTGTGCCGTGCGCTGGCAACTTTTTCCGGATAAACACAAAAATTTTTCTGTTTTCTATTGCTATTAGGAAGCAGTTCCGCTATAATAGAACGGATAATAGGCTAGTTATGCGAACCGCTCAAAAGCGGCGTTTACGGATAGAGAAAGTAAGGAGTTGTGGCTATGGAATACATTCAGGAATTCTTCCAGCAGGTCACTCGGATGAAGTGGTCCGACTATTTGGATATCATCATTGTGGCCTTCTTGTTATACAGATTACTTCCGCTCATTCGCACCACCGGCGCCACCCGGGTTGCTAAGGCCGTGGTGGCTATCATCGTGGTTGCGGCGCTGACGGATATGCTGGAATTGTATACGCTCCACTTTATCTTCAACCAATTCCTGCAAATCGGCTTGATCGCTGTGGTGGTGCTGTTCCAGCCGGAACTGCGGCGGATGCTGGATCATCTGGGCAGCATGAAGCTCAAGAAATTCTTCGGCGCGGAAAAGCAGGAGCTGGAGATGATCCCCATCATTGATCAGACCGTCCGGGCCTGCGAGATCATGAGCCGGGAGAAGGTGGGCGCGCTGATCGTCTTTGCCCGGGATAATCCGCTGGATGAATACTTTAAGACGGGCACCATGATCGGCGGCGAGGTTTCCGAGCAGTTGATCCGGAACATTTTCTTCCCCAAGGCAGCGCTCCATGACGGCGCGATGATCATCCGGGAGGGCAGAATCGCGGCCGCGGCTTGTGTGCTGCCCCTTTCTTCCAGCAACCGGCTGAGCGCGGACCTGGGCACCCGGCACCGTGCCGGTGTGGGCATCAGCGAAGTGTCTGACGCGGTGGTCATCGTCGTATCCGAGGAGACCGGCACCATTTCCGTGGCAGTGGGCGGTATGCTCAAGCGGCACCTGGCACCCCAGACTCTGGAGCGCCTTCTGCGCAATGAGCTGGTCCACGAGGAAAACACCGGGGATGAGAACCTGGCCGTGCGTCTGCGCCAGAAGCTGAAGAAGAAGGATAAGGAGGAGCAGAAATGAAGAAAAAGATCCTGTACATCCTCCTGTCTGTCCTGATCGCATTCAGCCTTTGGGCCTATGTGATCACCACGGTCAGTCCCGAGTGGGAGGAGACCTATGAAAGCATCCCCGTGATCCTGAACAATGAGCAGGCGCTCCATGGCCGGGATCTGATGCTGGATGATTCCAAGATTCCTACGGTGACCCTGAAGCTCAAGGGTAACCGAAGCGACCTGATTAAACTGAACCGTTCCAATATCACCCTGAAAGCAGACCTTTCCCGGATCTACTCCTCCGGTAAGCAGTATCTGACCTACAGCATCGCCTTCCCCGGGGATGTGCCGCCCAATTCTGTGGAGGTTTTGAGCCAAAGCCCCATGGAAATCACGGTGGAGATCACGGAACGCAAGACCAAGGAAGTGCCTGTGGTGCTGGATTACGGCGGAACCTCTGTGCCTGCCGGCTTCCGTACCGATAAGGACAACCGGATCCTGGACCACGAAACTGTGACCATTACCGGCCCCGCCGCAGTGATCGATCAGATCACCCAGGCGAAGATCGATGTGGATCTGACCGGCCAAAAGGAGACTCTGATCCAAAGTTATCCCTACACCCTGTGCAATGCGGCCGGCGCTCCTGTGGATGCCGAACGGGTGGAGACGGATGTGGAAGCGATTCTGCTGACGCTGAAGATTCAGCGGTATCAGGATCTAAAGCTGCATCTTTCCATCGTATACGGCGGTGGCGCTACCGCGGAGAATACCACCGTCACCATGGATATCGATACCATTCAGGTTTCTGGCACCGAACGGGCCCTGAAGGACCTGGGTGATGTGCTGGAGCTGGGCGAGCTGCGCCTGAGTGAGATCCCTGAGGACGGCATCCGGGAATACGAGATCAAGTTGCCTGAGAACATCGAAAACCTCACCGGCAAGAGCAAGGTGGTGGTTACGGTGAAGTTCTCCGGCCTGTTTGTAAAGACTCTCCGGGTCACCACCATTGAGCCGTTCAACATTCCCGAGGGAATGTCCGCAAAGATCCTGACCGAGGAACTGGAAGTGACCATCCGCGGTACTGTTTGGCAGATCGGTCAGCTGACCGAGGAGGACCTGACGGTGCGAGTGGATCTGTCCGCCGCGGAGCTGGGCACCGACACCTATAAGGCGCTGGTGTACATGGATTCCGCCAAGTACGGCAACTGTGGCGCCCTGGGTAACTACAAGGTGGACGCAGAGATCACTGTGGCTGAATCCGAGGAAGGCAGCCAGGAGAACGGAACCGAATAATCGATTCCTATACAGAAGGGGAGAAAAACATTGATCAAGAGTATGACCGGTTATGGCCGTGCCGTGGAAACGGTAAATGGCCGGGAATTTACCGTAGAGCTGCGCTCTGTCAATAACCGTTACCTGGATTGCAGCGTGAAGCTGCCCCGGATGCTTTCCTTTGCGGAAGAGGCTGTGAAGCAGGCGGTCAAGGCAACGGTTTCCAGAGGCAAGGTGGAGGTATACATCTCCGCAAAATCCGACAATTCTGACGATACCACCATTCGCCTGAATAAGGCGGTGCTGGAAGGCTATCTGGCTGCCATGCGGCAGATGACCGAGGAATTCGGCGTCCGGGACGACATCAGCGTCTCCACGGTCTCCCGGCTTCCGGAGGTCTTCTCCGTGGAAAAGCCGGAGGTGGACGAGGAGCAGCTGCTGAGCGACCTGATGGCCGTTGTGCGCAAGGCGTTGGAGGGCTATGACGCCATGCGTACCACCGAAGGCAAGGCTCTGGATACCGACCTTCGCACCCGTGGCAACACCATCCTGGCTTTGGTTGCCCAGGTGGAGCAGGGCAACGGACAGACGGTGATGGATTACCGGGCCCGGCTGGAAGCCAAGCTCCGGGAAGTGCTGGAGGCGACCAACATCGACGAGAGCCGCATTCTGACAGAGGCTGCGATCTTCGCGGACAAGGTGGCGGTGGATGAGGAAACTGTCCGCCTGCGCAGCCACCTGAAGCAGATGGAAGCCATGCTGGACGGCGGCGGCGCCGTGGGCAGAAAACTGGACTTCCTGCTGCAGGAAATGAACCGGGAGGCCAACACCATCGGCTCCAAGTGTACGGATGTTCGCCTGGCCCGGATCGTTGTGGATATTAAGGCAGAACTGGAAAAGATCCGTGAGCAGACCCAGAATATTGAGTAAGGTGATCAAATGAAGCTTATCAATATCGGTTTTGGAAGTATGGTCGCTGCCGGCAGAGTTCTTGCGGTGGTGGCGCCGGATTCAGCTCCCATCAAGCGTGTGGTCCAGGAGGCCCGGGATCGGGGCATGCTCATCGATGCTTCCTACGGTCATAAGACCAAGGCGGTGATCCTGATGGACACGGATCATGTGATCCTGTCGGCGCTCACCCCGGAAGTGGTCAGCGCCCGCTGGAACGACCGCCAGGACCCCAAGACGGAGGAGACAGAATGAAAAAGGGAAAACTGTTTGTGATTTCCGGTGCTTCCGGCGTAGGAAAGAGTACTGTCCTGGCCAAGGTGATGGAAGCGGACCCCAGCCTGCGCTTCTCGGTTTCCGCTACCACCCGCGCGCCCCGACCCGGTGAGGTGGAGGGTGTCAGCTACTACTTCGTTTCCAAGGAAACCTTCCGGGAAATGATCGACCGGGATGCCTTCCTGGAATACGACGCCCATATGGACAACTATTACGGCACGCCCCTGGCCCAGCTGGAGGACAAGCTGCTCCTGGGCAGCGTGATCCTGGACATTGAACCCAACGGCGCTTTTGCGGTGCGGGCGAAGCGGTCGGACGCGGTGCTGATCTTCATCGCGCCTCCCTCTGCCGACGAACTGGAACGCCGTCTCCGCTCCCGGGGCGATACCTCTGAGGAGCAGATCCGTCTGCGGCAGCAGCGGGTGGCCTGGGAGATGGAACAGAGCAAACGATACGACTATGTGGTCGTCAATGACCAGGTGGAAACCTGCGTGGAAAAAATCAAAAAAATTATCACTGACAAGTGTAATGAAGAATAATTGGAGGAACTTACTATGCTTTACCCCCCTGTTGCTGACCTGTTGAAAGGTGTTCAGAGCCGCTATCTTCTGGTGAATGTGGTTGCCCAGCGGGCCCGCCAGATCGCCGTGGAAGCCGAGGCACTGAACGAGGAATTGACGGATAAGCCCGTGACCCTGGCCATCCGTGAGGTGGCTGACGGCAAGCTCACCGGTAGCCTGAAGGAAGAGTACAAGAACTAAGAAAGATTAGGAGGGGGCAACATGATCGCAAAAATTGCTGTTTCCGCGGCACCTTTTGCCATCGATAAGCCCTATTCCTATCGGATCCCGGACACCATGTCCCCCAAGCCCGGCATGCGGGTGATCGTACCCTTCGGCAATGGCAACCGCCATGTGGAGGGCGTGGTGCTTTCCCTGGAGGAAGGCAGCGGGGAAGGGCTGAAGGCCCTGGAGCGGTGTCTGGATCCGGAACCCCTGGCAACGGATTGGATGCTGCGTTTGGCGGCATTCATGCGGGAGCGGTATTTCTGCTCTTTCTACGATTGCCTCCGGGCGATGCTCCCGGCGGGACTTTGGTTCCGGAAGAAGAATTCCTTCCGCCTGACGGAGGATCTGTCCTGGACAGAAAAACCCGGACGGCAGAAGGACGCTATGGCCATCCTGGAGCTGCTCCGCAGCCTTGGCGGCGAAGCCGATGAAGAGATCCTTCGCTCCGCGGTGCCGGATGCGGAGGCATTTCAGGCAGCCCTGCGCTATCTGAGCGGAAAAAAGTGGATCGAAGGCTATACACAGTTGTCCCGGAAAACCGGCGACCGCACCGAAAAAATCGCTACCCTGGCATCCTCTGCGGAGGAAGCCATGGAATATGCCGCCCGGTGTCCCCGGTCCGCGGTGATGCAGCGGTCGGTGCTGGAGCTGATGTGTGCCATCGGCAGCGTTTCCGTGAAGGAGCTTTGCTACTACACCGGCGCAAGCACCGCAACGGTGAAGCGTTTGACCAATTTGGGCTATTTGGAACTTACGGAGCGGGAAGTGCTGCGGTGCAGCCAGATCCGACCTGCGGTGCTGTCCGGTCCGCTGGTACTCAATGACCAGCAGCAGACCGCCTTTGACGGCCTGTCCCAGCAAATGCATGAACCCCAGCCCGGGGTGGCGCTGCTTTACGGTGTCACCGGCTCGGGCAAAACAGCGGTTTACTTGAAACTGATCCAAAAATGCCTGGACGAAGGAAAGAGTGCCATGCTGCTGGTGCCGGAGATCGCCCTGACGCCGCAACTGCTGAGCTTACTGGCGGCGCATTTTGGAAGTCAGGTGGCGGTGCAACACAGCAGCCTGTCCGCGGGAGAGCGCTACGACCAATGGAAGCGGATCCGAAGTGGGGATGCTCGGGTGGTAGTGGGTACCCGCAGCGCGGTGTTTGCCCCCTGTGTGTCCCTGGGCCTTATCATCCTGGATGAGGAGCAGGAACACTCTTACCGTTCTGAAAACAATCCCCGGTATGACGCCAAGGATGTGGCGCTGTGGCGGGGTTGGAAAGAGGCAGCCATGGTGCTGCTGGGCTCCGCTACCCCCGCGGTGGAGACCATGTATAAAGCAAAGAGCGGGGATTACCGGTTGTATACCCTGCAGGGCCGGTACAATGGCAGACCCCTGCCTCAGGTGGGGATCGTGGATATGCGCCAGCAGCTGCGCAGCGGCAATGATTCTGTTTTCAGCACCCAGCTTCAGGACGAACTGATCGATACCTGGCAGCGGGGAAAGCAGACGGTATTGCTCCTGAACCGCCGTGGCAACAGCAGAGCGTTGGTGTGTATTGACTGTCGAGAAGCACCGGAGTGTGTCCGCTGCAGCGCCCGATTGACCTATCACAGCGCCAACGAGCGGCTGATGTGCCACTACTGCGGTCATTCCCAGCCGCTGCCCAAACGTTGCCCTTCCTGTGGTGGTCCTCTGAAGGCCATCGGCATCGGCACCCAAAAGGCACAGCTGGAGCTGGAAGACCTGCTTCCGGAGGCACAGGTGCTGCGGATGGACACGGATACGGTCAACGCGGTGAACACCCATGAAGCCATACTCAGCCGGTTCCAGGAGGAAAAGATCCCGGTGCTGCTGGGCACCCAAATGGTGGCCAAGGGCCTCAATTTGCCGGATGTGACCCTGGTGGGCGTGCTGGATGCGGATCTGGGTCTGTATTCCGGTGGTTACCGGGCCGCGGAGACGACTTTTAATATGCTAACTCAGGTGGTGGGCCGTGCCGGCCGGGGAGAGGATCCCGGCAAGGCGGTGATCCAGACCATGGTTCCCGAGCACAAAGTGCTGCAGCTTGCCGCGCGGCAGGATTACGACGGGTTCTATGAGATGGAGATCCAGTTGCGGCGGCTCCAAAATCTGCCCCCCTTTGGGCAGGTGGTGGGCATCACCTTTTTGGGCCAGGAGGAGGGCCGGGTGCTGCATGGCGCGGCGAAATTCCGGGACAGCCTCAATGCCTGCTTAAAATTGCCTGACTATCAGGGGGAACACTGCCTGGTGTTGGGCCCGGCACCTTGTGCGGTGCCAAAAATCAATTACAATTTCCGTTATCGGTTGACTTTGCGGTGCAAGCTCAGCCGCCCGCTGCGGTTGCTTCTGGCCCACTTGCTGCGCCAGTTCCTCCGGGACAGCGGCAATCGGGGTGTCTCGGCGTTTGTCGACCCCAACGGAGAGGATCAATAAGAGAGGGAATACCTATGGGATTGCGTAAAATTTTGACAGATAAAGAGCCGGCCCTGCATAAGGTGTGCAAGCCGGTGACAAGCTTTGATCGGAAGCTCCACAAGCTTCTGGACGATATGCGTGAGACCCTGGAGGAAGCCCAGGGCGTGGGCCTGGCGGCACCTCAGGTGGGCATCCTGCGTCGTGTGGTGATTGTGGACACCGGTGAAGAGATCCTGGAGCTGGTGAACCCCACCCTCATCGAGACCGACGGCGAGCAGGAAGGCCCTGAGGGCTGCCTCAGCGTTCCCGGCCGTTACGGCCTGGTCAAGCGGCCCTATTACGCCAAGGTGCGGGCCCAGGATCGCTACGGTGAGTGGTTTGAGGCGGAGGGTGAGGAGCTCATCGGCCGTTGCTTCTGCCATGAGCTGGATCATTTGGACGGCATCCTCTACACCCAGGTCATGGAGCGTTTCCTGACCGAAGAGGAACTGGAGTCTGACGAAGAATAATTTCTTTGGAGGCGCGACTATGCGAATCGTATTCATGGGCACTCCTGACATTGCGGCGACCTGTCTGAAGCGGCTGCTGGAGGATGGCCACAATGTGGTGGCGGTGTATACCCAGCCTGACCGACCCAAGGGCAGGGGAATGAAAATGGTATATTCTCCTGTGAAGGAAGTGGCCCTGGCAGCAAACCTCCCGGTGCATCAGCCGGAGCATTTCCGGGATCCGGAGGTAGTGGAGGAGTTGAAGCGGGACGCACCGGATGCCATCGCTGTGGTGGCTTACGGACGGATCCTGCCCCAGGCGGTGCTGAATATCCCGGAGAAGGGCTGCGTGAACATCCATGCCAGTTTGCTTCCTGCCTATCGTGGCTCCGCACCTTATCAGTGGGCGGTGCTGGACGGACAGAAGGAGACGGGCGTGACCGCTCAGTATATGGCGCTGCAGATGGATGCCGGTGATATCATTGATGTTGCCAAGACCCCTATCTACCCGGATGAAACCGCCGGCGAATTGTTGGATCGGCTGGCAGTGCTGGGTGCGGAGCTGTTGAGTCAGACCATGGGCAAGCTGGAAGCAGGCACTGCCCAGCGGACACCCCAGGATGAGACCAAGGTCACCTATGCCCCGATGCTGGACAAGACCCTGTGTCCCATCGATTGGACCAAGACCGCCCAGCAGGTCCACGACCATGTTCGTGGTCTGCACCCTTGGCCGGTGGCCACGGCAGAGATCGGCGGCACTCGATTTAAGATCCATTCCACAGCCATTGTGGAGGGTTCCGGTGAACCCGGTACCTTGCTGAAAATGACAAAGACCGGTCTGCAGGTGGCTTGCGGCGAGGGCGCCGTAGAGATCCGCCAGCTGCAGGCGGAAGGCGGAAAACGCATGGCGGCACCGGATTATTTCCGTGGCCACCCCCTGGAGGGATTCTGATGAACGCAAGAAAAACCGCATTGGATGCCCTGATCGCCTGTCGGAAGCAGGCGGCATGGTCCAACGGTGTACTAAAGGATTATATCGTCCGGGATCGGCTGGATCGGCGGGACGCGGCTTTGGCGACCCGGCTGTGCTACGGCGTGCTGCAGCACCGAAATATGCTGGACTTCTTCCTTGCCCAGCTGCTTACGGGCAAGGTCAAGGATCTGCATCCTGTGGTGCGGGACATCCTGCATTTGGGCCTGTATCAGATCTATGAGCTGGATAAGATCCCGGATTCCGCCGCGGTGAATGAGTGCGTTACCCTGGCCAAGAAGTACTGCCGCATGCAGCGCTCCATTCCGGGCCTGGTCAACGCGGTGCTGCGCAATGCTGTGCGCACCAAGGGCGAACTGAAGCAGCCCACCACCCTGGAAGATCGCTACAGCCATCCCCAGGCACTGATCGACCTGCTGGGCAGCTACGTGGGCCAGGAGCGGCTGGAGCCGATGCTGGCTGCCAACAATGATACCCCCCTGACGGTGGTGCAGGTCAATACTCTGCGCACCACGACCCAGGAACTGATGCAAAAGCTGGAGGAAGAGGAGGTCCGGGCGCTGCCCCACAGCTGGATGCCGGACTGCCTGATCCTGAGCAATACCGGCAGCCTGGAAAAACTTCAAGCTTTTAAGGATGGCCTGTTCTATGTGCAGGACGCTGCCTCCCGGCTGTGCGTGATGTGCGCCCAGATCCCCCAGGGGGACAATGTGCGGGTGCTGGATGCCTGCGCGGCCCCCGGTGGCAAGAGCTTTGCCGCTGCCATTGCCATGGGCGGCAAGGGCAAGGTTCGCTCCGGCGATATCCACCGGCATAAGACGGTGCTGATCCACAACGGCGCGGACCGGATGGGCCTGGACAATATCCATGTCCGGGAGCAGGATGCCACAGAAAACCACCCCAATTGGTTGGGGAAGATGGATGTGGTGCTGACCGATGTGCCTTGCTCCGGTTATGGCATCATCCGCAAAAAGCCCGATATCCGCTACAAGGATCCTGTGGAGATGGCCCGCCTGCCGGAGCTGCAGCTGAAGATTCTGTATAAGCAGGCAGAGTACGTAAAGCCTGGTGGTGTGTTGATGTATTCCACCTGCACCCTGGTGCGAGCGGAAAACGAGGATGTGGTAAACACCTTCCTGGCCCACAACAAGGAATTTTACCTGGAACCTTTGGCACTGCCGGCACCCCTGCCGGAAAATACCACCGGTATGCTGACCTTGGTTCCCGGCCAGTATGACACCGACGGCTTCTTCATCGCAAGATTGCGCAGAAAGGCAGAAGCATGAATCTGAAATCCATGACCCAGCCGGAGATCGGTGCGGTTTTAAAGGAATTGGGCCAGCCTGCCTTTCGGGCAAAGCAGGTCTTTTCCTGGCTGCACAAGGGTGTCCGCAGCTATGACGAGATGACCAATCTTCCCAAGGCGTTGCGGGATGTGCTGGCGGAAAAATACCCCATCTGCCCCCCGGTGCCTGTGCGGAAGCAGGAATCCCAGCGGGACGGCACCATCAAGTATCTGTGGCAGCTTTCCGACGGAAACTGCGTGGAAACGGTGCTGATGCGTTACCATTACGGAAATACCGTCTGCATCTCCACGGAGGTAGGTTGCCTCATGGGCTGCGCTTTCTGTGCCTCCACCTTAGGTGGCCTGGTGCGGCGGCTGGAGCCTTTTGAAATGCTGGATCAGGTGTTGTTTACCCAGCTGGATTCGGGCCTTCCGGTGTCCCATATCGTGCTGATGGGCATTGGCGAACCCCTGGACAATTTGGAAAATGTGCTTCGCTTCCTGGAACTGGTGAACAGCCCGGAGGGCATGAACATCTCCATGCGCCACATCAGCCTCAGCACTTGTGGCCTGGTGCCGAAGATCGATCAGCTGGCTTCTCACAAGCTGCAGATCTCCCTGGCCATTTCTCTGCACGGACCCAACGATGAGATCCGCAATAAAATCATGCCGGTGAACAAGGCCTATCCTGTGGCCCAGCTGCTGGAGGCTTGCCGCCGGTACTATGCCCTGACCGGGCGGCGGATCCATTTTGAATACGCAATGATCGATGGTCTCAACGACAGGCCGGAGCATGCCCGGGAACTTCTGCGGCTGCTCAAGGGTCTTCCTGCCCATGTGAATATGATCCCGTTGAATCATGTGGAGGAAAGCCCTCTGAAGCCCAGCAGCAAGGATGCCATCGCGAAATTTCAAAAGCTGCTGGAAGATGGCGGTGTGACCGCCACCGTGCGCAGGACTTTGGGCGGCGACATTGACGCCTCCTGCGGACAATTGAGAAGAAAGTATCAGAAAGAACAGCCGCAATAAGGCTGTTGGCAAAGACAATCCTGCCGAAAGGAGTGGATCGAAATGCAATATTGGGGTTTGACGGATCCGGGCTGCGTCCGGAGCCAGAACCAGGATACCTTTATGACCGAACAGCTGGATCGCAACACGCTGCTGTGCGTGGTTTGTGACGGCATGGGCGGCGCCAAGTCCGGCAATGTGGCCAGTTCTCTGGCTGCGGAGGTGTTCGTGGAGGAGGTCCGCAGGACCTGGAATCCCGGCATGGACCAGGAGAAGATCGACCGGATGCTGGAGGCTGCGGTGAAGCTGGCAAACTTTACGGTTTATGACCAGGCACAGCAGTTTGAGGAATTCCGGGGCATGGGCACCACTTTGGTGGCGACCCTGATCCAGGGCAAGAGCGTGACCGTTGTAAATGTTGGCGACAGCCGGGCTTACTGCGTGGGCCGGGGCGGCATTCGCTGCCTGACGGTGGATCACTCTTTGGTGCAGGTGATGGTGCAGCGGGGCGATCTGACCCCGGAGCAGGCAAGAACATACCCGGGTAAGAATTTCATCACCCGGGCGGTTGGTACGGAGCCGGTGGTACTGAGCGATCTTTACCACCTGGATGTGGATCGTGGCGACAGCCTGATCCTGTGCAGCGATGGCCTTTCCAACATGATGGACGATCAGGAGATCCTGTTTGAGGTGGTCCATGGGGTCAAGAAAGAGCATTGCTGCCAAAGATTACTGGATATTGCAAAGAATCGCGGCGCGCCGGATAATGTGACCAGTGTGATGGTCCTGATCTGATGCCGGCGGCGAGAGGAGATTTTGTTTATGGATATGGATAGATATATCGGTCGGTTGCTGGACAACCGATACGAGATCCTGGAGGTCATCGGTACCGGTGGCATGGCTGTGGTGTACAAGGCCCGCTGCCATCGTCTGAATCGGTTGGTGGCCATCAAGATCCTGAAGGATGACTATTCCCAGGATGAGGAGTTCGGCCGGCGCTTCCATGCGGAGAGCCATGCGGTTGCCATGCTGAGCCATCCCAACATCGTTTCCATCTATGACGTGTCTACCGACGAGGATGCGGATTATATCGTCATGGAGCTGATTGAGGGTATCACCCTGAAGCAGTATATGGAAAAGAAGGGCGTGCTGAACTGGAAGGAGACCCTGCATTTTGCCATCCAGATCGCCAAGGCCCTGGAGCATGCCCACAGCCGTGGCATCATCCACCGGGATATCAAGCCCCACAATGTGATGGTGCTGAAAAACGGCTCTGTGAAGGTGACGGACTTTGGCATCGCCCGGGTGATGTCCAAGAGCAATACCCTGACCAAGGAAGCCCTGGGTTCTGTGCATTACATTTCCCCGGAGCAGGCCAAGGGTGGTCGGGTGAACAATTGCTCCGACCTGTACTCCCTGGGTGTGGTGATGTATGAGATGATGACGGGCCGGCCGCCCTATGATGGCGAGACCCCGGTTTCCGTGGCCATCCAGCACATCAACGGCAAGGCTGCCATGCCCTCTACCGTCAATCCCAACATCCCCGGCGGCCTGGAGCAGATCATTATGAAGGCTATGGCCACGGATCCCGCCAGCCGGTATCCCACTGCTGCCGCGATGCTCTATGACATGGATGAGTTCCGGAAAAATCCGGCCATCCTCTTTGACTACAACAATCCCACTGTGGCGGAAGATGCGGCGCTGCATATGAAGCCCGCTCCCCAGAAGATCGACGAAACGATGCCGATGCCGAAGCCTCCCGTGGAGAAGACTCCGGTTCAGAATCCCGCGCCCCGGCGCCGGGAACCTCAGGCGCCTGCCAAGCCTGCTGTGCAGCAGAAGCCTCGCCGCAGATATCAGGAAGAGGTCGTGGAGGACGATCGGGATCGGGGCAGCAAGGTGGCCGCTGTGGCCATCGCAGCCTGCGCTGTGGTCGCCATCGTAGCCATCGTTCTGTTCGTGTGGGCGCTGATGAATGGCGACCAGAGCAGTGAGATGATCACGGTTCCCAACCTGATCGGCGTCTATGAGGAGGATCTGGTCAACTATTCCAATCTGGAGATTCGGGTCGGCGAACGCAAACACAACGACGATTACCTGAAAGGACAGATCATGGAGCAGACCCCCGGTGCCAACGCGCAGATCGCCAAGGGTGGCAAGATCACTGTTACCGTGAGCCTGGGCAGCGTCTCCTCCGGTAAGGTCATGGAGAACCTGGTGGGTCTGGACGAAAAGCAAGCCCGGGATTTCCTCAACGGTCAGAACTTGAGGCTGCAGATCATTACCCGTACGGAGACCAGCGCCACGATCCCTGTGGGCGATGTCACCCGCACCGAGCCTGCGCTGGGCGAAGAACTGTCCCAGGGACAGACGGTGACCCTGTGGATCAGCACCGGCCCGGATGTGATCATGCGTGTCGTTCCCAACGTGGTGAACCGAAGCGTGGATAAGGCCGTGTCCATTCTGAAGGCCTCCGGCTTTGAAAATATTGTTTTCGAGGATGTGGAGAGCATCCTGGCCAAGGATACGGTGGTCCAGCAATCCGTTACCGGTGAGGTGGACATCAATACGGAGATCGTACTGCAGATTTCCCTCGGCCCCAGCCAGGGTGCTGAGAAGCCTCCCGTTCCCAACATCCCGGAGATTGACCCGGATCTGAAGTTCAAGGTCATTACCGTGAAGATTCCTGAGGATGCGCAAATCGGTGAGGACTATGTGGTCAGCATCTGGTTTGACGGCGAAAAGCTGGAGGAGCAGCTGGTAATCGAAGGTGCAGTGAGCGTTCAGTTTGAGGTATCCGGTAAGGGTTCCAAGGTCTATATCGTGAACTTCAACGACGAGAAGAGCCAGCAGATCGAAGTGGATTTTGATGAATGAGAAACAGACCGGCCGCATTCTGCGGTCAATCAGTGGATTTTATGATGTCCAAACCCCGGCAGGCCTGATTACCTGCCGGGCCCGGGGCATCCTGCGGAAAGAGGGTAACAGCCCCCTCACCGGCGACGTGGTGGAGATCACCATGGAGCGGGGGAAGGGGATGGTGGAGCGGATCCTGCCCCGGAAAAACAGCTTCGTACGGCCTGCGGTGGCCAATGTGGATGCGCTGGTGGTGTTTGCCGCCAATGTCAATCCGGTGACGGAGCCGTTTCTTATCGACCGGGTGGCAGCTATTGCCGGCGATCAGGAAGTGCCTGTGATCCTGTGCGTCAACAAATGTGACCTGGATCCCGGCATGGACCTGGTGCGGATCTATCGTAACGCAGGCTTCCCGGTGGTCAGCGCCAGCGCGGAAACCGGAGAGGGCATCGAGGCGCTGCGGGAGATGATCCGCGGCAAGGTCACTGCCTTTGCCGGCAATTCCGGCGTAGGAAAAAGCAGCGTGCTGAACCGGCTGTGTCCGGAGCTTTGCCTGCCCACCGGCGAGGTGTCGGAGAAGCTGGGCCGCGGTCGGCATACCACCCGCCATGTGGAGCTTTATGCTCTTGGGGACGATACCTATGTGGCGGATACCCCCGGCTTTTCTTCCTTTGACACCGATCAAATGGAAGTGATCCTGAAGGAGAATCTCCAGTACGCTTTCCCGGATTTTGCGCCCTACCTGGGCCAATGCCAGTTCCATGATTGCTCCCACCGGGCAGAGCCTGGGTGTGCCGTAACAGAGGCTGTGCGCTCAGGGGTGCTGGAAAAGACCCGATACGAAAGCTATCTGCGGCTTTACGAAAAGGCCAGCCAGATCAAGCTTTGGGAACGAAAAAATGGATAATAAAATTGGCTAAGAATCGGGAAAAAACAGAAAAAAATGTTTGACAAATCCGTGTTTAGCCATTATAATATTCAAGCATGACTGTGAGGAGGGAAAAGTATGCTGCTAGGGCTGTCCAAGATCATAGACTGTCCGGGCGCATCCGTTTCTTTTACCACCAGCGTGGATCTGAGTGATCTTCAGTACGGACAGAGCTTTCCGGTCTCCGAGCCGGTTCAGGCTTCCGGTACCGTCCGCAATACGGCGGGGGTGCTGATGATGTCCGGTACCATCGCAACCACCATCCATGGCATTTGCGACCGCTGTGCCACGGAGTTCGATTCCAGCGTGGAGTTTCCCCTGGAAGTGGTGCTGGTTACCGAGTTTTCCAATGAAGAGAATGAAGATGAGTGGGTATTCCCTCTGGAGGGAGACAGCGCCGACTTGGAGGACATTGTTCGGACAGTTTTTGTGCTGAACTTTGATTCCAAGCTGCTGTGCAAGCCGGATTGCAAGGGACTTTGCTGCGGATGCGGCAGAAATCTGAACTACGAGGCCTGCACTTGTCAGAAGGAGATCGATCCCCGATTTGCTGCTTTGAAGCAGCTTCTTGAGAAGTAAAAACCAAAAGTAATGCTGTAAAAAGCAGTTTGACCAAGGAGGTGTCACCATGGCTGTCCCTAAGTGTAAAGTGTCCAAGGCCCGTCGCGATAAGCGCCGTGGCGGTAACTGGAAGCTGTCCGCTCCCAGCGTGTCCGTTTGCCCCAAGTGCGGCGAACCCGTCATGCCCCACAGAGCTTGCAAGGCTTGCGGCTCCTACAATGGCCGTCAGGTCCTGGCCGCCAAGGCTGACTAAGGCAGGAAATGCGAGAGGAAGGCTTCAGCCTTCCTCTTTTTCCTTTTCTGCGGGTTATCCCAGGTGTTTCTTTTATATTTTCGTTGATTTCGACGAGAGTTTATGCCATAATGTAGTTGTTTCTATGGAAAGGAAGTGATCCCATGGCAAAGCCTTTGGTGGCCATTATCGGCCGCCCCAATGTGGGCAAATCCATGGTCTTTAATAAGCTGACCGGCCAGCGGACCTCTATCGTGGAGGATACCCCCGGCGTCACCCGTGACCGGATCTACGGTGATTGCGAGTGGTGCGGACGGCATTTCTCCCTGGTGGATACCGGTGGTATCGAACCCGGTACGGAGAATGATATGCTGAAATTTATGCGCCGCCAGGCGGAGATCGGCATCGAACTGGCCGATTGCATCGTCATGGTGGTGGATGTCAAGACCGGTATGACCGCCGCTGACGAGGATGTGGCAGCTATGCTGCGCCGC